>JANYIU010000191.1 GCA_025361955.1 Holophagaceae bacterium
CTGCACCCGCGCGCAGTCCCGGTGGCTCTCGGCGATCTCGCTGGTGGTGCCGAGGAGCTCGCGCATATGAGCAGCCGCTTCGAGCTGGCCGGGATGCGGGCGAGCTTCGTGGATGCGAGTATCGAAGGCGGAACGGCTACCGCGCAGGGCTTCGAGGCTTAATGCGGCGATTTCGTCGGACAGGGGGATGAGTTCCCGCAGCCGCGCCACCGCCAGATTGCCCAGAGCGGTGATGAGTTGAGTGCCATTGATGAGGGCCAAGCCTTCCTTGGGTTGGAGCTGAATGGCCGTGAGCCCGGCCTTCTTGAGCGCCTCACCACCAGGAATGTGCTTGTCGTCGGCCCACGCCAGGCCCTCACCCACCAGCAACAGGGCCATGTGGGCCAGGGGCGCCAGATCGCCGGAAGCGCCAACACTGCCTTGGGAAGGGATCACCGGGACGATGTTCTGATTGAGGCACTGGGCCAGGAGCTGGATGGGCTCAGGGCGGATGCCGGAATAGCCCTTCAGTAGGCAGTTGATGCGGGCCGCCATGAGGGCGCGAGTCTGATCCGGGGGCAAGGCAGTCCCCACGCCCGCAGCGTGACTGCGGATCAGGTTCAGCTGAAGCTGGAGCAGCTGGTGGGGGGGAATCACCACCGTGGCGAACTGCCCAAAGCCCGTGTTGATGCCATAGACCGTGCGGCCTTCGACCAGGATCCGATCGATGACCTTCCGGTTCTCGGCCACCTTGACCAGAGCCTTCGGATCCAGTTCAACCTGGGCCCCCGCCGCGATGGCCACGAGCTTAACCGCCGTTAGATTCTGCCCATCCAAACGGATCATTGCACTCTCCTGTATAAACAAATTTGATATGACATAATACCCTTACCAGATAAGGATTGCAGCTAATCCAGGATCCGTCGAGATGGATTGGCACCAGGGGTTATCCATACAACTGGACCTAGCTGGCCAGGGAACGTTCCGGCCCTGAGCTTACGCGGCGAGACCGGGCAAACCCCTGATCGAGTCCCCGGGCGAACGGCAATCCTCCCAGCGACCTACTCGTATTCGATCGTCGCGGGTGGCTTGCTGGTGATATCGAACACCACGCGGTTGATGCCTTTCACCTCGTTGACAATCCGGGCGGCGGTCTTCGCCAGAAGTTCGTGGGGGAGGCGGGCCCAGTCGGCGGTCATGAAGTCCTCACTAGTGACCGCGCGGATGGCGCACATGTTCTCGTAGGTGCGCTCGTCGCCCATGATGCCGACGGTCTGGACCGGGAGGAGCACGGCGAAGGCCTGGGAGGAGAGCTTGTACCAGCCACTGGCCTTGAGCTCTTCAATGAAGATGGCGTCGGCGTTTTGGAGGATTTTCACCCGCTCGGCGGTGACGGGGCCAGGGATGCGCACGGCGAGACCAGGGCCGGGGAAAGGGTGGCGCCAGACGATGTCCTCGGGCAGGCCAAGGGCCAGGCCTGCGCGGCGAACCTCATCCTTGAAGAGCTCCCTCAGAGGCTCCACCAGTTTCATCTTCATGCGCGCGGGCAGTCCGCCGACGTTATGGTGGCTCTTTACCAGCACCGCTCCGCCGATGCCGCTGGATTCGATGACATCGGGGTAGAGGGTGCCCTGGGCCAGGAATTGGGCGCTTATCGACTTGGCTTCGTGTTCGAACACCTCCACGAAAAGCCGCCCGATGATCTTGCGCTTCTGCTCGGGATCGGTGACGTTCGCCAGGGCATCCAGGAATTTGGCAGCGGCATTCACCCAGCGGATGTTCAGGTCGAAGGGGGCGAAGGATTCCTGCACATGGCGCATCTCGTCCTTGCGCATCAACCCGGTATCCACGAAGACGCAGGTCAGCTGGCGGCCGATGGCCCTGTGGAGAAGCAGGGCGGTCACACTGGAATCTACGCCCCCGGAGAGGCCGAGGACGACAGTGCCGGTACCGACCTGGGCCTGGGTCTCCTTGATCTTCTCCTCGATGAACTGGCCCGCGTTCCAGTCCAGTTTCATGCTGCAGACGTGGAGGAAGTTGAGCAGGAGCAGGTTGCCGTGGGCTGTGTGCGTGACCTCTGGGTGGAACTGGATGCCGAAGCGACGCTTGGCCCTGTCCTCCATGGCCGCCACGGGCACGCCGGGGGTCTTGGCAGTGACGATATAACCTTCAGGCGCCTTTTCAACATGGTCCCCGTGGCTCATCCAGACCACCAGCTCCCGTTCCATCCCTAGGAAGAGAACGCTATCGACATCCGTCACCTGGATGGTGGCCTTGCCGTATTCACGTTTGGAAGCGCGATGCAGTTGCCCCCCCAGATCCCGGGCCAGGAGCTGCTGGCCGTAGCAGATGCCCAGGATGGGCACCCCCAGCTCGAGGATGGCCGGATCCAGACCAGGGGCCCCGGCTTCCAGCACGGAATTGGGCCCCCCGGAGAGGATCACTCCCCGCAGATCAGTGCCGGCGATGTCCTGGGCCTTGGCCTTGGGGCCATACACCAGGCCGAACGCTCCCAACTCCCGCAGACGCCGGGTGATCAGGCGCGTGTACTGGGAACCGAAATCCAGGATGGCGATGCGTTCGTGATGCAAGGGATCCTCCGGAGGCGATGGTCAAAGAAATCTGGCTTCTTCGAGGATACCTGATCCGGTGGAAATTCCGGAGGTCACGTCCGTGAGGTTGGGGGAAAGCATTAGCGGAGAACTGACAAGAAAAGCACAGAAGCTCGCGGAAAGGAGCAGGTGCGGGAGTTGATGACCCGTTTGCTGCCGCCTTCCTGGAGGGGCCTGATCCGGAAGATCAGGAGACCCGAAATGGCTAACCGGCTCCCCCGACGATTCTCCCTTGCGCCTCTATTCCTAAAAGTACACCCAGCTTCCTCCGCAAGCCTCCGTCGCCCTCCGCGCCTCCGCGTCGAGCTTTTTCCCTCAAAACCAAACGCCCAATCCTGTAGCAGATAAGCAAGATTTCAGCGTAATTTCTGCGCGGGAAAATACAAAGTTAAAGATGAGTAGTAGGCGCTAACAGCGTTCATTGCCTATGACAGAACCGGAAGGACAGGGGATCTAATTGCGGAAGGGGAAAAGCT
>JANYIU010000249.1 GCA_025361955.1 Holophagaceae bacterium
ACGCAGGGGGGTGAACGGATACGAAAAATTGATTAGGAAATACTACGGTGGCCAGCCGTCCTAAGGGCCGGAAGAGCCCTCCTGAACAGCCCGCGAGCACCGGGTCCACTTCAATCGGCTCAGGCCGTGTGCCCATCCTCAGCATCCTCATCCCGGCCTTCAACTATCCGGAAGGTGTCTCGCGAATCCTGGGTGGGCTGGACGGCCACTCCGCGACCGGCGTGGAGATCCTCGTCGGCGACGACTCGTCCGCGTCTGGGGTGGAGTCCGTAGCGGCGCTGGCCCGGGGGCGTTTCGAGGGATTGTCCTACCACCGAAACGAGCCGTCCCTGGGCGCCTGCGGCAACTGGAACGACCTCCTCGCCCGGGCCAAGGGTGACTACTGCCTGCTGCTGCACCACGACGAATTTCCCGTGGCCGCGAGCTTCATCACCGACTTGACTGCGGAGCTAACGGCGCCCGGAGCGCTATCCACATGACTGCGATCGTCAGGATTGCGCTGAAACCAGGAGCGCAGCTCGTTGATCCGTGGATCGAAGCGATTCGCAACCACACCGCACTTCACCTTGAAGCATAGGCGGTTCTTCGCGCCGGGCCTGGCGTCTGGGGTCTACAAACCGCATGGCCCACGACTGTGGGGAATCGCACACCCCTGAGCCCATTCCCACAAACGGACTCAAGCAGGACTGACAATCTATTCCAAGTTCATAACATCTCCAACTACTTCCCAGTCCACACACTATCCACCACGATGGGAAAGGTGGCATCCCTCGCCACCAGCACGAACACGGCCCCCCTGGCGGCCGCTTCGGGGCTGATCTCCCGGGAAACCATGCCGATATCCACCAGTCCCGCCAGCGTGTCCGTGATGCCCTTGCCTGCGCCCCCCGCGGACACGTCGATGCGGAGGGTCGGATCCACCCTCTGGTATTCCTGCGCCCACTGCACCATCAGCGGATAGAGCGCCCAGGCGCCGGAGACACGCAGCGTGGCATTCCCCGTCCCTCGGTGCCCGCAGGAGAGCACGACAAGGGCGGCAATCATGGATCCAAAAACGCGGCAGGTCTTGAGCATCGAGTCCAACGGGAGACAACAGTTACTGGACGGTATCGCGCCCGGTTGCATAGACTCGACTCTACCATCCTGCCGCTGAGCAGCCGGAAACCCATCAAAACAGATGCCTGCAGGAAACGAATTGCGGCCCTCTACTCAGCCTGCGGAATCGTGGATGACTTTGCCCCCCTTTGCCCCCAGGAGAAACTGATGGATAGCCAATCTACCGCGTCAGCCCTGGCGGATGCTCCCTGCCTCCCGGTGAAAAAAGCGCTCTACACGGGGCACCGAGCCATCGTCGCGGCTTCCATCGGGAGGGTCCTCGAGTGGTACGACTTCTCGATCTATGCGTTCTTCGCCGTGTTCATCGCCCAGAGCACCTTCAAGCAGGCCAGTGATGGCACGCAGCTGCTCAAGGCCTTCATGGCCTTCGGCATCGGCTTCATCGCGCGCCCCCTGGGCGCCCTTCTCATCGGGGCCTACGCCGACCACGCGGGCCGGAAGGCGGCCCTCACCCTCACCATCATGACCATGGCCCTGGGCACGGCGGTGGTGGCTTTCGCACCGCCCTACTCGGCCATCGGCATCGGCGCGCCCCTCCTAATCGTGTGCGGCCGAATGCTGCAGGGATTCTCCGCCGGGGGCGAAATGGGCGGCGCCACGGCCTTCCTCATCGAGCATGCACCCGCGGACAAGAAAGGGAAATACGCCTCCTGGCTCCAGGCCAGCATGGCCATTTCGAACATCCTGGCAGCCCTGGTGGCCACCGCCGTCACCTTGATCATGTCGAAGGAAGCGATCGGAATCTGGGCCTGGCGCATCCCCTTCATCATCGGCCTCAGCATCGCGCCCGTGGGCCTCTGGATGCGGAGGACCCTGCAGGAGACGCCTGCCTTCGAAGCCGAGAGGGAGCGCACCCGCCGCGAGAGCAAGTCCCTCAAGACCCCCATGCTTCGCGTGCTCAAGGAGCATCCCAGGGAACTCCTGGTCGGCACCGGATTCTCCATCCTCTGGGCGATCAGTGTCTACACCCTGATCATCTTCATGCCCACCTACTTCCAGCAGACCTTGCACTTCGAAAGCCGCCAGGCCTTCACCGCCTCCCTCATCGGCAACTGTTTCCTGGTCCTGTTTTGCGTCATGGCCGGATCTCTCTCAGACCGCATCGGCCGCCGCAGGATTCTGGCCTTTGGCGCCGGCCTGATGCTGGTCGGCGTCTACCCACCCATCGTCTGGGCCAGCGTCTCCCATGCCACTCTCACTTTGATCGCCGTACAAACCAGCTTCTGCATCATGGTGGCAATCTTCGTGGGCGTCGCACCTTCCACGCTGGCGGAGATCTTCCCGACCCGGGTCCGCTCCAGCGGCATGTCGCTCTCCTACAACTTCGCAGTGACCATCTTCGGTGGTTTCGCCCCCGCCATCCTCACCTGGCTCACCGCAGGCGCCGGGGGCAGATTCGCCCCCGCCTGGTACGTCATGGCCGCGTGCGTGGTCGCCCTCGTTTCCATCAGCTTCCTGCCGTCCAGGCGAACAACCGTGTCCTGAGCCCAACACTCGCATCTAGACTCGGTTAGGCCCTGCGGAGCTGCCCTTTGGCCGCGACTGCTGGCGCAACCCTTCCCCGAAGCTGTCTTGCAGCTGCTTGCGAAGGGGTTTGCCCATTTGATTGCGAGGAATTTCCTTGATTCGCATGAATACGGATGGGTCCCGATCGATCCCTAGCGCAGCAATGATGTGTTTTTGCAATGCCTTCAGGTCGAATTCATTCTGCACCACCATCGCCACGCAGATGTCTACAAGACCCAGATGATTTTCAAAAGAAAAGGCCGCGGCATCTTGCACACCCGGATAATCCTGGATGCAGCGATCGATGGCCATGGGATCGACCTTGACCCCACCCCGATTGATTAGCTCACTCTCTCGGCCCAATAGAATCAAGAGTCCGTTCTTCAGAAATTTCCCACGATCTCCCGGATAAAACCATCCGTCCTTGAACGACCGACTCGTCTCCCGGGGATTGTTGTAATAGCCCTTCACCAGGCTGGGTGTCTTGATCCGGATCTGCCCCTCTTCGTTGAAGGTCAGCGCAGTATGGCTCGCATCTACGATCTGAACTTCGGCTTCAGGCAAGACGTAGCCCGCCATCCCGCGCTGGCAATTGGGATCGTGCACCAGCAGCATCGACACACCGCCGGCCTCGGTGGAACCGTAGCGACAGGTCACGTTGGGGCACAAATCGCGGCGCATTTTGTCGAGCAGGCTGGGCGAAACCTCACCCCCACCGTAGCAAACCATCACCAATGATGTCAGTCGCTTCGAGGTCCACTGCAGTTCCTCGATAACACCAGCCAATTGGTTCGGCGACCCCGAAAGATACTCGATCTGGAAGGCATCAATCAGGTTGATGACTTCTTTGAAATAATTCGCATGATAGTACGTCACCCCCCACAAAAGACTATTGAACGCCGCCATGAAGCCGAGCATGGTGGACAACCCGAACAAACAGACTGCCTTCGACCCAGGGGGGGTGGGCTGGGTATTGTCCATGCACCGTGATAGAAATTCGCCGACGGATAAGCCAACGACCTTGCTCTGTCCGGTCGTGCCGCTAGTGAGCACCAGCCTGAAAAGGCTGGCGCCGCTGCCATAGGATAGGGGACCGAAGTCCTCCGGCACCGCGGGAAGGTCCTTCAACCAAGCCTCGTCCACCAGCAGGGTCTTGCCGTGGGAACTGCCAGGTACGACTTTCTCCGTAATGATGAAATCCGCTTCCAGATCCTCTGGGACCGGCGCAAATCCGTGATTTGAACAAGTGACGACACCTTCGTGCATCAAGGCCAGCGCCATGGTCCAGTCGGTCTGTTGCTGGATCAAGCAGGTGACAACCACCTGGTTGGGCCGAATCCCCAGCTGCCTCAGCTTGCAGGCCATTCGGCGCACAAGCACCAGCAGCTGGGCATAGGTGAGCACGCTTCCCAATCTTCTGATCGCCACGGAGTCGGAATGAAATTTCGCGCGAAAATAAAGGTACTGGATCGGATTCATCAGGCAACCCTTTCGTGCTGGAGGCTTCTTCAGACAGGTCCATCGGCAGAGCGATCAAACGGTGGTGCCGCAGTGGCCTTGGCATCTCACCTCATCCACGGGCCAGATCTCCAGCAGAATCTAATCATCCATCATGCTTCAGCCCGGTGCCAGTTTCCTTGCAGAATTCAATCCGGGCTTGTCCCCGTCCGGGATTTCGACCCGAGCTGCCCCGAACCGCAAAATCTGGCCGAGGCACCTTCGCGCCGCCATGGCGAGAGAGTCCGAGCCTGGAGGGCAATATGAAAATCAAGCGGTGTCAGACCTCATAAACCATTCTCACCTTCGGTGTCGCCGTTTTTCATCGTCGCGGCATTCGCATCTATTTATGTGTTTTTTTTATTGATGACTTCGATACTACATGCTCTTCCCAGGGGCCAAAGCGGCATCTAGCCATTGTTTTGGTGAATAAATAGCTCTTCCTGCTTGCCAGTGCCTCAAGGAGGCAAGACACTCTATATATTCGCGTCTCATGGAACCAAACCCAAGCGTACGTCTTGACCTGCTTCCATGACGAACAACTTTCGGGGGAGGTTTCATGACAATGATTAAAGCTAGGGGTCTCTTGACTGCGGTCATGGCGGCACGGGCCATCTGCGGACTGAGCGTGGCTCAAGGGCAATCTGCCACACCGATCGGCTACACCGTCACCGGCACCACCGCAGGTGGCGGCAAGGTGATCCTCGGCAGCGGCGCCGGACTTTCCGGTCTGGAGAGCGTGCTCGCGACCGGAGGCTTCAACAATGTGACCCTGAAACCGGGCTCCCTGTCCTTCGAGAGACTGACTTTCACCGACATGTCCAACAACGTGCTGCTGAACCAGGGCAACATCAGCAGCACCAGAGATGAGGGCGTTCTCTTCGAGGGTGACAACGTCGATGTACGAAACAACAGCGTCACCAACACCGGAACCATTCGCAGCGAGGGCCCTGCCGTGATGTTCCGAGGGAATTCTTTTGTCGTCAGCGACAACAGTCTGACCAATTCTGGGATCATTTTCGGGACCTATGACGATGGGGTCGTCTTCACGGGTTCGGAGGTCACGGGCAATCAGGTGACCAATTCCGGGACCATCAGTGGGGGCGATGGCTATGGCGGTATGCGCTTCGAAGCGCTCAGCGGGGATTCAGCCGACCACAGCGTCAGCGGCAACCACGTGAACAATTCCGGGACCATCACCGGCGTCAACAGTGGCTACAGTGATTCCGACGGCGGCTATGGCGTCCTGCTTGAAGGCGACACCATCAGCAACAACACCGTGACCAATTCCGGAACCATCCGTGGTGGCGACGGTTACTACGGCAGCGGATCCTCCTCCGGGGGTGATGGCATCCGCTTCCAGGGCACGACCGTCAGCGGCAATACCGTCACCAATTCGGGTTTCATCCAAGGCGGAAACAGCAGTGGCGACTCCGGCGGCTTCGGCGCAGCCCTGCTTGGGATCTCAGGTCCCGGTGGTTATGGCCGCGGTGATGGCATCAGCTTCTTTGGCTCGACCGTCAGCAGTAACACCGTGAACAATTCCGGGACCATCAGTGGCAATTTCGCGGGTATTGGGTTCGGGTTCCAGGGAATGGCAACCCTCGTCGTGGGCGGCGAGGAAGCGAAGAACATCGACAGCTCCGACGTCAGCCAGAACCACGTGATCAACTCGGGAACCATCAGCAGCGCCCTCATGGGTGTTGGCTTCGAAGGAATGACGGTGGGCGACAACAGTGTGACCAATTCCGGAAGGATCACTTCCGGAATGGGTGTGACCTTCCTCGGCGTGGAAGAAGTCACCGGCAACACCGTCACCAATTCCGGAATCATTGATGCTTCCTTCATGGGACTGGGGTTCTATGGCGCCACCGTCAGCGACAACCGCCTGATCAATTCTGGAATCATCAGCGTGGGAGAGAAAGGCAAGGCTGGAATTGTCTTCGATAGCAACGGAACGGACACCACGCTCCGCAATACTGTCCTGAATTCCGGAGTCATCAGCACGGGCAATGGCACAAATGGCGTGTCCTTCGAGAGCGATATCTTCAGTGGCACCCTCGCCAACAGCGTGACCAATACCGGCAGCATCATCGCAGGTGATAATTCAACGGGAGTGCAGTTCCTATCCCCCTCCTCCGGCCCACTATCGCTGAAGATTTCTGCCATGGGCGGGGCGAGCGATGCCGTCGAGCAACCTTTCGGTGACGTGAGCGGAAACAGCGTGATCAATGCCGGCACCATCGCAACCGGAGATCAGGGAACCGGCATTCTTTTCGCGGGCGAGCATGTTGGCGATAACACCGTCAATAATACCGGCACCGTCATGGCCGGTATTAATGGCGCAGGGGTTGTCTTCAATAGCTTCAGCCCCCGTACCACCATCAACAATACCCTCACGAATGTGGGCAGCATCACCGTTGGCGATGCCATCAACGACCGGTCCATCGGCGTATTCTTCAAAGGCGACAACGTCATCACCAACACCGTGACCAATTCTGGCAGCATTACCGCCGGCAATGGCATCGAGAGCGGCGAGGGCATGGGTATCCGGTTCGCCGGCAATACCGTTAGCAACAACACGGTGAACAATTTCGGCAGCATCACGGTCGGCACCGGTGGCATCGGCGTGTCCTTCACCTCCGATGGTTCAGGCGAAGTCAGCGGCAACACGCTGAACAACTGGGGCACGATTACTGCAGGTGTTGGAGGCACGGCGATCTACGTCGAGGGCCATGACAATACGATCAACCTGAACGGCCACAGCAACGTCAATGGCATGATCGTGGGGGCCGTCGGCGGCAGCAACAATGTCCTCAACATGAACTTCACGGGCCTCAGTGCGGCGGCTCAGAAGGCATTGCGGGACGAGCTGGAGGCTCAGGGTGCCCTGTACGGGCCGGTCAACGGAGTGATCACCTGCCATGTGCGCGGAATGCTCTTCCAGTACGACCCGCTGGTCTTGAATCTGAACCTCAGTTCCTACCAGCAGCAGGGCCTCACGGCCAACCAGGGTGCGATCGGCGCCAACCTGGACAGCCTCACCGTGAATCCCACGGGCGGGCTGCTCACCCTGATCAATGCGGTGGACCAAAGCGGCAACGTGCCCCTCGCCGTGGAGGCTCTCTCCCCGCAGCGCTACCAGCTCTATGGGGACATCGCCACGGCCACCATGGCCACCCTCACCCAGCAGGTGGACCAGCGCATGGCCTTCCTGAACAGCGTCCAGCTCTCCGAGAAGCGCTGGAACCTCTTCCTCGGTGGCGGCTACAAGGACGCCAAGGTGGATGGGACCGGGAATGGCATTTCCGACGCCAAGTTCACCTCGGACAGCGTCCTGCTGGGAGTGGACTACCGGGTCAGCAGCGGCTTCACCCTGGGCGGTCTGTTCCACTACACCAAGACCGACCAGGCCAAGCTCGATACCCAGGGCAGCACCGCCGATGTGGACAGCTACGGGCTGGGCCTCTATGCGGGCTACCGCCAGGGCGGGCTCTACGGCAACGGCCTGCTCACCTATACCAACAACAAATACAAGAGCAGCCGGGCCATCGTCTTCCCTGGCTTCAGCTCCAGCGCCCTCGGCGAGACCAAGGGCCACCAGATCGGTCTGGATCTGGACGGCGGCCAGGATTTCAGCATCAACGACAAGCTGACCGCCGGACCCCTGGCGGGCCTGCAGTATGTCCATCTGAACGTGAATGGGTTCAATGAACACGGCAGCGTCGGTGGAGACCTGGCGGTCAATGACCAGTCCATGACCTCCCTGCAGGCGCGCCTTGGCGGGCATCTGACCTTCCGCGGCACGTCCTTCTCCGCGGATCTGCACGCGGCCTTCCAGCACGAGTTCGAGAACAACTCCAGGGACATCACGGCCACCTTCATCGGCTCGGGGCTGGCCCCCTTCTCCGTGAAGACCACCGAACCCAAGGGGAACGCCATCGTCCTGGGCGCCGGTATTAACTTCAACGCGACTGCGGCGACATCGCTCTTCTTGAGCTACGACCTGCAGGCCGGCCAGTCCTACTACCATGCCCAGGACATCAAGGGCGGCGTGAAGATGACGTTCTAGCCCTTCCGGGCTGAATCAGGGGTGTTCTCCCCGAGGACAGCGACAGAGGATGGGACCCCACGGTTCCATCCTCTGCTGCTGCTGCTGCTGCTGTACCGCTCTCCGTCGAAGGGGTCAACAACAAGATCAAAGTCATCAAACGGACCGCGTACGGATACAGAGACGAGGAATACTTCTTCCTCAAGATCCGTGCGGCCTTTCCCGGAAATCCGTGAAGAGCCATTGTTTTTGACGCTCCTCCCGGCACCCCCCTTGAAGACGTGCGGGCCTATCTCCTGGAAATGGGCGAACAGGTCAGCGGCTGGCTGGAAGCGGCCGGGTATCCCATCTGCAAAGGAGGGATGATGGCCCGGAACCCCAGGTGGTGCCAACCACTGGCCCAATGGAAGAGCTATTTCAGCGAGTGGATCGGCTTGGCGGAACCCCAGAACCTTATGGAGTTCAATACCTTCTTCGATTTTCGCTGTGTCCATGGGAAGGCATCCCTGGCCTCATCCCTGCGCTCCCATATTCGAACGGAACTGGCCTCCACCGAACCTTTCTTCCTACACCTAGCCCAAGATACGCTTCAGTACAAACCCCCCCTCGGGTTTTTTGGAAAGATTGTGACGGGTACGGATTCCCAGGGTCATAAGACCTTCAACGTGAAGGACGCCATGGCTTCCATCGTGAATTTCGCCCGGCTCTATGCCCTCAGGCACAAGGTGGACGAGACCAGCACCTTCGATCGCTTGCGCCGGCTGCATGAACTCGGGGTGCTGGCCAGCACGAGCTACGAGGATCTTTCCCAGGCCCACGACTTCCTCATGGCCCTTCGCCTCCGGCACCAAGCCGACCGGCTCACCACGGGCCTCGCCGCTGACAATGAAATCGAGCTGCGTGCCCTCACCAACATCGAAGAGGGCATGCTTAAACAAGTTTTTGCTCAGATCATAACCATCCAGAAAAAGGTGGGATTCGACTTCCCTGGGGCCGGATAGGAGGGTCTCTCGGGTTTGTGATACAGGTTATCGAGGAGGGTATCTGCATGGGTTTGGCCATTGGTTCACGAATGGACGCGCTAGCTGACTGGTTCGCGCAGGTCGGCTGGACGAAACTTGAAAAACTGGTCATGGTGCTGCTCACTTGCCTCATCATTCTCTGGGCCGTAAGCCTGGTGGCTCGCGCCGTGCGGAGAGCCGTAGACGACGGGAAAGCGAATGTCACCTCAGACGCCGAACGGAGGGCCGAGACCCTGGCCTCGGTGCTGAAGAATGCGGCGCGGGTGCTGGTGGCCGTATTCTTCCTGTTGGTGACCCTGCAGGAATTCGGCGTCAATATCCAGCCCCTTCTCGCGGGCTCCGCGGTGGCGGGCGTGGCCCTGGGCTTCGGCGCGCAGACCCTGGTGAAGGACATCATCGCGGGCTTCTTCCTGCTCCTGGAGAATCAGTTCAGCGTGGGCGATATCATCAGCGTGGATGACAAGCACAGCGGGACCGTGGAACGCATGACCCTGCGCATTACCCAGATCCGGGACATGGAGGGGCGGGCGCACTATCTGCCGAATGGCACCATCACTCAGGTGGTGGTCTTGAGCAAGGATTACGCCCGGGCCTTGGTGGATGTCGAGATCAACAATGACCAGGACGTGGACCGCGTCATGGATCTGCTTAAGGTCCTGGGCCAGGAGCTCAAGACGGACCGACCCGCTATCGTCCTTGAGCCCACCGACGTTCGGGGGATCGAGACCATGAACGCCACCGGCTGCACGATCCGGACCCTCACCAAGACTGCGCCTGGCATGCAATGGGAGATCGCCCGGGAATTGCGCCGGCGCATCCTCATTCGCTTCAAGCAGGAGGGCATCGCCATGCCGCTGCCTCAGCGCGTCGTTTGGACCAAACAGGGACATCCCACCCAGACCGACCAAAGTGATGGAGATCACTGGAACGGAGTTGACCATGGCAGCGTCCCACAACCATAGGATTCAGATGGCTTCCGTAGCCTGGGTTCTGTAAGCTCCCATCAGTCTCTGCATATCCGAGGAGTCCACCATGGGCGACCCCCTCTTCTGGCACCGCCTGCAGTTCGGGTTCACGGTGGCCTACCATTATCTCTATCCGCAGCTGACGATGGGATTGGCACTGTTCATCGTCGTCTTCAAGCTGTTGGGCCGGTCCTCTGGGAACGAGGTCTATCGGGATATGGCGCGTTTCTGGATCCGCATCTTCGGCATCAACTTCGCCGTCGGGGTAGTGACAGGCATCCCCATGGAGTTCCAGTTCGGAACCAATTGGGCCCGGTTCAGCCATCTTTCCGGGGGAGTCATCGGCCAGACCTTGGCCATGGAAGGCCTGTTCGCCTTCTTCTTGGAGAGCACCTTCCTGGGTCTGCTCATCTGGGGTGAGCAGAAGATCGGACCGAAGCTCCATGATCTCGCGGCCTGGGCGCTGTTCGCTGGCAGCTGGCTCTCCGGATACTTCATCATCGTCAGCAATGCCTTCATGCAGCACCCCGTGGGCTACACGATGGCCCCTGATGGCACTTTTCAGCTCGCCCGTTTCTGGACCTATCTGCTCAATCCTTGGGCCATTGTGGAATACCTCCACAACATGATGGGCGCAGTGGTGACGGGCTCCTTCTTCGTCACGGCGGTGGCGGCCTACTGGACCTTGAAGGGACTGTACGTCGAGCATGCGCGCAAGACCTTGCAGGTGGGGGTCGCGGTTGGGCTGCTGGCAAGCCTGCTGGTGGCGTTCCCCACCGGCGATCAACAAGGGAAGCTGGTGGCTAAACATCAGCCGGTGTCCTTGGCTGCCATGGAGGGCCGGTTCCAGAGTGGGACCTACGCTGAACTCAACTTCATCGGCCAGCCCAATCTGGCCGAGCAGAAGCTGGACAATCCCATTCGCATGCCAGGGCTGCTGAGCTTCATCGCTTATGGCTCCTTTTCCAGCAATGTGAAGGGCCTGAACGATTTCCCCCAGGAACACTGGCCCACCAACATCGAACTCCTCTACTACAGTTTCCACATCATGGTGGGTCTGGGCACCCTCTTCATCGGGATCATGGGGCTCGCCTTGCTGTTCCTGTGGAAAGGGCGTCTGGAGCGCACCCGGCCTTTACTCTGGGTCCTGATGCTGGCCTTCCCGTTCCCCTTCATCGCCAACACCGCTGGCTGGATGGTGACCGAACTGGGGCGCCAGCCCTGGCTCATCTATGGCCTCCTACGCACCAGTGCAGGGTCCAGTCACTTGGTCCACGCGGGCCAGACCGTGTTCACGTCCCTGGGTTTCGCAGGCCTCTACATCGTGCTCTGGTTCCTGTCCGCGTTCCTGATCCTGCGGGAAATCTCGCATGGTCCCACTGCCACGCCTGCTGGACACTGAGGAGATCGCCATGGAAATGCTCTGGTTCTGGCTAGTCTCCGTGATGGTCGCCATCTATGCCGTGATGGACGGTTTCGATTTCGGCGCGGGCATTCTGCACCTCTTCGTGGCCAAGACCAACGCCGAGCGCCGCGAGGTGCTCGGCGCCATCGGGCCCTTCTGGGATGGCAACGAGGTGTGGCTGCTCGCTGCGGGAGGCGCCCTGTTCCTGGCCTTCCCACGCACTCTGGCCGCGGGGTTTTCCGGTTTCTACCTGGCCATGTTCTTGGTGGTGTGGACGCTGATTCTGCGGGGCATCTCCATCGAGTTCCGTTCGCATGTCCAGGATGATCTCTGGCGGGCCTTCTGGGATCGGACCTTCGCCATGGCCAGCATGTTGCTGCCCATCCTGCTGGGCGCGGCCCTGGCCAATGTCATCCGGGGCGTGCCCCTGGACAACTCCGGCTACTTCAATATTCCTCTCTTCACTGATTTCAGCGCGAAGAATCCCGTGGGGATCCTGGACTGGTTCACGGTTCTGATCGGCGTGTTCGTACTGGTCACGATCGCGGCCCATGGTGCCCTGTTCCTGGCCTGGAAGACGGAAGGCCCTGTGCACGAGCGCAGCCGTGCCCTTGCCAAGCCCCTCTGGGCTGCCGTGGTGGGCCTCTGGGTCGCCGCCACCTTCGCCACGCGTACCGTGAGTCCCGAGATCTACAGCCAATTCCCCGGTTCCTTCCTGGCCTGGTTGTTCTTCGGGGTCTATCTCGCGGGCCTGGCCGCAGTCTTCTATGGGATCACCCAGCAGCGCTACCTGCTGGCCTTCCTGGGGTCCGGTGCCTTCATTCTCGGCATCCTCGCGACCACGGCCGCCTGTGTCTGGCCGGTGATGCTGAAATCCACCTACGGCCCGGCGCATTCCCTCACTGCGCAGAACACCAGCGTGGGCGGTTACGGCCTCCGCGTCGGCCTGGTGTGGTGGCTCATCGGCTTCCCTATCGTCATCGGCTACTTCACGCTCCTGTTCAGGATCCACCGAGGGAAAGTCAAAGCCGCTGCCGAAGGCCAGGGGTATTAGGAACGCACCTAGAGGGAAAGCAATATAACTGGGGATTCTGGCAGGGCCCCATCACTGTTGACGCTTGAGGCGAAAAGCTCAACGCGGAGGCCCGGAGAAAAGAACGAGGATCCCGGAGAAAAAAAGCTTCCTCCGTGATCCTCCGCTGTTCTCCGCGCCTCCGTGTTGGTCCTTTCCAGGCCCAGGTGGAATGCGAGCTGCGATGAGGTCAGTCGAGAAGGAGTCTTGGTTCTTCTAGGCGGAGAGTCGCCGAGCATCAGGATAGCTTTTCCTTTAAGATCCTGGTAAGTGTAGCCAATATGGCTACACTTAGGTGAGAGAGGTCTGACCCATGCGACAAGTATCGCTGCGAGAGTTCAGGACCCGGGGGGCTAAAGCCCTGGAGTCCATCCCCAAGGGGGAAACGATCCTGCTCGCAGGCCAGCAGGGACCCGCGTATTTCCTGGTCCCTGTGCTCGGGGACGTCGTCTTGGAAGATCAGGAGCTGCGGCGGGCGATGGCAAAGGCGAGCCTCCGAGAAAGCTGGCGCCTCGCGCAAGAGTCCGGACTGAGCCAGATGAGCGAGGATGAACTTGAACGGGAGATCGATCAGGTCCGTACCGCCCGCAGCGGCCGGAAGGCCGGATGAGACTGGTCGTCCTCGATACGAACGTCATCGTTTCCGCAGGAATCAAGCCGGGAAGCGCTCCCGCCAGGATTGTCATGGACTGGGTATTGGATGGGCGCCTGCAGGTGGTGACCAGTCCTTGGGTCGTCGGGGAATACTGGGAGGTCGTTCGGCGAGAGCAGTTCCTGCGTTACGGATTTCCTCCCCAATGGCTGGAGTTCCTCATCGAGGAGAGTCTGCACCTCCCAGATCCAAGTCCATGGCACCCTTCTGGCCCGGATTCCAAGGATGCCCCCTTTCTTGCTCTATCCCACCTGGCCGGAGCCTGGCTAGTGACTGGTAACCGCAAACACTTTCCTGAATCGATCCGCGAGGGCGCTACCGTCCTCTCGCCGGCTGCTTTTCTGGTCCATCTTGGGGAAGGTACCTCGAAGCCGTGAGTGCAAGCTGCACTCAGCAATGTCTCACTCGATCGTTCAGGCGATTTCGAGGAACAGGGTCTGGCCTTCGGCGGAAACGAGGGCTGCGTGCCTTGTCCTTGCGAGCGGCAGCACCTCGCCGGCGCTGACTTCATAGTCGCGTCCGTCATGGGAAACCCAGGCCGCGCCTGAAACCACGCGGATCGATCGGCGGGCCTTGGGGACCCGCAAGAGCTCGCCCGGCAGCAGCACGATGCGAAAGGCGTGATCAACCGCGGCACTCGCAGCGGACAGGGCGAATTGATCGAAGGTCAAGGTCATCTCGTGGCTGGTCATGGCAAGCCCCCTTTCATGGAGTCATCGGTCCGGTGCAGCGCCCTTTCGTCTTTGTTCTGAAGGGGCCTGGTGACCTGACACCCTAAACATAGGGTTTTCCGTTGAATTAGTAAAATTAATATTTATTCTGATCAATCATTTTTGCTAATGTAGCTTATGCTCGACTACCGTCTCATCGAAGCCCTGGCCGCCGTTCTCGCCGAGCGGGGCTTCGCGCGTGCCGCTGAGAAGCTCTGCATCACCCAGTCGGCCGTGTCCCAGCGGATCAAGCAACTCGAGGATGCGATCGGCAGAGTCCTGATCGTTCGCGAAACGCCCCCGCGCGCGACTCCCGCTGGCGAACGGCTCCTGCGCCACTACCGCCAGGTCGCCGGGTTGGAGGAGGAAGCGATTGGCGATCTCGGCGTCAGCGGCAAAGCTGGCTTCCGCCACCTCCCGATCGCAGTGAACGCCGACTGCCTGTCGGTGTGGCTCCTGGACGCGATCGCACCCTTCCTCCGCGAGGCCGCGATCACCCTGGAGATCTTCGTCGACGATCAGGACAGCAATCTCCGCTTCCTGCAATCGGGCCTGGTCGCGGGCTGCGTCAGCTCCCAGCGCCTGGCGCTGCAGGGGTTCACCTCGACCCGCATCGGCGCGGTGCGGTATCTCCTGGCCGCCGCGCCCGGTTTTCGCGCTACCTGGTTCCCCCAGGGCTTCGATCGCACCTCGGCCGCCAGGGCGCCCGTCATCCATTTCAATCGTGACGATCAGCTTCAGCACCGGGCCTTGGCCAAGGTCTTCGGCAGGCCTCAGATAGCGCCACCGGCCCACTACATTCCCTCCGCGGAGAAGTTCAACGAGGCGATCACTCTTGGCCTCGGCTACGCCATGATCCCCGAGGTGCAGGCCCTGCCTGGGATCCAGAACGGATCGCTGGTGGAGATCGACACCCGGGCCAGACTCGATACCGCGCTCTACTGGTACCGGTGGAGCCACTCCTCCGACCTGCTCCAGGAATTCTCGAAGGTGCTCATCAGCAACGGCAAGCGGCTGCTGGAAGCGGCGGCGCGTGGAGAGTCATGAAAAGAATGCCAGAATGCCAGAGCGAGGAATGCGATGGCTGGACATCTGATTCTGGTGCCGACGCCCTTGGGCAATCTCGGCGATCTCACCGGGCGGGCGGTGGCAGCCCTGCGGGAATGCGACCGCGTGGCCTGCGAGGACACGCGGAGAACCGGGGGTCTGCTGAAACATCTTGATATCGAGAAGCCTCTGCTGCGCTTTGATGACCATGCGCCGATAGCATCTGAAGAGGCTGTGGAAGCCGCTCTGGCCATCGGGGAGACCGTGGCCTATTGCTCGGATGCAGGCATGCCCGGCGTCAACGATCCCGGCTTCGAACTGGCCCGTCTGGCCCGAGCGATGGGCGCCAAGGTCACGGTGCTGCCCGGTCCTTCCGCCGTCACCCTCGCGGTCGTGGCCTCGGGCCTGCCGAGCCATGCCTTCAGTTTCCTCGGCTACCTGCCTTCCCGCAGTGAACCCCGACAGACCTTCCTCCGCCGGGTGGTGGGGCGGGAGGAGACCGTGGTGGTCTTCGAGACCCCCCACCGCATCCATGAAGCCTTGGACGAACTGGCCGAGATCGCGCCGGAGCGCGAGATCGCCCTGGGGCGGGAACTGACCAAGCTCCATGAGACCTGGTACCGGGGGACCCCTGCTCAGGTGCAGGAGCAGCTCGGCGCTGAGAGCCGCGGGGAGATGGTCCTGGTGATCGCCGGGGCCAACGCCAAGCGGATCGTCACGGAACATGCGACCACTCTCGAAGGCGAGGAGCTTCCCGAGTGGGTCCACCGCTACCTGGACGCCGCCCGCGACGGCGGCATGACCCTGCGCGAAGCCGTGAAACCCCTGGCCCGGCACCTGAACGTGAGCGCCTC
>JANYIU010000200.1 GCA_025361955.1 Holophagaceae bacterium
CTCCATGGCCTCGGGGCTCACGTGGCCGATGCACAGGCCCGCGGTGCCGCCGCTGAAGCGACCATCGGTGACGAGGGCCACCTGCTTGCCCAGGCCCTGCCCCTTGATCATGGCGGTGGGCGAGAGCATCTCAGGCATGCCGGGACCGCCCTTCGGTCCTTCGTAGCGGATGATCACCACCTGGCCGGGCTTCACCTGGCGCATGGCCAAGGCCGCCAGGCACTCATCCTGGCCCTCGAAGACGACCGCCTCGCCCTCAAAGACGCAACAGCTTGGGTCGACCCCCGCGCTCTTCACGATGCTGCCATTAGGGGCCAAGTTGCCGAAGAGCACCGCCAGGCCTCCGTCTGGAGTGTAGGGGGCGGCGAGGGTGCGGATCACCTTGGCGTCCTTGATATCCGCCTGTGCGATCGTTTGGCCAAGGGTTCTGCCCGTCACCGTCATACAGTCCAGGTTCAAGAGGCCCGGCTTGCGGGCGATTTCCTTGAGGATGGCGCTGATGCCCCCTGCCCTATCCACGTCCTGGATGTGCACATCGGGTGCGGCAGGGGACACCTTGCAGATGCAGGGGGTGACAGCCGAAATCTCGTTGAGGCGCTCCAACGGGTAGTCCACGCCCGCTTCGTGGGCGATGGCGATCCCGTGCAGCACGGTGTTCGTGGAGCCGCCCATGGCCATATCCAGCGTAAAGGCGTTGTCCAGGGAGGCCTTGGTCACGAGATCCCGGGGCTTGATATCCCGCTGCAGCAGGTCGAAGATCTGTCGGCCCGCGGCCAGGGCGAGCTCCAGGCGGCGTGGATCCACCGCCGGGATGGTGCCATTGCCAGGCAGGGCGAGGCCAATGGCCTCCAAAAGGCAGTTCATGGAATTGGCCGTGAACATTCCTGAGCAGGAACCGCAGGTGGGACAGGCGCTGGCCTCGATGGCGTCCAGTTCTTTTACCGTCATCTCACCGCTCTGGACCTTACCCACGCCCTCGAAAACCGTGACGAGGTCGCTGGAACTGCCATCGGGCTTGACACCCGCGAGCATGGGACCGCCCGTGATGAAGATCGTCGGCACGTTCACGCGCAGGGCGCCCATGATCATGCCCGGGGTGATCTTGTCGCAGTTGGAGACACAAATGAGAGCGTCGAAACAGTGGGCCATGACCATGGTCTCCACGGCGTCGGCGATGAGTTCGCGGCTGGGCAGCGAGTAGCGCATGCCCAAGTGGCCCATGGCGATGCCGTCGTCCACGGCGATGGTGTTGAATTCGAACGGTACTCCGCCGGCCTCGCGCACGACCTCTTTGATCTTCGCGGCGAACGTGTTGAGGTGGATATGGCCTGGAACGATATCGGTGTAGGAGTTGGCGATGCCGATGAACGGCTTGGGAAAATCCTCATCCTTGAGTCCAGCCGCCCGCAACAGGCTGCGGTGCCCGGCGCGTTCGATGCCCTTTTTCACGGTGTCCGATCGCATGGCCGCTCCTTTGTGCAATTCTACCTGTTGGCAAGCGCGAACCTGGATTGAGAAAGCTAATGCCAAGATAAGGAGCCGTTACAAAATAGTCTGTGCGCTTCAGGCTGTTTTGTTTGGGCCTCTGGCGCCAGACCCCTTTCCCATAACCAAGCAGTCTGGTCGCAACGGCTTACAAACGTGCCACGATAGTCACCGACTTGCTCCCCAGGAGCCGCAATGATCATTCCTGATATCGACGATCTGGTGTTGGAATACGACGAAGAGTCCGGCATCGAGGAACTGGGGCGCCGTGTGCTCTCCCGAGGCCCCTGGACCACGGTGGCCTTCTTCGTCAAGACCCGCCGGGGGCCGGATTCGGAGTGGGCAGGTCCTTTCCTCTGGCTCCACCGATATCAGAAGGTGCCCCAGGGGTGGAAGCTTGTCAGCCGCTTCCAGACGACAGAAACGGAGCAGCTGGATAATCTGATGTGCGCGCTGATGGATTGGGGCCTGGTCCCCCCGGTAAAATGAGCCGCTGCAGCGAAAGCACGCAGGCATTCAGGTGGTGGACCGACCTGAATGGCTGCAATTTAATCACCAGATCTATCTAGGCAATTGCGCGACAGCCCCTAAGAATCCGGGTCCATTCATCCCCTGACCTTGCTGCTGATCGCGATTCTAAGCGGGCCTCGCGCACCCATTCATGCGATTCTGAAAAGTTGCAAAGGTCCTGCATGCCCGATATCGCCCTCAGCCTGGTCCGCGTCTCCAAAGCCTTTGGCGCGAGCCCCATCCTGGACAATCTCACCTTCGGCCTCATGGTGGGCGAGAAGGTGGGGCTCATCGGGCGCAACGGGGCGGGCAAGTCCACGCTCTTCAAGCTGCTGTCCAACGAGGACACGCCCGATTCCGGCGAAGTCATCGTTACCCAGGGCCTACGCGTGGCGCGGCTTTCCCAGGATCCCCACTTTCCGGCCGAGGCCACCGTGCGCACGGCTCTGGAATGGGCCCTGGCGGACCACCGGGCCCTCATCCGCCGCCACGGCGAGATCCACGAAGAACTGCACGCGGGCCGCGATCGCTCCGCGGAAGAGCGTCTCCACACGGAGCTCGAGCGGGTGGAGCACCACCTGTACCATATGGGCTGGGACATCGAACCCCGCTTGAAAGAGGCCAAAACCACCTGGGGCCTGGCGGATCTAGAGACCCTGGTAGAAAGCCTTTCAGGCGGGTGGCGCAAGCGTGTGGCCCTGGCCCAGGCCTGGCTCAAGGATCCGGATGTGCTGGTCCTGGACGAGCCCACTAACCACTTGGATCCAGAACAGGTGGAAAAGCTCGAAGTCTGGTTACAGCAGTTCGGCGGGGCCCTGCTCCTCATCACCCACGACCGCCATCTCCTGGATTCCGTGGTAGACCGCATGCTGGAGCTGGAGGCTGGCCATGTGACCAGCTACGATGGCAGCTACAGTGATTACATTTTGGAAAAGGCGGACCAGGATTTTCGCGAAGCCCGCCTGACGGATCATATGCAGAACCGGCTGCGACGCGAGATGGCGTGGCTCCGGAGAGGCGCCAAGGCGCGCACCCGGAAATCCAAGTTGCGGATCCAGAACGTGTTGGATTTGAAGGGTGACGTCCAGGAACGCACACGGTTGGACGCTCGCCAGGACCTCACCTTCAAAGGGGGTGACACCCGCAGCGACGTGCTGATTAGCGCCGAGGGCATGCGCTTCGACTACGGCAATGGCGACGAACTCCTGGGCGGCCTGGATCTCCTGCTACAGCGAGGACTGCGCCTGGCCATCCTGGGGCCCAACGGGTGCGGCAAGAGCACCCTGCTGAAGCTGTTGTTGGGGGATCTGGAACCCACCTCCGGGAGCATCCAGCGCCACCCGAAACTCTCCATCTCCGCCATCTCCCAGGGCCGCGCCGAGCTGGATGGTTCCGTGAGCATCCTGGACAATCTAGCGGACCGAGCCTCGGTGGTGGAAGTGGGGGGCACCACGCTGCAAGCCCACGTCTATCTCACGCGCTTCGGGTTCGCCGTTGATCAGCAAGGGCGACTCACCGCCACCCTCTCCGGCGGCGAGCGGAACCGTCTGCTCCTGGCCAAGGCCATGCTGCACCCCGCGGACCTGCTGGTGCTGGACGAGCCCACCAATGACTTGGATATCCCCACCCTCCAAAACCTGGAAGAGGCTCTGATGGACTACCCTGGCACCCTGCTGGTGGTGAGTCACGATCGCTTCTTCCTGGACCAGGTGGCCACCCACACCCTGGCCTGGAATGCCGATCAGTTGCCGCGTTGGGAACTCTATGAAGGCAATCCGAGCACCGTGAAACGGCTCCGCGCCGAGCGGGCTTCGCAGGCCGTGGCCATTCATAAAAAAGCCGCCTCCAAGACCGCGCCCAGAGGCGAAGGTGTGAAGACTAGGAAACCGGGTCTTTCGCAGAAAGAAGTGCGCCGACTCGCCGTAGTGGAATCCGCCATGGCGGCGGCGCATGCTCGCCTGGCTCAGTTCGACAGCATTCTCGCGGACCCCAATGCCTTCATGTCCACAGAGGCACCTGGCCACCAAGCCCTGAAGGACCGGGAGAGCACCAAGAGCAGCCTCGACGCGCTCGAGCTGGAGTGGTTGGAAACGGAGGAGAAACGGAACGAGGGCTGAACTTCAACGCCTTCGGAGTGACTCAATCCACCAGCGCGCCTTCGAAGTCCTGAACATGTTCAATCCCTTCCCTGGGTTCTTCTATTCCGTTTTCAATCCTGTGCTACTCAACACGCTCTGGTCCGGGGCGCGAAATGCAGCATGCAGGGGATGATCGCGGACACCGGGGGAGACTGGAAACTGATCGAGCAGCATCGTTGGTTGAGCATGCTCACGGACTGGGTGTTCAACACCCTCGGCCATCTCCGCGGAGGCCATCATGCCATGCACGGCAGCGGGTGGGGGAGCCTGGCGATACCTGTATTCTGACGTTCAGCTGGGCATCAACAACCCCCAGGATCGCAGCCCTGTGAGGTTTCACTACCTGGCAAGCCCCGTATCAACGGACAGTTTTCAGAGGGGATGAGGTGTTCCACCTGGATGGTGGCGTGGTCGATTTCGAAATGATCGTGCAGTTCCCGGGCCAGGTCATGCACCAGCGTGGGTGTATCCGAAGCGGGTTCCACCACGAGATGCACACTGAGGGCGGTGGAGGTGGTGCCGATGGCCCAGACGTGGAGGTGGTGCATATCGCAGACACCAGGGATCCGCTGCAGAAAGTTTCGGACGGCACCCAGATCGATGTGACCGGGAACTGCATCCAGACTCAGATCCAGGGCGCTCCGGAAGAGCGGCCAAGTGCCGATGAGCACGATCAGGCCCACCGTCAGACTCACCGCCGGATCCAGCCAATTATAGCCGGTGGCAAGAATGGCGAGACCCGCCACCACGACGCCCAGGGACACGCCCGCATCCGCGAGCAGGTGCAGGAAGGCCCCGCGGATGTTCAGATCGCGATGATTCCCGCGCAAGAAAAGGAGCGCTGAACCCAGGTTGATGACCGTGCCAATGCTGGCCACCACGATCATCGTCATGCCCTGGGTGGGCTCGGGTGCGGCGAAGCGGCGCAGGGCTTCCCACAGGATGCCCCCCACGGCCACAAGGAGCAGGCTGCCATTAACCAAGGCCGCCAGGATACCCGCCCGCCTGAACCCGTAGGTCCGACGCTCTGTGGCTTGGCGCCCCCCCAGCCAGGCAGCGGTCCAGGCCAGGGCGAGGCCCAGGACATCCCCGAAGTTGTGCGCCGCATCGGCCACCAGGGCCAGAGAATGGCTCCGAATCCCGTAGATCACCTCGATGATCAGGAAGGCCGTATTGAGGAGAATCCCCAGCAGGAAAGGGTTGACCCCATGGGTCGTACCAGTGGGAGCATGGGCATGGGCATGATCGTGGACGTGGGACATAGGCCTCGCTGGATCCGCTCTGCAGCGGTGTCTTCAAAGGATACATCCAGAAGGAGAGATCCCCTGAACGCCTTGGACCCTCGCGCCAAAGACCGACCACCGGCCAGATCCCGCGGCCTAGTGAAAATGACGACCCCGACCCTTGCCTGCTTGGGATGCCTCAGTGCTGATGACCATGGCAGCCGCAGGAGCCGCCCTCCTGAGCAAGCAGCTTGCCGGTGGCGAAACGGGCGATGGCCTCCTCCGGGGAACAGGTTTCCTCAACGAGGTAGATCCGAATGCCCGCAGTGAGCATGGCTTGAACGGCGCCCGCACCCATGCCTCGCACGATCACCGCCTGGCAATCGTTAAGGAGGCGCGTGAAGCCACCGTGATCATGGTGATGGACATGTTCATGACCGTGAGTCTCACCTTGGCTGTGACCGTCCTGACCCACATCCTGGGCCTTGTGCTGATCGTTGTCCCTGAGTTCCCGGGTCTTGATCGCACCGCCCTCAGTCTCAAACACCAGGAAAGCCTTGCTCTTCCCGAAGTGCGCAGAGATTGAATGGCCGTCCATGGTCGGAATGGCGATCTTCATGGCATGTCCTCCTGGAGCGGTGAGGCCGGCTCCTATGGAATAATGAGCATATGCTCAATATTTATCAAGGTTGGATTTCTGGGTCCAGCTTTCCGCAGCAGCGACTGCACCCCTCCTGCCCTTCAAGGTGGTAGGAACCTCCTTCGATACGGAGGGCACAGCCTTCCACCAACGCCTTGGTCACCTTCCGGTGGGCGGCGTCCAGCACGCGCCCGAAGGTGGCCCTCGAGACACCCATGCGTCCGGCGGCCTCCTGTTGATAGAGCTCCTCCAGATGGGCTAGGCGCAAAGATTCCAGCTCTTCCATCGTCAAGATGACTTCCTCAAGCTGCGCAAGAGGGACAGCCCTGGGTTTGAAGTACCTGACCCCCGGGATTTCGGCGATACGCTTGCAGCAGGGTGGGCGTGGCATGGAAGCTCCAGAGTGGAGATATAGAGTGTTTGCCCGAATCATGTCAAGGCCACCTACGGAGGGATCTCATGGACATCACCCGCTTCCCGCGTCGCCACTACACCTGCGGAATCACACCCATCGAAAAGCTGGAGCGCTTTTCGCAGGCCCTCGGAGTTGCTGGCCTCACGGTCTACATCAAGCGGGATGACCAACTGGGCCTCACCGGCCACGGCAACAAGACCCGCAAGCTGGAGTTCCTGGTGGCGGATGCCCTCACTCAGGGCGCGGATACGCTCATCACCTGCGGTGGGGTCCAGTCGAACCACTGCCGGTTGACCCTGGCCGCGGCTGTGAAGGAGGGGCTGCACTGCCGGCTGGTGCTGGTGGAAAGCACTGCCGGTGCCTACCGCCCCGATGGCGGCGGCAATGTGCTTCTCTATCACCTGCTGGGGGTGGAGAAGATCATCACGGTACCCTGGGGGACGGACCTGCCCGAAGCCTTGAAGCAGGCCGCCACGGAAGCTTCGGCCGAGGGACGCAAGCCCTATGTCATTCCCCTGGGCGGTTCGAATCCTCTCGGCGTGCTGGGCTATATTGCTTGCGCCGAAGAGATCGTGGCCCACCACCTGAATATCCACCACATCGTCCTGCCCGTGGGCAGCGCAGGCACCCTGGCGGGGCTGCTGCTGGGGCTGCGGGGTCATGGCCGTTCCATCCCGGTGACTGGCATGAGCGTGCTCAATCCGAGGGATCGCGCGGAAGCCACAGCCATGAGCCTCGTGCAAGCGACCGCCGCGTTCCTGGGAATCGAGACACCGGTTTCCGGGAATGACGTGGTGTGCCTGGACGACTATCTCGGCGAAGGCTACACCCTGCCCACCGACGGAATGATCGAGGCGGTTCGGCTGTTGGCCAGGACGGAAGGCATCCTGCTGGATCCCACCTATACCGGCAAGGCGATGGCCGGACTCATCGATCTCGCCCGCCAAGGACACTTCAAGAAGGGCCAAAACGTACTGTTCCTCCATACGGGGGGAACTCCGGGGCTCTATGCCCGTCCAGAAATCTTCAGTCGTAGGAAAGCCGGGTCTTCTCATCCGCCAGCGCATTCTTGATGCGCTGCTGCCATTGGTTGGACTGCCAGGTTTTCAATTCTTGATGGGTCAGGTAGTAGTTCTGCGGAATGGGGTGGGTACCGATAACGACGTCGATTCCGTACTTCACCGGAATGAAGCGGGTGAAAGCCTCAAGGTGCGCGCAGGGCGGATAGCCCACGAGCATGCAGGTGGCTAGGTGGATCACATCCACGCCATTCTTCTTCATCTCGGCGGGCACATATTCCACGTTGCCTCCAGGGCAGCCCCCGCAGGTGGTGTAGCCCACCAGCTGCACCTCCTCATCCTGGTAGCGGGCAAAGGCCCCCTCTCTCTTGTGGAAGGAGCGCAGGCACTTGCCGCCCCCACAAGTGTGATAGCGATTGCAGATGATGATGCCGATCTTCTTCATGGGTGCCTCCAGGAAAGCCGTTGCCGGTGGAGAGTGATTAGTGAATTTGCGGGCGCCTGGGGCGCCCATCTTCATTCACTAGCCATTGTCCACTGACCCCTGATCACTTCTTCTTCCTTTGCATCTCGGCGATTTCGCTCACGCCGTGGATGGCTGCGTCAATATCGGCTTCGGTATTGAAGGCGCCGATGCCGAAGCGGGCGGCGCCGTGGAGCTTATCGGTGCCCAGGTGCTCGTGGACCATGGGTGTGCAGTGCAGGCCCGTGCGGCAGGCGATGTTGTAGTCCACATCCAGCATCGTTCCTGTGTCCATGGCTTCAAGGCCATTGACGTTGAAGGAAAGGACGCTGATTCGCTCCTTGCCTGGTACGTCGTCGGCGCAGTACAGGGTCACGCCTTCAATGGGTTTGAGGCCGTCGCGCAACCGCTTCCAGAGGGCCATCTCGTGGCGATGGATGGCCTCGATGCCGTGTTTCTCCACCCACTTCACGCCCGCGTTGAGGCCCGCGATGCCTGGGAGATTCGGCGTTCCATACTCCATCCGGTAGGGATATTCGTCCAGGTGGTCGCGCTGGGCGCTCTTCACACCCGTGCCGCCAGCGCGAGTGCGGCTGATTTCCACGCCTTCGCGGACGTACATCCCACCGATGCCCATAGGCCCCATTAAACTCTTGTGTCCAGTGAAGCAGATGACATCGGCACAGAGCTCATCCATCTTCACGGGCACCATGCCCGCGGTCTGGCTGACATCCAGGATCAGGTGGATGCCCCGTTCGCGGCAGGCCTTCCCCACCGTCGCGACGTCCTGCACGGTGCCGATGACGTTGGAGCCGTGGTTCATGACAACGGTGCTGGTGTTCTTCTTGAAGCGGCGGATGATCTCCTGGGGGTCCACATAGCCCTTTTCGTCGAAGTCCACCCAGTCAACTTCAACTCCTTCCTGCTCCAACTTCCAGAGGGGACGCAAGGTGGCGTTGTGCTCCACGTGGGTGGTCACCACATGTTCCCCGGGCTCGATGAGACCGAAGATGGCCAGATTCAGGACGTCCGTGGAGTTGTAGCCGAAAACGAGGCGGTTGGAATCCGTGCCCCCAAAGAAACGGCAGAGCAGCTTGCGCGTTTCGTCCACGAGGCTCCCCGCTTCCAGACAGAGATCAAAGCCGCTGCGGCCAGGGTTCACGCCGTAGTTGCGGTAGAAGGTGTCCATGAAGACATAGACTTCATTAGGCTTCGGGAAGGACGTGGCACTGTTGTCCAGGTAGATGAGCTTGGTCGAGGGGACCTCGTCCAGCTTCAGGTAGGGAGAGGCTTGTTCAGTAAGGGTCATGTCTCACCTCGGAGGATTCATGGGTTGGGAATGAGGGCTTCCGCCACCATTTCAGCGACGGTCTTGATCTGGACGTTGAGCTGGTATTCCTTGTTCAGTTCCATGAGCTGGTCAATGCAGTTGTGGCAGGGCGCCACCACGACCTTGGCACCGCTGGCTTTGATCTGTTCCGCCTTCATACCGCCGGATTGGATCCGCCGCTGCTTGTAGCGCGCCATGGCCAACTGGCCGCCGCCTCCGCCGCAGCAGAAGTTTTCCACGCGGTTGGGCGTCATCTCAGTGAAATTCGTGGTGGCCTTGCGAAGCACCCGGCGCTGGGCTTCGCAAATGCCGCCGTGGCGCACCAAATTACAGGGATCATGCAGCGTCACGGGAGCGGTATTCTTCGAAGGATCCAGCTGGATCCGGCCATCCCGGACGTATTCATCCATCAGCTCCAGGATGCTCTTCACTTCGAAGGGATAGCTCTTACGGAGCCACTCGGGGCCTTCCCAGCGAGCGGCACCGTAACCATGACCGCACTCGCCGATCACCAGGGTCTTGCAGCCTAAACGCGCCATCGCGTCCACCAGGTGCTTCGTGATGGTTCCAGCCTGTTCGTCGTTGCAGTTGAAGAGGCCATAGTTGGTGAGATCCCAGCCACCATCGGAGGCCAGGGTCCAGTCCTCCTTGGCCGCCCAGAAGACCTTGGCGCTGGCCTGGAGCGACAAAGGGAAGAACTTGGGTTCGCGCGGATTCACGGTAAAGAGAAATTTGGCGCCCTGCTTGTCCAGGGGCAGCTTCGCCCCGGGATCGCCGGTCTCCAGCTGGAGTTCCTCCTCGATCCATTGGACGGTCTCCACCCAGTCCTGCTTGGTCACAGCCATGTTGTTGCCGTGCAGCAGGGAGTTGTCCACGGTGGCCTGGAGATCAGGGGGCACCAGCCCCATGGCTCCCAACGCAGCCCGTGCCGCTCGGAATATCTTCGGCAGGGCAATGCCAATGGTGCAGTTGATGGAGCAGCGTCCGCACAGGGAGCAGCGTCCGAAGACGGCATCTATCCAAGCCTTGGCCATCTCCCGGTCGAAGGGTTTCGCGCCCACCAAGCCGGGGGCAATGCGCCCCATGGTCGTGAAGTTGCGTTTGAACACGGAGGAAATCAACTCCAGCTTGTGGGCTGGGATGTTCTCCAGAGTGGAGTCCATGCGGTGGTAGTGGCAGGAACTGGCACAGAGACCGCAGTGCACGCAGCTGTTCAGATACGAGGCCTCGGCCTTCTTCAGTTTGCCGCGGAAGACCTCCAGGCCTTGCTGGAAGTCCGCCTCGGTGAGTGCGTCCAAACGGGATTCGAGTTCGTCGAGTTCAGGCACGGAAAGCTCCTTCAGGCGCGGGGCGGAAAGGTTCCCCGCCGGCCGAAGAAAGCACCGAGGTGATAGCGGGTGGTGAAGAAGAAGAAACAGTGTCGGATCTTCCCCAACGGGGCGTAGACCAACAGCAGGATGGCCTCACTCATCCAGACCCCCGCGAGTGCAGGACTGAACGTCCAGGTGAGGGCCAGCAGCACGAATAGGGAACTCAGTAAATTGGCAACGAAGTCATCGGGGCAGGAGAGACCGCGGAGCTGCGGCTTGAAGATCCGCTTCCCGAACAGGCTGAAGCCGCCAAGCACCCCTCCCACCGTCAAAATGCGCGCCAGGAAGACCAGGGAAGGGGGAAGCTCCAGGCCGAAAATCGCAGCGAACAACAAGCCAAAGGCGGTGAACACCCCTGCGTGGAAGACCATACCCGCCGCATATGAGGGCAGGTTCATCCTCACGCTCTCTTTGGCCCAGGGCGCCATGCCCTTCGTGAAGGCATAGACGACCCCCTGGACGGAATCTCCGGCCGGCTTCGAATAGAGAGTGCGCTTACCGTAAGCCTTCGCATTTAGATGGAGGAAGACCAGAGTCAGGATGGCCCAGGCCCCCGCGAGCAGAACCCCCAGGTGCAGCGGCTCCATGGGTCTACACGCAGCCGTCGGGCTTGGGGAGGCCGGCAAGCTTGCAGGCGCCCTTGGCGGGACCGCTGGGAAAGAGCTCGTAGATGCGCTTCAGCGGAACGCCGGTGGTCTTGCAAATGGAACGCACCATGGGCGCGTTGTTGTTCGCAACGAAGTGCCCACGGATGAAGCGGATCACGGACCAGTGGTCGTCCGTGAGCTGATCCAGACCTTCCTCAGCCTTGGCGAGCAGCACAGCCAGTTCCTCATTCCACAGGCTGGGATCCACCAGGAAGCCTTCCTCGCTCAATTCCACGCTTTGACCGTTGCACACGACGGGGGACATGACACCTCCAAAAACAGAATTCAGAATTCGCCGATGAGCGGTGGCCTTCCGATGTGTTATTTTGTGTGCAGGAAACCGGAGATTGTGTGCATGACAATTTGGGTCCCCGAACTGGCCAAATCCAACCAACCCACCTACCTCGCTATTGTTGAGGCCATTGGCGATGCCATCAGGATGGGGCAGCTGCGCCCCGGCGATCCCCTGCCGACCCATCGACTCCTGGCGGACCTGCTGGGTCTGAACGTCAGTACCATCACCCGCGCCTACCGTGAGGCCGCGCGGCGGCGCCTGGTGGGGGGTGAGGTGGGCCGAGGCACCTACGTGCTGGGTGTTGCCTCCGAGGCCGCGCTGTTCGCCCTCCAGCACCGCCCGGAGGGGGGCGTCATCGACCTCTCCCTCAACATGCCTCCCATCGCTGCCAGGGATAGCGATCTGGCGGCCTTCACGGAGCGACTCGGCACCGTCGAGGCAGCCCGCCTGCTCCACTACCCGAGCCCCGGCGAAACCCTGGTCCACCGTCAAGCTGCCGCTGGCTGGATGAAACGGCGCGGCCTGGAAGCAGATCCCGAGGGCATTGTCGTGTGCGCTGGGGCCCAGCACGCCATGGACACAGCCATCAGCTTCTTTCAGGAACAGGACGAGGTGGCCTGCGAGGCCCTGGTCTATCCGGGCCTGAAGGCGGCCGCCCGCCACTGGCAGCGCCGCCTCCATCCGGTGGCCATGGACGCGGAAGGCATCCTGCCCGAGGCCTTCGAGGCCGCCTGTCGGAGTGGCCTGCGTCTGGCCGTGGTATCACCCACTCTGCACAACCCCACCACCGCCACCATGGGCATCCAGCGGCGCAAGAAGCTGGTGGAAATCGCCAGAAAGTGGGACGTCATCCTCGTGGAGGAGGATGTCTACGGCTTGCTCCAGGAGGACGCGCCGCCCCCCCTGGTCGCCTTGGCCCCCGAGCGGGTGCTCTATCTGACCGGACTCTCAAAGACCGTCGCGCCGGGACTCCGGATCGGTTATCTGCTCTTCCCCCCTGGGCTCCGCCAGCGCATGCGCGATGCCGAGCACCACACCACCTGGTACGTCTCGGCGCTGACCATGGCCCTGGCCACGCAATGGCTGCAGAATGGCACCGCCTGGCGCCGTCTGCTGACGCAGCGTCGCGAGCTGGCAGCACGCTACCGCCTGTGCCAGAAGCACCTCCAGGGCTTCAAGTGGCGTGGCAATTCCCACTGCCCCCACGTGTGGCTCACCGCGCCTCCCGGCGGCTCCGCAACTTTCGCCAAACGGGCCTTGGCCACCGGAGTCGTGGTGGTGCCTTCCAGCGTCCTGGCGGCTGGGAGACTGCCTTCGGAGGATGGGATCCGCATCTCCATCGGCGCTGCCCCCGACCGCCGCACCCTGGCCGAGGGATTGTCCAGGCTGGCTGCACTGGGGTCGTGACCGAACGGACAAGAGCCACTACCAGGACCGCCAAGGAGCGACTGCGAGCCATTCCAATGGCTAGCTTGTCTGGGTGTTATTCTGCATTCCCTTGGCGCACCCGCGCAGCCGCCTGGGTGCTGAATCTCGATCCTACTCGAAGGTGTCCGAACGACGGGGCTTCTTGCCGATTGCAACCACTAAGCGGACACTGGAATCCGGAGGTTCTGTGAAGAAACAGGGTGTGCTGATCATCGCCGTGGAAGCTGAGAGCCTTGCGGCCGAGGCCGGGATGCAGGCTGGGGATCGCCTCCTGGAGATCAACGGCGAGCCGGTGTTGGACCAGCTGAGCTACCAGTTCCTGATCAGTCAGCGGGACGAAACGACCCTGACCTTCCAGGCACCGGACGACCGCATCACCACGAGTGTGGTGGCGAACGGTGAGAACGGCATAGGCCTTGATCTGGCCGAGGACGAGGTGAAGGTCTGCCGCCAGAATTGCGTTTTCTGCTTCGTGCTCCAGATGCCCAAAGGCTTCCGCAAGAGCCTCTACCTGAAGGACGAGGACATCCGCCTCTCCTTCCTCTATGGCCATTTCTCGACCCTCTCCTCCAGCGACGACGCAGAGCTGGACCGCGTGATCCGGGAGCGCCTGTCACCCATCCATGTCAGTGTCCACGCCACGGACCCCGAGGTCCGCGTGAAGGTGGTGGGCAACAAGAACGAGGGCCACATCCTGCGCAAGCTGGACCGGCTGCTGGAAGGCGGCGTGGACATGCATACCCAGGTAGTCATGGCCCCGGGACTCAACGACGACTGGGTCTGGGAGAAGACGGTCCGAGAGCTATGGGAGCGCAGAGCTTTCCAGACCGAGGGTCCTTGGGCCGGCAAAGGCGGCGTGCTCAGTCTTTCCTGCGTCCCCGTGGGTCTCACGGCCCATCGCGAAGGCCTTCCCGCGGTCGCCGAAGTAAGTTCGGACTATGCCCACGCCTGGGTGCAGCGCTGGGCGCCGGAAGTGCGCAAGTACAGCGCAGCCAATCATGGCGAACCCTGGCTCCTGCTGGCGGACGAATGGTTCACCCGCGCGGGATTGGATGTCCCTGGCCGCAGCTTTTACAGCCAGTCCTGGGCCCAGCTGGAGAACGGCGTGGGGCTTGTCCGCCGCTTCCTGGAGCACAGCCGCAGATTCCTGGGCCGGCCCAAAGCCCAAGGTTTCCGGGGCCGAAAGGCCCTACTGCTCACTGGCGCCAGCTTCGCTCCCGTGCTCAACGACACCCTCGCGAAGCTCAACCGGAAGGTGGGCAGTCGCCTCCGAGCTGCCGCCGTGCGGAACTTCTCCTTCGGCGAGAGCGTCACCGTGGCGGGGTTGCTCTGTGGCAAGGATCTGAAATACGCCGCCGAGGCGGACCGTCAGGCCCACGGTGGCGATCCACAATGGGTGGACGCCGTCGTGGTGCCAAGTTCCGCCCTGCGCACGCACACCGGTCCGACCGACCAGTACACCCTGGCTGGGGTTGTCCACCCAGAGGCCCGCGCCATGTTTCTGGACGATGTGACCCTCGCCGAACTCTCGCAGGATCTGGGCGTGCCGGTCGTGCCCGGCGGCGAAAACTTTTCCCAGCTCCTGGGGAACCTCCTGATCGCCGAGCGAGGGCTCTCCGCCTTCCACACCGCGGGCATGAGTTCCCCCCAGGGGGCTTACCTGCCCTAGACCCTAGAGGTTCTCGCTGCCACTCACAGCCCCGTTCGACTAGGATCGCAAACAGGCGGAATCATGCAACTGGTGCTGGCGGCCATCCACATCGAACCCTCTCCCCGCGCCGTGCCGCTGGGCCCCGCCATGCTCGCGTCCGCGCTCAAGCGAGCCTTTCCCAATGAAATCCAGACCTGCATCCTGGATCTCTTCCTGGAGCAGCCGGCGGCTGCCTGTGCGGAAAAAATCCTGGAGTCGAATCCGGACTGTGTCGGGCTCTCGCTATTTGTCTGGAACAGGACGCTGAGTCTCGAGATCGCCGCGATCCTGAAAGCACGAAGATCGGGCCTCGTCCTTTTCGCGGGAGGGGCCGAAGCCACAGCGGATCAGGCGGGAGTTCTGGCCGACGGTTCCATTGATTTCGTTCTACCGGGGGAGGGCGAGGAACTCATCCTGGAGGCCATGGGTCGACTCCTCCAGGGCGCCACCCCGCGAGCGATTGCCGCTGCCGTGAAACCAGGCCTGGTTAGCAACCTCGCCACCCTGGCCTCCCCCTACCTGGATGGCACTCTCAGGTTGCAGGAGTATACCGGTGCGCTCTGGGAATTGTCCCGAGGGTGCCCCTTTAAATGTGACTTTTGCTTCGAATCCCGCGGCACCGCAGGCATCCGCAGGATCCCCATGGACCGCGTCGAGGCGGAACTGGCGGCCTTTGAAGCCAGCGGGATCCGCGAAGTCTTCGTCCTGGACCCGACCTTCAACTATCACAAGGCCCAAGCCAAACAGATCTTGCGCCTCATCGCGAAAAAGGCTCCTGACATCCACTTCTTTTTCGAGATCCGCAGTGAATTCATCGATCGAGAAATGGCCAAACTGTTCGCTGCCATCCGTTGCACCTTGCAGATCGGCCTACAGAGCGCCCGCGACGAAGTGCTTAGGAACATCAGCCGCAGCATCGATCCCAAGGCTTTCGAGGCCAAGCTCCTCCTGCTGCACCAAGCTGGCGTCCCCTATGGTTTCGACCTCATCTTCGGGCTTCCTGGAGACTCCCTGGAAGGCTTCCGTAGCAGCCTGGATTTCGCCCTGAGCCTCGTGCCCAATCACCTGGATATCTTCCGGCTTGCGGTCCTGCCGGGGACCCGTCTCGCCGAAACCGCCCCCAACCTGGGCTTGCAATACCAGGCGGGTACTCCCTACCACGTGCTCGCCGCGCCGACCTTCAGCCCGGAGGACATGACCAAGGCCGCCCGAATCGCCCAGGGCTGCGATGTCTTTTACAACCAAGGGAAGGCCGTACCTTGGTTCGATATCATCCTCGAAGCCCTGCAAATGACCCCCTCGCAAGTGCTCGAGGCCTTCGCCACGTTCATGGAGAAGGCGCCTGCTGAGGATCTCACCCTGATCCAAAGAAATTTCATCGTGGCCTTGTTCGATGATAAGGGTGATGCCCTGCTCGGAAGCATTGCCGCGGATATCATCAGTTACTTTGGCTATTCGGCGGAATTGCTGGATTCCCCGATCGTTGCAACGGACAGCGCGGGCCACCAGGAGCCCCCTGCCCGCCTGGTCGCCTTCAACCATGACCCGGTGGACATGCTGGCCCAGATGCAGGCTGGCACCACCAGCCTGGACGACTTGGCCTGCAGCCTTCCGCCGCAGTTCTGCGAAGCGTTCCTTTGCCTTTACGATGGAGACGTGGATATCCGGCTAGCGCCTCATACCAAGTTGCAATCAACAAGATAGAACCACGAAGGCCCGAAGACACAAAGAAAAGCAAAAATGGCATAAAGTTGCACCCGAAAGACGGGAAGCATGCGCTGCTTCGGGGGATCGATGCGCTGACCCAGCCTCGTCTTAGCGTCTTTCATGGAAACTTAGCGCTTGCGGTTTCTGTGAATCTTTTTCTTTGTGTCTTCGTGTCCTTGTGGTGAGTTTTTCATTTTAGAAAGCGCAAGGGTAAAAGCCAACATAGCTATTCTCCGTGGGCCAGGGTCTCCAGATCCTTCAAGGCCTGGTGAGTTCCCATGGCCAGGATCACATCACCCGGTTCGAAGGTCTCGCTGCCTCGCGGATTGAAACGAAGCCCCTCACCCGGGCGGATGATCCCGGCCACCAGGGCTCCCGTG
>JANYIU010000236.1 GCA_025361955.1 Holophagaceae bacterium
GGGCGGGATGGGCAAGGTCGCCGGCATGGTCGTGGGCGCACTGGTGATGGTCCTCTTTCCCGAGATCTTCCGGGGCATCGGCTCGCTACGCATGCTGGTCTTTGGTTTGATTCTGATCCTCATGATGATCTTCAGGCCCCAAGGAATCTGGCCTGAGCGCCGGCACTGAAGGGGAAAGCACCTATGGCCATTATGGAAGTTCGCGAGCTGACGCTGAGATTCGGGGGTCTGGAAGTCATCGGTGGCCTGAGTTTCGAGGTCGAGGAGGGCAGCATCGTCAGCCTGATCGGGCCCAATGGAGCTGGCAAGACCTCCGTCTTCAATTGCATCACAGGGTTTTACAAACCCAATTCGGGAGACGTGAGGTTCCTGGATGAGTCCATGCTTCGGCACAAGCCCCACAAGGTTACGCAGAAGGGGATGGCTCGCACTTTTCAGAACCTGCGGCTGTTCCGGCAGATGACGGTGCTTGAAAACGTCATGTCGGGCATGCACTGCCGCACCCACGAGGGCGCCCTTGCCGCTGTCCTGAAGAGCCCTCGACAACGACGGGAAGAGGCCCACATCCGGCAGGTGGCTGAAGACTGTCTTGATTTCGTGGGCATCCTGGGCCAAAAGGACCGCCTCGCCCGCAACCTGCCGTACGGTGATCAGCGCCGGGTGGAATGGGCGAGGGCCATCGCCACCCAGCCCAAACTCTTGCTGCTCGACGAGCCTGCAGCTGGCTTGAACTACGATGAAAAAGACCGGCTCATGGATCTCATCCGCCGAATCCGACAGGATCTCAAGATTTCCATCTTCCTTATTGAACACGATATGAGCCTGGTGATGAAAATTTCCGAAAAAGTCATCGTGATCGACTACGGAAAGAAGATCGCGGAAGGGACCTGCGAGGAGATCCAGGGCAACCCAAGGGTCATCGAGGCCTACCTTGGGAAGGAAGATGAGGGGGACAACTGAGATGAGCGAGACGTTGCTCGAAATCGAAAACCTCCAGACGTACTATGGGAAGATTCATGCTCTGAAGGGAGTCAGCCTCACCGTCAAACAGGGGCAGATCGTGACCCTCCTGGGAGCCAACGGCGCCGGGAAAAGCACGACCCTGAAGACCATCTCTGGCCTGATCCGCGCCTCCGCTGGCAGGATCGCGTTCATGGGTCGGGACATAACGGCTGCAGAACCGCACGACATCGTGCGCATGGGGCTCATCCATTCACCGGAGGGCCGGCGCATTTTCAAAGGGATGACCGTTCAGGAAAACTTGGACATGGGTGGTTTCGTGGACCACAAGAAGACCGCCGAGCTCGCCAAGCGGCAAGAGTATGTCTTCGAGTTGTTTCCCAGACTGCTGGAACGGCGCAAACAGGATGCGGGCCTCCTCTCGGGAGGCGAGCAGCAGATGCTCGCCATGGGCAGATCGTTGATGACGAACCCGAAGCTCATGCTTCTGGACGAGCCATCCATGGGGCTGGCCCCGTTCCTGGTTCAGGCGATCATGAAGATCATTCGCCGCCTGAACGAGCAGGGCACCACCATCCTGCTGGTGGAGCAGAACGCCAAGGTGGCGTTGAAACTGGCCGATTACGGCTATGTCCTGGAGACCGGCAAGGTCGTCATCGAGGGTGATGGCGCCACGCTCCGTCAGGACGAAAGCATTGTGAAAGCCTACCTTGGCGGAGGTCACTGAGGGATCTGCGCTCCCGGGAAACCCTGATCAGCCGCCAGTGAATCACAACGATCAGGATTCAAGATCGAAGAGCTTGACGCAGGATGGTCTTTCTTGGCGGACTTCGGCTTCCAGGATCTCGCCAGATGGAACGGTAAGTCGCTTTACGAGATACGCGCATGAATATCGGGATTCCCAGAGAAATCAAGAATGGCGAAGCACGGGTAGGTGCAACTCCAGAGATGGTGCGGTCCTTGAAAAACGAGGGTCACTCCGTTCTCGTTGAAACGGATGCAGGCTCTGCGAGCGGTTTTGCCGACGCGGGTTATCGTGAGGCAGGCGCAGGCATTGCGAACCGACCTGAGGACATCTACGCCTGCCCACTGATCGTCAAGGTGAAGGAGCTGCAACCAGAAGAATTTTCGAGGATCCAGCCCGGAACTATCCTGTTCGGATATCAGCAGATGGCCAGGGATCCAAGACTGCTCGACGCTGTACTTGCGCAGCGCAGCACCTGTATCGCATACGAGAATGTGCTTGACGTCGATGGAAGCCGGCCGCTGCTGGCGCCCATGAGCACCATCGCTGGATTGATGTCAGTTCAGATCGCACTATGGGCATTGCAGCGTCGGGAGGGCCCCTTGTCAGGGAGCGGCGTGCTGCTGCCGCACCTGGACGGAGTGCCCCAGGGGCGCGTGCTCATCGTGGGCGAAGGCATCGCTGGAAGCGCGGCCGCGCGAGCCTTCCTGGCTTTAGAGTGCGCAGTGACCGTACTGGGTCAGAGGCCGTCGCAGCTGAAGACGCTGGAGGAGCGATTGGTTGGCTGCGGGAAGGGGACCTTCCACACCGGGTTGGCAACACCCAAGGATCTGGCGGCGCGGTCTTCGGAGGCGGACGTGGTAGTCGGCGCCGTGTCCGTGCCGGGGCGGCTCGCACCCAAGCTGATCACGCGCGAGATGCTGCGTGCCATGCGGCCTGGTTCGGTTTTCATCGATATCGGCATCGACATGGGGGGAATCGCCGAAACGTCACGGCAGACCAAGCTTTCAGATCCCATGTATATGGAGGAAGGGGTGCTCCACTACTGTGTGCCGAACATCCCGGCGCTGGTGCCGCGCACCGCGACCCAGGCACTCACCACCGCTACGCTGCCGTACGTCCGGCTCCTGGCTGAGCGGGGGCTGGAACACGCCGTCCAGGCCAGTCCTGGACTGCGCGAAGGGCTGCTCGTGCATGAGGGCCACATCGTCCATCCTGGACTGGCCGAAGATACGAGCCGGGCTTTCGTTCCTTACTTGAATAATGGCGCCTAGCGCCGGGACCCCTACAGAGGCTATTTCATGGCACACCCTTCCGAGATCCGAGTCGTCGATATGCATACCGGCGGGGAGCCGGTCCGCATCGTGCAAAGCGGCTATCCGCCCATCCTGGGCGACACCATCCTCGCCAAGCGTCGCTACGCCCGAGAGCAACTCGATCATTTGCGTAAGCTGCTCATCTTCGAACCGAGGGGCCACGTCGACATGTACGGCGCCTTGCTGGTGGAACCGTGTCTTCCCGGCGCTGATCTTGCCGTGCTCTTCATGCACAATGAGGGCTACAGCACCATGTGCGGCCACGCGACCATCGCGTTGGGCCGCTACGCCGTGGACCAGGGACTGGTGCCGACAGTGGAGCCCGTGACGGAGGTAGGGATCGAGTGCCCTTGCGGCCTGGTGAAGGTTCATGTGGAGGTCTCCGAGGGCCGCAGCGGCCGGGTGAGCTTTGACAGCGTGCCGGCCTTCCTGCTGGCCGAGCAGCAGTGGGTGGACGTGCCGGGTCATGGATCCGTGGTATGTGACGTGAGCTATGGTGGCGCGTTCTATGCGATAGCGGATACCGCGCAATTCGGCCTCAATGTTCGTACAAGCCGAACCCGCGACCTGGTGGACGCAGCCACCGCCCTCTCGCAAGCCGTGAAAATGGCCCTCCTCATCGAGCACCCCATCGAGAGAGATTTGGGATTCCTCTACGGCAGCATTCTCACCGATGGCCGGGAGCGCCCAGAGGAAGGGCCTTCCGCCAACATCTGCGTCTTCGCCAATGCGGAAGTGGATCGGAGCCCCACCGGCTCTGGCGTCACGGCGCGCATGGCGGCGCGGTTCCAGCGCGGGATCGCGCGGCAGGGTCAAGTCTGCGAATTCGAGAGCGTGACAGGTTCCTGTTTTACCGGCGAAGTGGTGGCCACGACCACCTGCGGCCCCAGAATCGCCGTCACCGTGCGGGTGGCAGGCAGGGCCCACTATCTGGGTGAGGCACGCTACTGGCTCGAGGAGGGCGATGAGATTGGCAGAGGCTTCCTTTTGAAGTGAGGGCGTCTCGCTGACAACCTCGTGAAGGCGTAGGTGTACATGAACATTTCAATTCCATCGAAGCCCATCGTCAATGGGCAGGCACAGCACCTTGCTGCTCCAGTCAGGAGCAGGCAGGTTTTTTCCAGAACCAGCGCGGACGCCTTTGGACGCTCAGCTTGTGCCTGAAATCGAAGGGTGAAACACTTTGCTACAGGAGGGCGATCATGACCGTGATCAGCCTTAAAGCCCACCGGGCGGTTCCGGATGAGTCAGCATCCCAGTCCGTTCCTTCCGAAGTGCAAGGCGCCAGTGCGCGGGTTCGGCTGGGCATGGAGCGCAACCGCTGCACTCCTCCCGAACTGCATGTCGAACGAGCCGTTTCGGTGACCCACTGCTATCGGGAGACCGAGGGCTTGTCGCTCTTCACCCGTCGTGGCCGGATGCTCCAGCGCATCGTGAGTGAACACTCGGTGCAGATCCAGCAGGGGGAGCTCATCGTCGGCATGAAAACCCTCACCCCGCGAGGGTCGCCGGTCTTTCCTGAGATCAATTGCTCCTGGGTGGAGCGGGATCTGGACCGTCTCGCCACACGCAGCAGTACCCCCTTTTTCGTGAGCGACCGGACCAAACAAATCCTCCGGGCAGAGGTGTTCCCGTATTGGAAAGACCGACAGATCAGCGACCGGATCACGGCGGCGGTCCCGGCTGACATCTGGCGGGCTGACGAGCGCGGTCTGATCTACAACTATTTCCGCTCACGGACCATCGGCCATATCAACGCAGGCTATGACAAGGTGCTGACGAAAGGCATGGCGGGGATCGTTGCGGATGTCGAGGGTTCCCTTTCCCGGCTCGACAAGCAAGATCGGGACTGCGTCCACAAGCGCCAGTTCCTGGAGTCGGTCATCCTAGCCTGCGAGGCCGGGGTGAGCCTGGCCGGTCGGTATGCGGCCGAAACCTTGAGGCTGGCGGCAGCAGAACCAGATCCCCTGCGCCAGGCGGAGTTGGAGCGGACCGCTGCCATTCTGAACCGGGTCCCCGCCAAACCGGCGGTCACGTTCCAGGAGGCCCTGCAGTCCTTCTGGATGACGCACCTGATGATCAACCTCGAAACCGACGGTCACGCCTTCGGACCGGGCCGGTTTGACCAGTATCTCTACCCGTACTACCGGCACAGCATTGACTCTGGCGAGATCACCCAGTCGCACGCGCAGGAACTGGTCGATCTGATCTGGGTCAAATTCGATGAGATCACTTTGGCCAAGGACTCCGGTGAGGCCCAGACCTCGAGTTCCTACCCCGAGTTCCAGAACCTGAACATCGGGGGGCTCACGCGGGCAGGCCATGATGCCGTGAACGAGGTGTCCTATCTGTGCCTGGACGCCCTTGAGCACACCATGCTGCCCCAGCCGGGGCTCTCAGCCCAGATCGCGTCGCTTACGCCGCCTAAATTCCTGCTTCGATGCTGCGAAGTCCTGCGGTTGGGTACTGGCATGCCGGCCATGTTCAATGCCGACTCCATGGTCCTCGGCATGGTCAATCGCGGTAAGACCCTCGGCGATGCCCGCGCCAGCAGCTTGAACGGCTGCGTGGCGACCTTTTGCGGCGGCAAGGACCGCATGGCTTCCAGCGGCTACTTCAATCTGGCCAAGGCCCTGGAGCTGGCCTTGAACAACGGAGTCGACCGTCTGACGGGAGAGGTGCTGGGGCCGCAAACGGGCGACCCCAGGGACTTCACTTGTTTCGAGGAGGTGGTCGCGGCCTTCAAGGTCCAGGTCGAGCACTTTGTCGCGCTCAAGGTGCGCTACGACAACACGGTGCGGGACATCTACGCCAGGTACTGTCCCGTGCCATTCACCTCTGCGGTCATTGACGATTGCATTGCCAATGCAGTGGACTGGCACTCTGGGGGTTCGCATTACAAGATCGCCACCATGAGCGGTGTCGCAGTGGGAACGGTCGCTGACGCGCTCTCGGCCATACGCAAGCACGTCTTCGACAACCACACCGTTGGCATGGCTGAGCTGATCGATGCCCTCGACTGCAACTGGAAGGGGCAGGAGATTCTGCGCCAGACCCTGGTCAACAAGACCCCCCACTACGGCAACGACGATGCTTTTGCGGACGAACTGGCCGTGCGGGTGCAGGACATCTTCTGCACTGCCGTGGAGAGCCACCGTGATACCCAAGGGGCCCAGTACTGGGTGGACTTGCTGCCCACCACGAGCCATATCGCGCTGGGCGAACTGACCGGGGCGACACCGGATGGCCGCCAGGCCATGGCTTGGCTCTCCGAAGGGGTGAGCCCGGTCCAGGGCCATGACTGGAAAGGTCCCACCGCTTCCAATCGCTCGGTAGCCAAGCTGGATCACGCCCGGACCAACGGAACCCTGCTCAATATCAAGATCAGCCCGCAGACAGTGAAGAGCGATCGGGATCTGCACAATCTGGCTGCCCTCATCCGGGCCTATTTTGCCCAAGGTGGGTTCCACATGCAGTTCAACATCATCGACCGGAAGATCCTGCTGGATGCCATGGACCGGCCTGAACTGCACCGTGATCTGCTGATTCGAGTGGCAGGCTATTCCGACTACTTCGTGCTGTTGAGCAAGGAGATCCAGCAGGAGATCCTGTCGCGCGCCGAACACGGCCTCTGACCCGGTCGCCGCAGCGCTGAATGGTCGCTCAAAAGCTCATGGAGTCTCGAATCCGCCAGCCCTCGTCCCCTTGCCCAGACGCGAAAAATCAAAGGATGCAGCGCAAAGGCCTGGTCTTCGACATCCGCTCCTACGCCATTCATGACGGGCCGGGGTTGCGCACGACCGTTTTTCTCAAGGGGTGCCCGCTCCATTGTGTGTGGTGTTGCAACCCAGAATCCCAGACGGACAGTCCTGATCTCCTCTGGCTCGCCGAGCACTGCCTGAATTGCGATCTGTGCCGGTCTGTATGTCCACGCGGAGCCTTGAATACGCCTCCCCAAGGCGGGAAGTCTGTTGCCTTGGAGCTCTGTGATCATTGTGGAGCCTGCGTCAATCAATGTCCGGGCGACGCCCTAAATCTGATGGGACGCTGGCTGACTGTCGAGGAGGTATTGGCCGAGGTCATGAAGGATGCCCTCTGTTTCGAGAATTCGGGCGGCGGGCTGACGCTGTCTGGCGGCGAGCCGATGGCTCAGGCAGCATTCGCGACCGACCTCCTGCGGAGCTACAAGCGCGAGGAGAAGGGGCTGCACACGGTGATGGAGACCTGTGGCGTGGCGGAATGGGCCAGCTTCCAAAGGTTGGCCGAGGATGTGGATCTGTTCCTGTACGACATCAAGCACATGGATCCGGTGGAGCATCTGCGGCTGACTGGACGCGACAACCGGCTCATCCTGGACAACGCCTCTGCCCTGGCCCAGATGGGCCGCGAAATTGTCATCAGGCTGCCCTTGATTCCAGGGAAGAATGACAGCGAAGCCAACCTCATAGCCACGGCCGAGTTCGTCAGGAAGCTGCCAGGCGTGAATCGAATCGACATACTGCCCTACCACAGGCTTGGGGAACCCAAGTATCGCCGCCTGGGCCTGCCATACGCCCTTGCAGGCATATCCTCGCTCGGGAATGAATGCGCGGAATCAGCCCAACAGCTTTTGCAACGATTCGGACTGGAGGTCCGGATCGGGGGCTGAAAACAGAGGCGAGCACCGGCTGGCGGTGGGCATTCATTTGGTGCTCGGCTGGTCAGAGCACAGCTGAGAACAGGGGTTTGCCGAGCATGCCGGGGTCGATCTCGATGCCCAACCCAGGACCGGAGGGCGCTGAGCCGAAACCTCCGACACTCCTCGGCTGGTAACCAGCGACATGTTCATTGGTCCAGTCGTTCATGAATG
>JANYIU010000284.1 GCA_025361955.1 Holophagaceae bacterium
CTGCTCGCCCTTGATCCTGAGGTCGAGCAGGCGCAGGCGCGGATGCACATCGCACCCAGGGTGTTCCGCTGGTGGGCAGGCGCAACCTGGCTGAGCTAATGCGCCTTGTCAGTCAAGAAGAGCAACCACTCTCAGCCTCAGCGCTCCCGAGGAGGTCGCGCTGAGCTCCTGACTTTCTCACCAAGCATTACTTCAATTTCCCGGCCATGACCCGGTGGAGCGGGACAGCGAGGCCATCCTTGAGGTGGTTCGGATCCTGGGAACGAAGCTCCTCGGCGCGCTCGTCTCCCCAGTCCTCGCGCGTACGCCCCCAAGCCAACATGGCCCGCGCAGCCGATATTCCGCTGTGCCACCTTTTTCAGCCTGATCCACAAGATCCCTTACCACCCCCCCGGCGCCGATCACGGCAACCGCTTCGAACAAACCAAAGCCACCCAAGGTCTAATCCGTTGCTTCGAATCCTGCGGCTACACTGTCTTTCTTGCCGCTATCGCAAAACTTCGGTCACTTTAGTACCAGTCGACCGATTGCGATCCAAGATAGAGTCATGGAGACCCAAAATGACCAAGGGAAAATCGACAGAGATCAATTGGCTTGCCGATGTGGAAGAGCACAACTTCCCTGCTGCTGAATCCTATCTCAGCCTCATTTACGCTGGGGATAGGGTTGCTGAAATGATGACTGGGTTCAGGAGCGCGCCCCTTGTGCAGTTCAAAGCCAAGGACATTTTCAGAGCTTCTCGGCTTTCTTTGCTGGGCGTAAGCAATTCACATGTCGATAAGGATATTGAAAAGATTCAAAAGGGGCAGGGTATCGCTCCTCTCCTTCTTCTGAGAGATGAACAGCACGGCAAGGTGGTGATCGCCGATGGCTATCACAGATTGTGCGCCATCTTCGGGTTTGACGAAGATGCCTGGATCCACTGCAAGATCATTTGAGGTTCAAAAAGCCACCAGCCCAGGCCCGCTGGGTTCGAGTTTCGGGTGGCTGCCACGCAAATACTGGGCGCTTTAATGTGGCGGGAGCCCGGAGAAAAGGAGCGGTCACACATGGCGAATTTCGCAACTGCGAACTGGCTCGACTTGGCCCTGCGCATTGCTGCGGCAATGGTGGCGGGAGCAGTAATTGGCATCAACCGTGACTTGCACCACAAACCGATTGGCTTGCGGACCCTGGGCCTGGTCGCCTTGGCGTCCTGCATGCTGGTGCTGACTGTCAGCCAGTATGCCCTGCAGCATGGCGCCAATAGTTCGGACGCCGCCAGTCGCGTCACCCAGGGCATCGTCTCCGGTATCGGCTTCCTCGGCGCGGGCGTGATCCTGCGCGGACCGGACCAGGTTCACGTGCTTGGACTTACCACGGCTGCCGCGATCCTGGTGGTGGCGGCTCTGGGCGTCTCCTGCGCCTTGGCGGCCTGGCCGATCCTGATCCTCGGTTTTACTGCGACCCTCCTCCTGCTGATCGTTTGTGGGCCGCTGGAACATGCCATCCAGCGCGCGATCGATAATCGCCAAGGAACTGGAGGCAGTGCCTTGCCCCCCGACAGCCAGTGAATCTCCAGAACGATGACTAGGCCTGCCATGGAGAATTGATTGCTTGTCTAGGCCTGGCCCTTACCAATCGGCAACAAACCCCTTGCCATCATCCTCATCGTGCCGGGAGCGGCCCGCCCAGAGGGACAGGTGTGCTGGGGCTGGCTCGGCATCCCGGCGTGAATCATAAGAGTACCTGATTCGATTCGAGGCTATCCCCAGGCACCATCTGTAGAAGGCCCATCGTGGGTAGTCCGGATGGAATCAACCTAATACGCATTGGCAACAATAAGGGCAACGGAACCCTTTGGCTAGGATAGGGCTCACCGGAAGAAGGAACGGAAGCCCTGAAATGCTTTCGCCTGCATAAAGAAGTGCTGACGCAACCAGGCAAAGTCCTCACTGATGTCTTGTTTTGCTCCACGCGGTCGACGATGTCGCCACCGGGTCATAGCAGCATGATCTGATTCATATGCTAGGAATAGTTAAGCTGTGATTTTCATTGAAGACCTTTAATCGCGCCACTATTCCGCGCGGATAATTTTACAACCGGTTCTTAAGAGCTAGTCCCTACCCAGGAAGCACGGCCTTTTTTCACTGCAGAAACCGTATTCCATGCTTTCGATTCTCACACCACGGTTACGTCACACAGCTGGGATTGATTCTCGATTGACCTTCCTAATGGATGCAGAATTTCAAATCATAAATCTTGACCATGTTGGGTAGCTTCGGCATCCTGAACCTGGACCAGGAGAAAGGAGGCCACGATGAATACCAGACGAACCATTGACGAGCCTCCATCGTCTTGGGGCGCCGCGCGCTGAACTAGTTCAGCACCGAGCCCCTGATCCTCTCTCTCCTGAGGTACTCGGAGACCCGCTGGTGGAAGACATCCGCCCGTGCGGTTTTTGTTACATGCCGGTAACGATCATCCGATAACCTGTGCTTGAAATCGTATCCCACGGAGGAGGTCCAACCGTGTATTTCATCAGCAAGTCCATCCATCAGCTCGACCGCTTTCGGCGTCAGGTGATGATCTTCTTTGCGGTCCTGGGCCCAGGGATCATCGTCATGGTGGCCGACAACGACGCCGGGGGCATCTCCACCTATGCCGTCACGGGCTCCAAGTATGGTATGAACCTACTGTGGATCTTCATCATCCTGATCCCCATGGCCTACTACGTGCAGGAAATGACGGTTCGCCTCGGGGCTGTCACCAAACGAGGCCATGCGGAGGCCATCTTCGATGGGTTCGGGCCTTTCTGGGGTTGGTTCTCCCTGGCGGACCTGGCGGTAGTGAACTGGCTCACCCTCATCACGGAATACATCGGGATGATCGCGGCCGGGCAGATGTTCGGCATTCCCCCGGTGGTTACCTTTGTCGGCGTCACTTTGATCCTCTTCGGCGTCGTGCTTTCGGGGAAGTACTGGACCTTTGAGAAGCTCACGCTGTTCTTCTGCCTCTTCAACCTCGTCTACATCCCGGCCGCGTTCTGGGCCATGAGGACGCCCGCGGCGCCGGGCTGGGGGGCGGTAGGGCACGGACTGATCCCCAATCTGCCTGCGGGTTTCGACCTGGATCAGGTAGGCAACTTGGTCCATCTGCCCAGTGGAATTTCCGGTGCCCTACTCTTCATTCTGCTCGCCAACATCGGCACCACCATCGCGCCCTGGATGATCTTCTTCCAGCAAAGCGCCGTGGTGGACAAGGGACTTGATATCCACGATATCAAGATGGGGAAGCTGGAAACCTTCGTGGGATCCGTTATCACCTGCGTGGTGGCCGCCTTCATCATCATCACCACGGCCGCCGCGCTGCATCATCACAATCCGCCGATCATCATCGATGACGCGGCCAAGACCGCAGAGGCCCTGGTGCCGCTCCTGCCCCATGGCCAGGGAGAACTCGCCAGGAAGCTCTTTGCCATCGGGCTCTTTGATGCCGGATTCCTCGGCGCGCTCTGCATCTCACTCTCCTCGAGCTGGGCCGTGGGCGAAGTCTTCGGTTGGGCCCACAGCCTCAACAAGAGTGTGAAGGACGCGCCCTGGTTCTATGTCCTCTACCTATTGATGCTCGTCACCGCCGGTGCTGTAGTGCTCATCCCTAACGCACCCCTGGTGATCATCACGATGTTCGTGCAGGTGGTGGCGGTAACCCTGCTGCCCTCAGCCTTGATCTTCCTTATTCTGCTCCTCAACGACGAGCAGTTCATGGGCGAGCACGTAAGCACACGATCCCAGAACGTCATCAACTGGACCATCGTGATCTTCGTCTCCTTCATGTCCACGCTCTTCGCGGTTTCCACGCTGTTTCCGGGATTCCTGGAAAAACTCTTTGGGGGGGCCTGATGACAATTGCCATGAATCATCCCAATCAAGAGCGTTCGAACGAAACCCGGGCGCTGTATTTCTCTAGGGTATTCAAGAAACCCGTCCGCATCGAGGGCAAGGGCAGGAAGCTGGGGAAGGCCTCGGACATCGTCTTTGCGCTGCAGGAGCCCCTGCCCAAGGCTGTGGGCGTATACATCGACCATGGTTGGGGTAACCCTAACGAGTTCGTGCCGTGGGACTGTGTCCGGTCCATGAATGAGAAGGGCATTCAGGTGATACCTTCCCCTTCAGGTGCACTCTACCCGCCGTTCAAGGATCAGCCAGGATGGATCCTGGCGGACAAGCATTTGATGGGGCGCACCATTCTCGATATCGATGATCGCGATATCGAGGTCGTCAATGATGTGCTGTTGCAGGAGACCGAGGGCGGCTGGGTATTGGCCGCTGTGGATGCCTCTTTCAACGGCTGGCTCCGCAAGTGGGGTCTCCTCTCGCTCACGAATCTCATCAAAGACGATCTCATCGCCTGGAAGTGGGTGCAGCCGCTATCCCTGGAAGACACCCTCGCCACGGATAGGCTCCAGCTTTCCGTGACCAAGGAACAGCTCCACGACATGCCGACGGAAGATCTGGCCGACGCCCTGGAGGAACTCTCCGGCGAGGAACAGGCGGCTCTCTTCTCCGCGCTGGAAACCCAAAAGGCCGCCGAAACCCTCACGGAAGCCGAGCCCCGGGCCCAGCGGCAGATCATCGCCAGCCTGCGCAAGGAACGCGCCCAGACCATCCTGGCGAGCCTCTCCACGCCGCAATTGGTGGACCTCCTGACGGTGCTGCCTCACGAGGATGCGGAAGAACTGCTCGAGCTGCTGCCCGATGGGCGGAGACAGCGCATCCATGCCCTCCTCTCTGAGCGCGAGGCCACGGCCCTGGACTTCATATCGCAGGACTATCTGACCGTGGATCCCCCCTTGACTGTGCTCCAAGCCAAGGCCAAGGTCATCGCGTCGGGCCTCGATTACCACGACATTTCATATCTATACGTGGTGGGCCCGGATGGGAAATCCTTGCTGGGGGTCGTGGATTCCCGCCAGCTGCTGCTGGAGCAGGATGCTGCCACCATGGAAGAGGTCATGACGAGTCCCGCCGTGGCGGCAGAATCCGATGCCATTCGCGAGGATCTGACCGCCCTTTTCGGGAAATACCACTACCGGATGATCCCGGTCGTGGATCCCGAAGATAGGATCCTCGGTGTGATCAGTTACAACGATGTCATGACGAGCGCAGGCCCGCGGGCCTGAGCTTGAGGAGATTCATATGCCGCGAGTCAAACTGACACGCACCACCCAGATGGCCCTTTACTTCCTAAGGTTCTATCTCATATTCCTAATGGGGCTGCTGATCTTCAGATTCATCAAGACATTCTGAGGGGGGGTCTGCAAAACGCGGAGCTGACAAAATCCATTGAAGAACCCATGGAAAATCGCCAAAATCCTCGCCAAACGCATTTCGCCCGCAGCCATCTAAATCACAGGGGAACGAAAGGGAGCGTGACATGGGCAATCTAGGGTTGGGAGAAATGCTCTTGATTGGCGTTCTCGCACTGATTTTCTTTGGTCCTCAGAAACTTCCAGAGCTTGGGAAAGCGCTCGGCAAGGGCATTCAGGAATTCA
>JANYIU010000287.1 GCA_025361955.1 Holophagaceae bacterium
CGCCCCAACCGAGAGCCTCCGCTTCAGCGGCAACCCATAGTCGCTGGAGGCGTTCATCCATGTCCTGCTTCAGTGTTTTGAATTTCCAGGCGATCGCATCTTGGCTCATATCTCAAGGATAGGCCATTCAAGAAATTTGACTATGTTATTTATGGACGATGCCTTAGTGCCAGAGCCTCTAGTGCGGTCAGTTCCAACGGCCCGCTTCCTGCGTAACGTACCAGTTTGATAGGGCGTGGGATGCTTTTCCCACCTTGGTAGTAGTCACCATTCGACGAAGCGCGAGGCGCATTCCCTGCCACCCAAACCAAAGCGGATACACCCGAGAGTTGGAGCATGGTGCCACGCGGGATGGGGTAACCATCCGGTTCACTCAGGCGCCCAGGAGCTTGGCTTTGTTTCAACCATACGCCACGCCAACCAGGGCTGCTGGTAACCTCCACACATTCCACTTCGGAGACAGCAGACATCGCATCGAGAGCGCCTTCCAACTCCTCGGCCTTGAACGAAGTGGTTTTGTGAACAACCAATCGCCGCGGCAGAAATCCTCCGTTACGGCTTTGGTAAAGACTGAGACTGCGGGCCAGAACCGCTCGCATATCACTTCGACTGAGGAAGGGATTGCGTCGTGCTTCCTCAGCATCCTTCACAGGGTCTCGAGCCTCGAATGCCACGAACTGCATTCCCCCACCATCTGCATCGAAGACCTGTGAACAACAGGTTGCATAGTGTGCCTCTTTGGGATCACCTCGTAAGGCATAGGCTAGGCCGATGTAGGCCGTGTTCACCGGTACCCCTGGTAACGGTGCGAGTTTCCATGGAATACCTCCCGCTTTTACGTAGAGCGCGATTGACAAACGCCAGGCCAAAGATGCTTTAGCGCTGAAGGAGAAGGCTCGGTCATTGATCACCTGGGTGGGAATGACATGTATTGCGCCGAGTGCTTTGAGCGCATCGTGTGCGTCAAAACCTAGAGATTGGAACGCGATTTGCCAAGCATCAGGTAGGTGTACCAATACCACATCAAACTGATCGCGAACCAATGTGAGGCGATTCATACCGTCGCGCAGGGCGTGCATCAATCTAGCGTGTGGTGGCCCATCCGGTCCGAGCGAACTCAAATCATCCGGCCATTTGATATGCGCCTCTTTTTTCGCAGCAACCAAAGGAACTCCAAATACGCTTTCAAAGCCGCGAAATGCAGGCACGTATTCTTTGCGATCACTCGGTGCATGACAAGGTCGCAGCGTACCAACCACTGTTCGCAGATTGGCCCAACCTCCTGCGGGAGCGAGAGTAGCTATGCGAAGCGCAGGGGTACAGCTCGGAAACGTCAGGCCACTATATGCACCACACCGATCAAGCCCTCGCAAAGGATTTACATCCACTGCCGTATCGTCTGGATTAAACGTCAAGAGAGGTTCTTCCAGCAAAGGGAAAGGTGGCAATTTGGAGACGGTGCTGCTCATGCTCATCTTCCGCCTCGTAAAAAGTAATCGTGCTCGTGGCTTGGACGACTCCATGCTGTCACTGGTGAAAGCTGGAATACCGCATCCAGACCAACGCCATCCCGCAGGCCAAGAGCATGGATAGCGCCACCATTTTCTCCGGCCAGGATTTTCGCCCACGCTGATAGAATTCTTGACCATACGTTGTGGTAACGCCTCGCCCAGCGTTCACGCTGCCAATCTGCGACTGGATTTGTACGCCGAAAAGGCGTGGCTAAGCATTCAACAGACTCGTCTTGGTTATGGTCCTCATCACACCCAGAACGCGGCAGCTCAACATCCGTAAACGGTTCAAACACGCACCACCAGTGGCCTGCAGCCTGGTCCAACCGAAGCTTTACGCCTTCGCTGAATGGATAGCCATGCCCCGGCACCTTACCAAACAAAGCGGCGGAGTAGGCGCTTTGGAGGCCTGACCGTTGCGCGTTACGCGAAGCGACACGCTCCTTGCTGTGGGTCGGCAAATCGCCTGCGACGATAACCGAATGCCCATTGCGGCGCAGACGAGGAAGAAGTGGTTTGCGTCGGCAAACGGCTCGAGTCAGTGCATCATAAATCAGCCCTCGCGCCCAGCTGTCCTTGTCTGGATGGAGTTCAACGGTACCGGCGAGCCGTCCACCTACAGGTAAAAAAGCTAGAAGCAAATCGTCATCTGAGCCGAATGCCGCAATGTCTCTTCCATTGCTTGCAGCCAGCGCTTTCACACCTGCTTCACGCACCAACTCTCGAGCTCGAACGGTTGTGATTCTCTCCGTGGCCTCAATGCGTCGAGCTGCCGTGGGCATCAACAGAACTGGGACCGCCGAACACTGTAACACCGGGAACCTTCGACGCTCCTGTGTGGAAAGTGGTATATCTCTGAGAACCGGCTCTGGCCTTGACTCCTGCACATGCCTTCGCAGCACAGGCGGCAAGTCGATCCCATCGACAATATCGCCAGCCAGTTCGTCGAATGTCGGGGATTCAACGATGGTTGCGGAAATGCCTGCATTAACCGCTGCCTGAAGGAATTCAGCCACTGCAGGAAGAACGGATTGGGCGGATCGGGCGACCCAGAATAGGCCTCCAGGAAACGCGTTCAGTTGCGTCAATGCCTCGGACAACGTTTCCATCACCGAGGCGTCGCGTCCGCTGTAACCCACGACGAGAAGCCCAAATTGCCCGCATGTCGTGGTCAGAACACGACGTATCTTGGCGTCCTGCTCTTTAAGCTCATTGGTTGTGTTCTTCAGTTCAACAGATTGAAAATCACCATGCAGCTTAGCTAGCAGGGGCCAACGAGATTCGCGCAGGCAGAGCTCAGCACGATCCGCATTGTCGATCGCGGCAACAGTCATGTACGCACGCTCACCGGCAAGCATCAGTTGATCTGTCACTGTCGTCGCAGTTTCAACCAGTTGGTCAAAATTCGTGGTAAACACACAGGGAACACGTTGTGTTGTCAGCAGCGACCCGAGGACCCGATGAGCGAATGATGGCGTACCTTTCTTGATCACTTCCTCTATATAACTGCGGCGCGATTCCGGAGCCTAGAGGGCCTCTTGAACCTCATCGAAGCCCACGGGGGCATCAATCAACAGCTTGCGCAATTTCGGGCGCTTCGTCGGCTCCCCTGTGCGGGGATCGGGCCAGTATTCACCGGTTGCCTCTTCGCGGGCATTGTCGAAATCGAAGATGATCAAGCCCATTTCCACGGCATTCCCGCAGGCGCGGCGGGCTCCATCCTTGAAGCAGGTTGCGCTCATAGCCACTGGGCGGTGGGGGCCTATGTTCGCCATCAAGGGGCGGACCTACGGTTTTCAGGGGGAGAGCCCTGAGGCTCTGCCAGCGCAAATAGCGTGATGCCTATCCGTGCCACCTCTTTTCCGACGGCCACAGGGCGCATTCCTATACGGATGCAGGTCCCACCACCTTTGGCCTTCCCACAGTCCCTGACAAGAGGATGCCTCTGCTCTCGAGACCACGTTGCATCCTCCTCAGGGCCAGGTAGGCAAGCAGGTTGAACAGCACTGCTGCGGTGGTCACGGCGGGAAACCCGAAGTAGAATAGCAGTGTCGCAAGCGGGGCACCGATGGCGCGTCCAAAGGCCATGAAGGCCACGTTGAAAGCCATAACCGTGGCGCGTGCTCCCGGCAAGACCTCCGTCATCATCGGGATGGAACTGACAATAGCGAATTCGAAGGAGATGTAGAACAGGAACAGCCCTACCAGTGCTCCCAGCTCCGTACGGCCGAGCACGGGTAGGAACAAGGCGGCCAGTGAGTTTACCCCTAAACCAAGAGCAACGGAGCGCGGCTTGCCTAGGCGATCCACGAAGGCAGCCACCAGCCCTTCACCGCTCAGTTCCGAGATGCCGATGATCGCTGAAGCCGCACCCAGGGCGGCAATCTTTAATCCGAAAGACTGCTCTAGCCAGACGCCGAAAAGCAGATTGACTACCTCATTAGCGGTGCTCGTGAACATACCGACACAGAGACCCGCCAGAGCTGGGGTGAAGGTCAGAACAGCGCGGAAATTGGCTCCCATGCTGGGACTTCCGTCGGCTGGGCGGACGTCCTTCGGTAGCATCCATATCAAGCCAATGATGATTAAGAAGCCAAGCACAACCATCAACGGGAAAGGAGCCATCCAGCCGTGGCGTGCGATCAGGAAGCCCATCAGAGGGATCCCGGCGATGAAGGCCAGTGACCAGCCAATCTCAGTTACGGCCAAAATCGTGCCACGGCGCTCGTAAGGAATGCGGTCGCCGAGGTAGGCCTGCATCGCTGGATCAAACGTGTATTTACCCAGGGTGATCAGAATCATGGAAGCCACCAGGGCAGGGAAGGTCGGCCAAACAACAATCAGGGCCGCGCCGAGCAGGAACAAGCTCACGCCCGAGAGCATGCCGAACTTGCGCCCGCGTCGGTCGGCAACCGACGCTACGATCGGGTTCAAGGTCCCGACCAAACTGCGGGCGGTCAGGGCCAGTGACATGGCAGTCAAGTCGACACCTGTGCCACGTGCAATAACCGACAGGAAGGGATAGATCATCCGGTACGGAGTATTCAAGATCGCCCGGATAAGGGTGAAAGCCGGAATTTGGATAGTTAGTTTTGAGGAAGATCGCATGGGCAAGGTCAGCGAGAGCGTGAGCGGGAAATTCGGAGAATCCTACGTGCAGTATTGCGCGGCGGTGACTCAATGGCCACCCAGTGCTTGGCTGGGGGATGCAGAACTGCTGCGGATCCCCCTGCGTTTCCCCCTACATTGAACCCGACAAGTGGGTCCTTGGCCCCCAGGACCGCCGGGGACATCCACATTGAGAACGTGCATGAACTGGCGGTCATTCGGGACCTCACCGCTCCGAGGCACCACTTGATGCTGATGGCCTGTCCAGACCTCCAGTCTGGGTGCGCCTTAAGCAATGGCTTGGGGCTCACAGCATCAATCCAACTTCTCATTTACCTCTGCCAGCGATCCACGTGGATGCGTTCTGCCTTGAATCGATCCGGCTGCTCAGGTATTTCTGCGGGAAGGCCAAAGGGAACGAGGGAAAAGGGCACAATGGATCCGGGCAAGCCGAAATGCAGAGCCAGGGGCTTCATGCGTTCTTCCCGAGGGAAAACGCCCAACACTGAAGCAGATAACCAAGATTTCAGCGAAACATCCGCGCAGGAAAAGACAAAGTTGAAGAGGAGTAGTAATAATAGGCTCAGATTGCGTTCATTGCTCGTGAGAGGACCTCAAGGGCAGGCGGTTTGATTGCGGAAGGGAAAAGCTCGACGCAGAGGCACGGAGAAAAAAGCGAGGATCCCGGAGAAAACAAGCTTCCTCCGCGAGCCGCCGTTGCCCTCCGCGCCTGCCGAGTAGCGCGGGGGAATCTCACCCCCACGCTCTCACAGAACCGGACTTGAATCTCTCGACTCATCACGGCTCTTATCGCCCAGTCGTTGTATCCATTCCCAGGGTCCAGTGGACGAATAGGGATTTGTCCCTCT
>JANYIU010000301.1 GCA_025361955.1 Holophagaceae bacterium
GGGTTCGCCACTAAGCATTTGGCAGAACGCGCGGACATCCAGCCCGGTCAGCGTGGAATCCAGCAGGATAAGGCCAGGTGCTTCCAGCTGGGACTCCGTGATCGCCGCTACCGCGCTGATGGCTGATTTCACCGGCTGGTCCGTGCCCAGCAGCGCCCGCAAGGTGGCCACCGTCCCCTGATCGCTGGTGATGATGAGGAGGGCATGCCTGCCAATGCTCATGGGGTTCCTCTGCATGAATTGTGAAACGGGGAAGGGACTGCTGGCCTCTGAGGGTAGGCCCTCCGAGAGAACGGATCAATCTGATGCTATGGGACGATTGGCAATGGAAGCCTGGGGATTCCCTCGCCCCAAGGGCATGGCTCTCCCAAGCCCCATTCCGACTGATACCAGACTGCATCCAAATAGAGGCCCTGGGGCGGAGCCGTGAAGCCTGAGCGCCGACGATCCTGGGCGGCCAGGATGTGCGGCATCGCAGCGACGGCTATCCGTCCTTTGCCGATGTCGACAAGAGTCCCAGCCATGATGCGGACCTGATGCATGAGGAAACGGTTCCCTTCGAAGACGAGGTCCAAGCCTGGTCCTTGGGCGATCAACCGAATGCTGTGGATGATCCTGATCGGAGACTTGGCTGCACATTCCTGGTGCCGGAAGCTGGAGAAATCGTGCTCTCCGATCAGGAAGGGGGCTGCCTGGAGCATGGCTTCCCGGTCCAGGGGCTTGGCCCCATGCACATGCCAGCGCCTCCCTTTCAAGAAGGGATCCTCCGCAGGTCCCTCCTGGAGACTGTAGATATAACGTTTGGCAACGGCATGATGCCTCGGAAAGAAGCCCTCCGGTGCCGCCAGGACGGCCATAACGCGGGCGTCCGGCGGGAGATGGGCGTTCAGAGCCGCCAGGAGCCGGTAGGGCTCCCAGGGCTTGCGGGTGTGAATGAGGACTCCTTGGGCCCGGGCGTGCACTCCGGCGTCCGTGCGGCCCGTCCCTTGCGGCATGATGGCTTCGGGATCAATGGCCTGCAGGGCCTTCCACAATTCTCCCTGGACGCTTCGCAAGTGCGACTGGATCTGCCAGCCGTAGAATTTGGTGCCGAGGTAGGCCAGACGTAGGAAAAAGGGGAAGGTCATGGGGCAATTCTATGCCCATTGGACCTTTCGGGGCCTCATCCCGAGGGGGATCTTCATTCCCAGTGCCTTCTGCGACGGAGACAGCTCTCAGAGCCCCATTTAAAGGCCATCTGCAAAATTGGCTAGAGTTACAACGCAAGTCATTGGCCGATCTGGGGGGTATCCTGAACTCTAGAACCCCGATTCGAGGGATTCCAGAAACTTTTTTTTTCTGAAACCCTTGACGCCACTGTATGCACGACCTACTCTGCATACAGTTTAGTTTCCATCCAGGATCCACAGGGGTTTCAGGGGGTTTTACTCTCGAAAAGCCAATAGGAATGGATGTCTCGATCTCGAGATACATCCTTCTTTTTCAACCGGGGATCTTAATCCCCATTTATGGAGGTATTCATGAACAAAGCCGAACTGATCGCCGCCATCGCCGAAAAGGCGGACATCAACAAGTCCAAAGCCGCTGCTGCTCTGGATCAGGTTATCGCCAGTGTTTCTGGCGCCCTCCGCGGCGGCGACAAGGTCACCCTCGTGGGCTTTGGCACTTTCTCCGTGGCCACCCGCGGACCCCGAACTGGCCGCAATCCCCGTGATGGCCAGAAGATCAAGATCGCCGCTAAGAAGGTTGCAAAGTTCAAGCCCGGCAAGAAGTTGGCCGACGAAGTCAACGGCAAGGGTGCCAAGAAGAAGAAATAAGCTAACGCACGAACTGTGATCAGTCGGCGGTCCACTTCGGTGGACCGCCTTTTTTAATGGAACCAAGAATTGACTTCGTGATGGCGGAAGATGCACCGCCCTAGATTCATGGCGCACTGCCGCGACCAAAGCCTCAAAACCGCGGGTTACTTCCTGATCAAGCGGAAAGGCCCCAAACTCCATCTACGAGCGTGGATTGACCTCATGGTTGATCCTTAAACCCCGATACCAGGCCCTGCTGGGCTGGGTGGCAAGATGGCGAGGGACAATTCTCACCCCTTTGTCGACCGAGGCCGATGAGGGGGGGTGAACGAGGCGTGTCATGGCGGAACCCGAAGCCCCTGAAAAAAAACCGAAATTGAAGAAGCTCTTGGTGGTTGGCGGAGGGGCAATTCTGGTACTGGCCTTACTCGGGGGAGGCGGTTTCTACGGTTGGAAGAAATGGCAAGCCCTCAGGGTGGCCAAGTTGGCGGCTGCTGCAGTGGCCGCTGGCCCGGCGGCAGCAGCCCAGCAGAAGACTGAAGCTGGCGACGGGGAGGAAGAGGATGCCCCGGCGGCCAAGGGCGGTGAAGAGGGCGGCAGCAGCCCGGCGGTGCTGATCTACAAGAACAACGTCAACCTGGATGGAAAGAAGAACAGCTACCTCGTCGTTGAATTCGACATTCTTTTTCGTGACCAGGAACTGGGGCGACTGACGACCAGCGACAAGCCCACTCCCGAGAACAGCATCGTCCGCGCCATCATCCTGGAAACGATCTCGGGCAAGACGCTCGAGGAGGCCTCGGATCTGGAATTCCGAGAATCCATCCGTCAGGACATCAAAGACCGGCTGAACGAGAAGTTCGCTCCCAAA
>JANYIU010000305.1 GCA_025361955.1 Holophagaceae bacterium
AGCTTTCCCGTGCGCTGAACGCTGCCTTCCATGCGCCACAGGGCGTCACCCGTGGTGTAACCGAACGCCAGATTGCCATCCATGGAAAGGATCACGTTATGGAGATCTTTTGGGAATTCGCAGCGTAGGTCATTCTGCTCCAGATCATAGATCCAGCCGCCTTGACCGAAATAGACCGCTTTCCCGGACCACAGGAACCCATAGTCTCCGACATCATGGTCTTCCACGGTCCCCTCTATGTGCGGGGGGTTACTGGATTGATCTACAAGCGCAGTTTTGGGAATGGTCCGTAAAAGCTGGAGCGTTTGCGCATTCAGCAAAATGGAACAGCAGCAAATAATCATCACTGAAAGCAACAAGTGCAATACCTGCTTTCGTATTCCAAGATCCCGGATCATTTCTTGATCTCTTTCTTCCAGAATTCCGACTTGAGCTCATCCGGTACGCCACCACCGTTCCATCGGCGATGGCCCGAACGGGTGAGGTCGCCACCGGGTTCTTCAGGTGCAGGCCACCATGCCAACCTTCCGAAGTGGTGACGGGGTAAAGTCCTTGCGCCTCGTTCTCACGGGGCGGATAGCTGCTGGCACCAGAGGCCGCGACCGGCCCTGTAAAACCCTGGTCCTCGTTCGGATTGGTTCCGCACAGGAACGGATAACTGATCAGCATAGATGCATCCTTACTCGGAATATTTTGAATGCCCGTGAATGCCAACATCCTTCACGCCACCCTTGGGTAGGTTTGGCATGGCGGCATCCGCTTTCTGCGGCGCGGTCAGGTTCACAACCGAGGTGTAGACGTTGCAGTTCGTGCCTTCGATGGTGATGTCGCCGTCTTTGAGCTGGAACTTGGCGCCGGGGGTGGCGAGGGTGATGCCGTTCTTGGCGAGGAGTTCGAGGGTACCGTTGAGGGCGAGGAGCTTCATGGCCTGGTCGGCGGTGACGTTCAGTTCGCCGTCGTGGGCGCGCAGGGCGATGTCGCTCTTGCCGGCGATGAGCTTCATGCCGGCGTTGGCGGTGAACACGCTCCAGGCGGCCTTGATGACCATGGCTAGTTGGCCGCCCACGGTGAGGTTGGTGTCCTTGCCGCTGGTGGCGTGGATGGCCTGGCCTGCGCTGAGGGATTGATTGGCGGGGGTCGCGGCGATGATGGCGGTGGGGCTGCTGAGGGCCAGCACGGGTTCACTGAAGGCGGCGACTTGCCGGGCCTTGGCGCCGGTGTCCTGGGCGGCCTTGATGGCTGTGAGCTGGTCGGCCTTGTGGTTCTCGCTGGCGTCGGAAAGGGTCTTGGAGAGCTTGATGGAGGCTTCCAGCTGGGCGGTGAGCGGCGCGTTGTCGAGATGATCGTTCAGGCCTCCGTCGGTGCTCAGCAGCAGGCCCTTGGCCGCGCGCAGGGCGCCCCAGGCTTCGGTCTTGAGTTCGAAGCCTTCGCCCTCGAACGACTTGGATTGGCCCTCCAGGGCCTTCATCCGGATGCGCGTCCGGCTGTCGAGAACCCCCGCCTCAGCCTCCTCCAGCGGCAGGTGGTGCCGGTAGTCCTCCAAGGTCGACGCCAGCGCGTCCCCGGATTCCCCCTGCTGAGTCTGCGTGGCCTCGTTCGCCGTCATCAGCGTGGCCGACTCGTGGTTCCAAGCGGCCCGGGACACGGACCCACTTTGCAGAAATTGCCGCGCCTTCCGCTCCGTGATGGAATCCTTTTGTTCGGTGCCGTCCGACCGATGGAAACGCGCGCTACCGCACGTGTTCACATCCAGATCCAGCGGATCATCGAACAGCACGAGCGCATGTTGCGGATGATCGCCCGAGCTCGCGTCCGCGGGCTGGATGACGAAGGAAATTCCCTCCCGCGCCCAGATGCGCTTCAGGAACATCGCGTCATTTTCATTGAATTGCATCCAGAAGGGACGGTCCACATAGTCTGCCGTGCAGCGGTCATCGACGCTGAAAGACGCACCCAGCACCGGGTTCCCATGGATGTGCTCGCGGCGGATCTTCAGGGATAGGTCCTTGCCGTTCGTGTTCGTGTAGACCCGGCAGGTGCGGCGGTGGCGCAGGGCCGCGAGGGCGGATTCAACGATCAGGCGATAGCGCGCGAACCCCCCATCGGAGCCAAGCTGGGCTGCTTCAGTCACGATCCCGCAGAGCTCGCGCTCGCGACCGGTATCCGTCAAAAGCGGGATCTCCACCGGAACGCCCAAAAGTCGCTTCAACTCGATATTCGCGTCGCTGGCGAGCACTTCCAGTCGCTAGGAGAAGTGCCCATTGATAGCCTCGTGCCCCGTGAGGCGGTGGGGCAGCAGAAGGTTCGCCGGAATGCCACTCCCAGCTGCGAAGTTCAGCTTCAGGAGACGGGTCGTCTGCTCGAAAGCGGAGGCAAAGGAGGCAAGCATAGAGGTCAGGTTTGCAGACAGATCCCCCGGCTGGGGCAATCCTGGGCTTTGGCCCCCAACAGATTTGACGGCATCGTCCCAAATAGTCATCGTGACTGGCCTTTCATGGGCAAGGTCGTACTCGGAGGGTGTCTGAAAAACGAGGTGATTATAATTTATTTCGGATGATTGCCGTTCAAAAGGGAAGGCAAAAGTTATTGAAAGGACGGCATGGTTGTGCTGTTTTTGCATATTGCAAGCTTGGATACCATGGGATCTGCACCCTTGCAGCAAAAATGCCATGGGTCCAAGTCGGGTGAATCTTGTTCATCCCCCTTGAGCAATGGCTCTTAGGTGAGCTTTGTAGGGCATCTGCGCCGCGGCCCAAAAGAAGGTCAGGTGAGTGTCGGCACGGGCACAAGATCCGAACAAAGCTCGACCCCGGCAAGGATGACCTCAGAAAGAATGTCACCGACCAAGAACTGGCCCTGATCTAGATTGAGCAATCGGATTCCTGGCTGAGTCTGGGGGATGGTTTGTCCCGTGGTTCCAGAACCACCGGATATCCGCCAGGATGCTCCCGGAGACGCCTTCCTGGGGCGATTCCCGGAACCATTCCCGCGGAAAACACTGGGCGTAGGCTGTGTCCAGGAAACGGCCATCCAGAAAGACGATCAGACCCCGGTCCTCGGCACCGCGAATCACCCTTCCAGCGGCCTGGATCGCCTTGGCCATGGCGGGGAAGGTATAGGCGTAGTGCTCGCCGCAGCCGAAGCGTTGCTCGAAGTACTCCTTGATGAGCTGCCGCTCGAGATCGAAGGGCGGCAGGGGCGGGCCGACCACGATGCAGCCGATGAGGGCCTCACCCGGGAGATCGATGCCTTCCGCGAGAGAACCCCCCTGCACCGCGAGCACCACGACGCCGCGCGCTTCCCGCAGTTCCGCCAGGAGGGCGTCAAGGTCGGCATGGGAGGCCTGTCGGGGTTGCGCCCGCACTTGGAAACCTGGGAGATCCAGCAGGGGCAGTGTCTTCTCCAGGAAATCGAAGCTCGGAAAGAAGACGAGGTAATTGCCG
>JANYIU010000321.1 GCA_025361955.1 Holophagaceae bacterium
CGTGGCGAATCGCCTGGACCTGACGGCTACCCAGGTGACCGCCATCCAGACCGTTCTGGACAATCACAAGAACGCGCTTACCGCGAAGAAGGAAACCCTGCACAAGACGATGGCCGCGGCCATGGAGGCTGCGATAGATCCGGCCACCTCCCAGCTCATCCTGGACCAGCGTTACGGGACGGTGAAGGAAGCTGGTTTCGCGCTGAGTGCGGAGGTGCGAGCAGCCTATCTGGAGATCGTGCCCCAGCTGACGCCGGAACAACGCGAGGCTGCGAAGGGTTTGATGAAGGACTTCCGGAACGCAGTGGATGGCGTTCGCAAGCTCGCCCTGGGTTTCTGATGCAGTAGTCTTGATCCAATAGCATGCGAACTCGTCCCCTGATGCGACTCACGGTGCAGCGGTTCAGGCCCTCCAGCTGGGGGGCCCTGCCGCTGTTCCTGGGCCTGCTCCTGCTGGTCCGTTGGGTTTTGGGCGGGCCAGTAATACCTTGGCACTGGCGCTTCTTCGTGGGCGGAATCTCGCTCCTGGTAGGCTACTACACCCTGACCCCGCTGCCTTGGTTGTGGACCGGCGACGATCGCCACCGGCTCTCCCTGCACCGGGGCGCCATTCAGGCCGTGCTCTGGAACGCACTATGGCTCGGGGGTTTCGCCGCCGTGCATGCGCTGCTCGGTGGCCCGGAACCACCCCGTGTGGCCGAGGCCATTCATGGTTTTGCCCTCCGGTCCAATGTCCCCATCCCGCTGTTCCGGGTCATCATCCAGCTTCCCTTCGCCTGCCTGGTGGGGTGGTTCATCGCCGAGATGGAAGCCAGGGGGCTGGACAGCGCCGTCGCGGTGGCTGCTCGGAGAGAGTTGGAGATCCATAGCCGGGAATCCGAAGCCCAAGCCCTCCGCGCTCAATTGGATCCTCATGTCCTCTACAACGCCTTGGGGGCCCTGTCGGAGCTGGCCCGGGAGAATCCTGCGGCCACGGAAGAAGCCCTCCTGGACTTCTCAGATCTCTATCGCCGGTTGACCTTGCTGCGGGAGCGCCCTTTCATCACCCTCGGCGAGGAGCGGGAACTGCTGGAGCGGTACCTTGCCATCGAGAACCTGCGGCTAGGTGTCCGGCTGAAGGTGGAATGGGCTTGGCCGGAAGGACTCGATGCCGTGAGCGTTCCTCCCCTGCTGGTGCTGCCCCTGGTGGAGAATGCCATCAAGCACGGAGTGGCGCCCGTGCGCAGTGGTGGCACCCTGAAGCTCGAAGTGGAAAGGGTCCAGAATGGAAGCCTCAGTGTGCGGATCTCCAACACCGGCAAGCCGCTGCTTGCGGGCGCTGCCATCCAAGCCGCGGGTCAAGGCACGGGCCTGCGGAACCTGCGTGCCCGCTTGGCTCTGCTGGGAAGCGGGGGCTCGCGCTTGGAGCTCCGGAGCGAAGACGCCTGGACCATCGCCCACCTGCTGCTCGCCCCGGATGCGCTGTTGGAGGGGATATGAGCCCTGATCGAATGAAGGTGGCGGTCGCCGAAGACGAACCCTATAACCTCAAGCGCTTGGTCCGGTTGCTGGAGGAGCAGGGCTGCGAGGTGGTGGCCTCCTTCGAGGACGGCACGGCGGTGCTGGAATGGTTGCAGACAGCCCCCGCGCTGGATGCACTGTTCCTGGACATCCGCATGCCCGGCGCCAGCGGCATGGAAGTGCTGGAGACCGGCTTGGCTCTGCCGCCCGTGGTGTTCGTGACGGCCTTCTCGGACCATGCGGTGGAGGCCTTTGATCTGGCGGCGGCGGACTACCTGCTGAAGCCGGTCCGGGCCGAGCGCCTGGCGAAGTGCCTGGAGCGTCTTCGAGCCCGCATCCCCGGGTCGGGACCGGTCCCTACCCCCCCTCCCGCCACTGCCCGCAAGGTGACCCGCTATCCCGTGAAGGCCGGCGAGGGCGTGATCTTCATGGAGCTGGCCCGCACTACGCACTTCGAAGTGGAGAAGGAAATCGTTTACGCCCACGCTAGCCAGCGGTATCAGACCCCGTGGAAGACTCTGGCGGAAGCCGAACAGTATCTTCAGGGGGCCAGTTTGCTTCGAATCCACCGGCATCTTTTGGTGCGGCCCGAGGCGATCCTGGGGGTAAAACCCCTCTGGGGCGGGCGGCTCCTGGTCACCCTGCCCGGCGGTGTGGAGCTGGAAACCAGCCGCGGTACCACGGCACGCCTGAAAGAGCGGCTGGGATTGACCTGATCTGGATCTTGTCTAGAAGTGCGCGTGCTCGGTGCGCTGGATGATTTCGTCCTGCAGGGCTTCGGAGAGGTCGCAGAAGTAGTCGCTGTAGCCCGCCACTCGGACGATGAGGTCGCGATACTCATCCGGTTTGGTCTTGGCTTCGCGCAGCTTGGCGGCGGTGACCACGTTGAACTGCAGGTGGTGGCCATCCAGTTTGAAGTAGGAACGCACCAGGCTGTGCAGGTGGTCGATGCCGCCTTCGCCCTCCAGCAGACTGGGTGTGAATTTCATGTTCAGCAGCGTCCCGCCGGTCTTCACGTGATCCATCTTGGCGGCGGATTTGAGCACCGCCGTGGGGCCCTGTCGATCGGCGCCCTGGGCGGGGCTGATGCCTTCGGACAGGGGCTGACCTTGGCGGCGGCCATCGGCCGAGGCCAGGCAGACTTCGCCAAAATAGACGTGGCAAGTGGTAGGGAGCATCTCCAGGCGATAGGCCCCGCCCTTGGTGTTGGGGCGTCCGTCGATGGCTTCGAACAGCATCTGGAAGGTGCGCGTCATCAGCGCATCGGCGTAGTCGTCATCGTTGCCGTACTTGTGCGTCTTGTTGAGCATCCGCTGGCGTAGCGACTCCTGCCCCGCGTAGTCGGAGTCCAGGAGTGCAACGAACTTCGGCAAGGGCAACTCACCCTTGTCGAAGACCAGCTCCTGCAACGCCGAGAGACTGTCCGTGATGCTGCCGATGCCCACCGCCTGGATGAAGCTGTTGTTGTAGCGGGCGCCACCGGCGTTGTAGTCCTTCCCGCGGGTGATGCAATCGTCCGTGATGACGGACAGGAAGGTGTGGGGCATGCGCGTGGCATAGAGACGCTCGATGATCTGATTGCCCCGGATCTTGATATCCAGGAAGTGGCGCACCTGGGTCTCGAAGGCAGCAAAGAGGTCGTCATAGGTCTTGAAGGTGCCGGGTTCCCCGGTGTGGGCTCCAATGCGTTTGCCGGTGCGCCGATCCAAACCATCGTGCAGGGCCAGCTCCAGCATCTTCATCAGATTGAAATAGCCCGTCAGAATATAGGCTTCCTTGCCGAAGGCACCCACTTCCACGCAGCCAGAGCAGCCGCCTTCGCGGGCGTCTTCCAGAGTCTTGCCTTGGCGGAGCTGCTCTTCCACCACTGCGTCCGCGTTGAAGAGGGAGGGAAAGCCGTAGCCATTGCGAATCACCTTCAAGGCGTGCTTAAGCACCGCATCGGGGGTCTTCCGGGAGATCTGCATGTTACTGCTGGGCTGGAGCAGGTGCAGCTCGTCGATGATCTCCAGCAGGAGGTGTGTGAGCTCGTTGGAGCCGTCGCTGCCGTCGCGCAGGAGCCCAGCCAGGTTGAGGTTGGCGAAGTCCGTGAAAGTGCCGCTCTCAGCAGCCGTCACGCCCACCTTGGGGGGCGCCGTGTGGTTGTTGAACTTCACGAAGAAACACTCCAGCAGCTCCTTCGCCTGGTCCCGGGTGAGGCTGCCGTCGCCGAGCCCCTTCTGGTAGAAAGGCCAGAGGTGCTGGTCCAGATGGCCTGGACTGTAGGCATCCCAGCCGTTCAGCTCGGTGATGACTGCCAGGTGGCAGAACCAGTAGCCCTGAAGGGCCTCGTGGAAATCCCGCGGGGCATGGGCCGGGACGTGCGCACAGACTGCCGCGATCTTGAGCAGCTCCTGTTTGCGGAAGGGGTTGGTGCTGTTCGCGGCTTCGGTTGCCGCCAGCGACCCGTGCCGCTTGGCGAACAGGATGACGGCGTCGCAGGCGATGGCCATGGCCTGGAGCTGTTCGCGCTTGTCGAGAGCCTCAGGATCCTTCTCGAAGTCGAGTTTTGCCTCGGCCCTGGCGATGTCAACCTTGAAGTCCAGCATGCCCTTCCGGTAAAGCTTGCCGTCGGCGACGGTGTGGCCCGGGGCGCGCTGCTCCATGAACTCGGTGTAGCACCCGGCAGCGTAAGCATCATGCCACTCCTGGGGCAACTCCTGGAACATCTGGTCGCGCATCGAGCGCCCCCGCCAGAAGGGGATGATTTCTCGCTCGTAGCTTTCGATCACGCTCGGATCCACCTTGTATTGCGTCTTCGCGCGGGAATCCAGGATGCGCAAATCCTCGGCGCTGTGGCAGGTCAGCTCGGGATAGGTCGGAACCGCTTTGGGTTCGGGGCCGCGCTCGCCCACGATCAGCTCGCCTTCGCCCATCCAGAGCGTCTTGCGAGTGCAGAGGGCGCGGAAATTCATCGCCCTGAGGACTGGGATGCTATACCGGCCTTGGTTCTCCTTGTAGAAGGCGGTCGTGATCTCCGCCCGCTCGCCACTGATGGAAGGGATCGCGTCCAGGCTTTTCCGGCGGAGTGTCTCGGTACGTTCGTTCATGGTTGGCCTCCGAGGGTCGTGGTCAGGCCCTGGGCGCGGAAATGCGCGGCCAGGGTTTCAAGTCGTTGGATGCTGGGAGAAAGAATGCCCTGTGCGGTGCTCAGCAACCCTACCCGGGCAAATTTCGCTTCCCCCGTCGCGTGGTAAGGCAGCAGATCCACTTGACGGATGCCCGGGAGCGAAACCAGGAAAGCAGCAGTGGCGTCCAGATTGCCCTCGTCATCATTGATGCCAGGGATGATGGGCACACGGATCCAGATATTTTGATGGATTGCCGAAAGGGCCTTCAGGTTCTGCAGGATGAGACGGTTGGAGACCCCGGTGGCGGCCTGGTGACGGGCATCATCCATGAGTTTCAGATCGTACAGGACCAGGCTGGCCTGAGCCGAGGCTTCCTGGAGCTCCTGCCAGCGGGCGAACCCGCACGTATCGAGGGCCGTATGCACGCTTTCCTTCCGTAACAGCCTCATGGCCTCGATGACGAAAGGTGCCTGCAGAAGCGGTTCCCCACCGGAAAAGGTCACGCCACCCCCGGATTCATCGAAAAAGATCCGATCCCGCAGGAGGGCCTTCACCAGCGCTGTCGAATCCATCTGCTGGCCCACAGTCTGGAGCGCGCCCGTGGGGCAGGCTTCCACGTCCGCTTCGTTCCGGCTGCGACCCACCGGTTCCTCCAGCCCTTGCTCAGGACATAAGCCGCAGACCATGCAGCGATGCCGCATGCGGATGATCTCGGGTTCGGGCGACTGGCTCTCGGGGTTGTGGCACCACCCACACGCCAGGGGACAGCCCTTCATGAAGACCGTGCTTCTCACGCCTGGGCCATCCTGGAGAGAGAAGCGCTGGACGTTAAAGACCAGACCGCTTCGCATCTATTGCTCCGGTGGCTGGCTGGCGAAATAGTAGGCGTGGATGAAATTCTCCTGGACCTTGAAGGACCAGTGCACGTCCTGGATATGGGCTGCGGCTTCCTGGATCCGGCCCTGTTCGAGCAAATGGATGAAGTTCTCGTGCTCGGTCAAGGAGTGCTCTTCCCAGGACTGGACCATGCCTGCGCGCCTTGGCCAATCGTAGAGGCGCTGTTTCAGAAGGCGAACCTGAGCCAACAGACGCTTGTTGTCGCAGCGCACCAGATAGACTTCATGGAAGGCCACATTCTGCTCGTAATACTTGCCGAAATCGGAGGCCGCCACGGCCTCGGCCATGGCAGCATCCAGTTGCCGCATGCGGGCGAAATCCTGTTCACCCAGGGCTGCCCCGACGATCCTCAGCGCGGCCGATTCCAGGGCTCCGATAATCTCGTAGTAGTGCCGGATATCGTCCAAGGTGAGGGGATTCAACCGAAAACCTCTTCGGGGAAACACGGTAATGAAGCCCTGGGATTCCAGTTGCAGAAGGGCCTCCCGCAGCGGTGTCCGGCTGATGCCCAGCCTCTGAGCGAGGTCATTCAAGTCCAGAAAGGCACCGGGTTGCAGGCCTCCCCGGGCCATCTCGTCCCGAAGGTATTCATACACCTGCTCGCGCAGAGAGCGGGTCTGAAGGGTGGGAGGGGTGGCTCGAGTTGGCACCCTCTGATCGTATACCGGTTCGCTGCTTGAACCGGTCTGGAGGGATGAGGGAGAGAGCATGGCCGCCACCTTAAGATATCTAATATATCAGATGACTAGCGCTGTTGCAAGAGTTGTTAGAAGAAAATCCTGATGTCCATCCACCCTGCAGAAAAACTGCGAAATAAGTAAGAAAAAACGCAAGATCTCATACATTTATATTATTAATTTAAGTATATTAATATGAATCATATTCATCGAAATCCTTCCTGCAGCTTCATGCCCCATGAAACAGCACCCATGCAACGGGAAGGTGAGCCGTTGCGTAAATATAATATGACCCTAGCCATGGGGTCCGACAGCAGGGGGCGTCGCGGAATAACCATAACTGCACCGGCTATTCCGCGCCGGCCGCTAGCTAAAAGGCGCTTCCCCGAGCGCCTCCCGGATTCCATCCCGAAGGCGTTCCAGAAGGCCACACAAAGTCGCGCTTTCTTCTGTGGATAGAATCTTTTCCAGCCTTTTCCGGAGGGAAGCTTGGGGTTTGACGAGGCGGGCTTCCAATTCCGTACCTTTGGGGGTGAGCTGCACCCGGCAGCCTCGGCGGTCCACTGGATCCGCCTTTCTCTGCACCAACCCATTGCCAACCAGCCGAGCCACCAGCCGCGGCACGTCCGCGTTCCGGACGATAATCCGGCGACGAACCTCCCGGATGAGGTAGCCTTCCGGGGGTCCGCCTTTCAGGATCCGTAATACGTTGTACTGCTGATCAGTAATCCCCTCAGGTTTGAAGAGGAGCTCGTCCAGCAGGCGGGCAACGTATTCCCGCGTGAGCAGGACCGCCAGGATCGTCTCCTGCCCCGCTTCCAGGGGCCTGCCAATCAGTAGTTCTTCGCGGAGGTTCATGGTGCGTTTCTCAATTAATTAAATGTTGTAACACCTATTCTGGTTCGACATCCAACAAATGAACTCACGTTCCTTTCGATGAGGTTGAACATGCGCCTATTCAAAGCATTTGCCGCCGCTACTCTCCTAGTCCTGCCCGCCCTGGCTTCCAGTACCTATCAGATCGACCCCGTCCACTCCGAGGTGAGCTTCCGCATCCGCCACCTGGGTTTGTCCAAGGTCTATGGCCGGTTCGTTACTTATAAAGGCACCCTTGTGCTGGACGAGCAGGATATGACCAAGTCGAAGGTGGACGTGGCGATCGAGGCCGCCAGCATCAATACTGAAAACGCCATGCGGGACAAGGATCTGCGGAGCCCCCATTTCTTCTATGTTAATCAGTACCCCGCCGTTACCTTCCGGAGTGTCTCTGTGAAAGCACTGGCGAAGGACCGGTTCGAAGTCATCGGTGATTTCTCCATGCATGGAGTCACCAAGCGCATCATGATTCCCATCTCCGCAACCGGGACGACCTCCTCCCCGAAAGAAACGCGGGTGGGATTTGAGGGAACCCTCACTTTGAACCGAAATGACTATGCACTAACTTACATGCCTGGAATCGTGGGAGAGGAGGTCTCGATCACGCTGGAAATCGAAGCCATAAAGACGGACCCCAAGCCCTGAATCAACCTATTTAACCCAAAGGAAACCGCCATGAGCGAACCCAAAGTTGCCGACAAGAAACCCGCGGTCCTGGAACTGGAACCCGGCACGTACTACTGGTGCTCGTGTGGGCAGTCCGCCAAGCAACCCTTCTGTGACGGCTCCCACAAGTCAACCGATTTCGCGCCGCTGAAATTCGAGGTGGTCGCGGCGGGCAAGCAGGCCCTCTGCCAGTGCAAGTTGACCGGCACCAAGCCCCACTGTGATGGCGCCCACCACAGCCTGAAGTAACCCCAATTCCCGGTGGCGCGATAGCCGACGGTTGCTTCGAACCGTTATAGACTAACCGTTCAATGAGCGCGCCCATGAACCCCCTTCCCACTCCAGCCCCCATGGCTAAGGCTCAACCAGCTGAGTCGCCGCTTGCCCCGGGTCAACGTCTTCCCGAAAGCCGACTGCGGCAGCTTAGCCCGCAGGCCACCGCGGAAATCCAGACCCTTGCCGCCAAGTATCCGGACAAGTTGGCTGCAACCCTTCCGGCGCTGTACATCGCTCAGAAGGACTTCGGATTCGTGAGCCTCTCCGCCATGTTGGAGGTCGCAAAGGTGCTGGGTGTGCCCGAGGGTCATGTCTTTGGTGTGGCCACGTTCTACACCCTGTTTCAGAAGCGGCCGGTGGGGAAATACCATCTGCAGGTTTGCACGAACCTGAGCTGCGCCTTGAACGGGGCCGCCAAGCTGTTGGAAAAGATCGCAGAAAAGGTAGGTGCCCAGCCGGGCGCGGGGCCCAGTGAGGACGGTCTCTGGAGCGTGGAAGAGGTGGAATGCCTGGCTTCCTGCGGCAGCGGCCCTTGCCTCCAAGTGAATGACGACGTCTACGATGAGTACGTGGACGAGGCGAAGCTGGAAGAACTCCTCGCGGCCTGTCGCCGCGGTGACTACCGGCCCTGGGGGGAGTGAGATGCGCAGCAAAGCCGATCCCCAGCTCTACACCTTCGCCGGCTTTGGAGGCGAGCGGTTCCCGAACTTGATGCTCCGGGGTGCGGGGAATCTCGACAACTGGAAACGGGCTGTCTATGAGCAGAAACACGAGGGCTATCTCGCCCTGAAGAAGGCCCTGAAAATGGAGCCCGTGGCAGTCACCAACGAGGTGAAGGCTTCGCAACTACGGGGACGCGGTGGGGCGGGCTTCCTCACCGGTCTGAAATGGTCCTTCATGCCCAAGGACACGGACCAGAAGAGCCACGTCCGCTACCTCGTGTGCAACGGGGACGAGGGCGAGCCGGGCACCTTCAAGGACCGCGCCATCCTCGAGTACAACCCCCACCAGCTCATCGAGGGCATGATCATCGGCGCCTGGGCCATGCAGTGCAAAGTGGGCTTCATCTATCTCCGGGGTGAATTCCTCTGGCTCCTGGAGAAGCTGGAAGCGGCGCTGCAGGAGGCTCGCGATGCGGGCTACCTGGGGCAGAACATTTTGGGCACGGGCTGGGATTTCGACATCCAGACCTACCGCGGCGCGGGTGCTTACATCTGTGGTGAGGAGACCGCCCTGCTCAATTCCCTGGAAGGTCGGCGCGGCGAGCCCCGCTCCAAGCCCCCCTTTCCCGCCCAGGTAGGCGCCTTTGGCCAGCCCACCACGGTCAACAATGTGGAGACGCTGGCCGCGGTGCCCGTGATCCTCCAGATGGGCGGGGCGGAATACGCCAAGATTGGCTCGCCCGGCAACACGGGCACACGGATCTTCTGCATCTCGGGCCATGTCAAGCGCCCCGGCCTTTACGAGCTGCCCCTGGGAACTCCGCTCGATTTCCTGCTCAACGACCTTGCCGGCGGCTCAAGCACCGGCAAGGCGATCAAGGCGGTGATCCCGGGTGGCGCCAGCGCGCCCATGTTCGATGCCAAGGACTTCGACTGCCCCCTGGACTTCGACACCCCCAAGGCGCGGGGCTCCATGGCCGGCTCCGGTGGCGTGATCGTGATGGACGAGGATGTCTGCATCGTGGCAGCCGTGCTTCGGCTCACGCGGTTCTTCGCCCATGAGAGCTGCGGCCAATGCACCCCTTGTCGGGAAGGCTGCAACTGGATGCTGCAAGTGCTGCAGCGCATCGAGCACGGGCAGGGGCGCATGGAGGATCTGGATCTTTTGGCAAGCCTCACCCCGCGCATTGCCCTGCGCACCCTCTGTGCCCTGGGCGACGCGGCCTGTGGTCCGGTGGATTCCTCCCTGCAGAAATTCCGCCACGAGTTTGAGCACCACATCGTGCACAAGACTTGCTACGCCCAGGGTCACCAGCTCCTCGCCGCGACCGCGATCCACTAGGAAGTCGCTGTGAATGGCGACATCGGTGCCCTTGGTCTGGCCCTAACACTTGCCTCGGCCCTGGCTTGGACCCTCTTCGATGCCGTCCGCAAGGGACTAGCCCGACAGGTGTCCCCCGCTGCTCTGGGGGTCTGGTTGCCGTTGGCTCAGGCGCCCCTGTTGATGCTCTGGGCGGCAGCCCGGGAGCCAGTCGCCCTGCCGATTCCCAGCCTCGCACCCATGGCCGGTTCGGTGCTGCTCAGCCTCCTGGGCCTGCTGTGGTTCATGCAGGCCCTGCGCTGCTCCCCCATGAGCATCACCGTGCCCCTGCTGAGTTTCACCCCGGTGTTAGCGACCCTTCTGGCCTGGCTCTTGCGCCATCAGATCCCCACCCCGAACCAGGGCCTGGGGGCGCTGCTGGTGCTGGCTGGGGCCATGGTGCTGGGGCTGAAGTCCGCCCAGTGGCCGGGTTACCGAGCCTTCCTGAAGGACCCCGGAGTCCGATACATGTCGGGTGCCGCCGTGGTCTGGAGCATTACTGCGATCCTGAACCAGATGGCCCTGGAGCGCGGCGCCAATGCCTGGTATGCCCCTTTCCTCAGCCTATCTGTGGGCTTGCTGATGGCTGCGATCATGCTCGTCCGCCGCCAAGGCCAGGTTCTGAGGCAATCCCTGGGCACGCTTGCCAGACTCCCGGGGCTGACGGCATTGGCGCTGCTTCTGGGGGCTGCAGCCCTGGCGGTCGAGCTGGAGGCCCTGCACCTCGCACCCGTCGGCTTCATTGAGGTGATCAAGCGGGGCCTGGGCATGAGCGGCGCCATCGTGTTCGGCCGGATCTTCTTCCGCGAACCCGTCCAATTCCCAAAGATCGCCGCCGTCCTGCTCATGACGGCTGGTGTCGCGCTGGTGGTGATGGGCGTTTAGGCGCAGGTCCAGGCAATCGGCCGAGACAGCGCTGAAATGCGCTACTCGGCGCTGTTCGGCCCACTCGTGAAAGTTCCTATAGCAGTTGCTTGTTCAGGGCGGTGATGGCCCGGTCCATCTCGAACCGCGCGCGACCCAGAATGCCTTCCCGGTACATCACGAGCACCAAACTGCACTGCTCGGTGGCACCCATCATGAGAATCCAGTGCTGGTTGGTGCAGAAGGCCACCTGCTCCACTTCGCCCCGGTCGAAGTCCTCCACCGACTGCTGGAGGTGCCGATTCACCACATTGCGGTAGGCGCCCAGCAACTGCAGGGCGTCATTGGGCACCTCGATGGTGCGCGTGCAGATGGGATCTCCGTCCTTGTCGTTGAAGGTGGCCGCGATGGATTCGGGCACCCGCTCGATCAACCTGTCCAGTATTTCCTGGAATGGCATGGGCTCTCTCCGAGTGGTCCGCGCCCCTATGATACGCGGGAAGCGGTTGGAACAGAATTCGCCGTCGTCGCTAAATTACTTGGTCAGGCAGGTGCTGGTCCAGATTTAGGGGCCGTCCCAGAATAGCCAGAACGGCAGAGGTACTAGTGCGACGGCCCCTTATCGCGCGCGTCGAGGATCAACATGGCATCGCCATAGGAGAAGAAACGGTACTTTTCTCGGATGGCCTCAGCATAGGCGGCCTGCGCGAACTCCCGACCCAGCAGGGAGGAAACGAGGACGAACAAGGTGCTCTCGGGCAGGTGAAAGTTCGTCAGCAGCAAATCTGCCGTGCGCAGCCGATAGCCCGGGCGGATGAACAGCCGCGTGGATCCCGAGCGTTGCAGGGTGGCTCCATCCCAGGCCGCCTCCAGGGTCCGCAGGCTGGTGGTGCCGATGCACAGGAGGGGTCGGACGCGGTCCCGGAGCACCGGTTCCAGCAGCAAGGCCGTCTCTTCTGGAATCTCATAGCGCTCCTCATGCATCACGTGCTCATCGAGATGCTCCGCGGTCATGGGCCGGAAGGTCCCCAAGCCCACATGCAGGCGAACGGGTTGCCAGAGGCACTGACGGCGCTTCAGGTCCTGGATGAGCTCCTGGGTGAAGTGCAGCCCCGCGGTGGGAGCGGCCACCGCTTCCCCTTCCTCGGCCCGGAACACCGTTTGGTAGCGCTCTTCGTCTTCCTGCGCGGCCGCATGGGTGATGTAGGGCGGCAGCGGCAGCCGGCCGATGCGGTCCACCGCAGCCCAATCCAACGACTGCTTCTGCTGCAGGACCCGCACTCGTCTGAGCCCCTCCGCCAGCGTTGCTTCGACCCATAGGCGCGCCAGTTCCCGGCCATCCACGGGATCGATCACCGCGGCATCCTTGCCCGGTTTGAGCTTGGATCCGGGACGCACCATGGCCTCGAAGGAACCATCCGGGAAAGCCCGAAGCAGCAGAGCTTCCCCGAGCCCTCCGCCGACTCGCCGGAGCAGCAACCGCGCATGCCGGACTTTCACATCATTGGGGACGCAGAGGGTGCCCTCCGGGATGAGGTCGGGGAGATCGCGCATTGAGGCATGCCGCAAGGTCTGGTTCGCTACCTCCACCACCAGCAGGCGCGCGGCGTCCCGGTGCGGAGCCGGGTGCTGGGCGATCAGTTCCACCGGCAGTTCGAAATGGAAATCGGAACGTTTCTCGGAACTCACCCGCCCTCCAGATCGGCCATTAGGCAGAGATATACCGGAGGGTGGCCGGGAGGTGAGGGCTGCGCAGCATCTGCTGCTGTTCAGATTCAGACAGCAGCCCCCAGATGCGGATGGAGGATTCCCGGGGGGTCTTAGGGTTGAGCAGCAGTTCGGACATGATCGGTGAGTGTGCCATCAGGATCGGATGGGCCGCGATCCGCTCCAGAATGGCGCGAGGCGTTTGTTTGTTGCGGGCCAAACGAAGCAGGATGCTGGGGTCGAGCTGCCGGTCGGAGACCAGTTGATGGAGGGTTTCCTCGTCCTTCAGCACTTCTTGGGGTAGGTGCCGGATCAGCTCCCCACCGCTGGAGCGGAGCGCGACGATGCGCTGCTGAGTGCTCATGGAAAGGTACTGGCTGCGCAGGCATTCCAGGGCCTGCTGTTTCATCTCCAGGTGAGGAATCCGCGGATCCCGCAGCACATCCAGCAGCGCCCGGGGATTCACGATCTCCGTGATCAGGCGCATCGCGGTGGTCTTGGAGAGCTGCACGCTGTGCAGCAGCGTTTCCTGGACCTCCGGACTGTCGCCCCAAATGTGATGCACCGCGAGCTTTTCCACCCGCGCCTGGTCCAGAGCCGGGATGGCGGCCATCAATTCGCGCGGCGTGAGGCCTGGATTCTCGAGCACCACTTCGAACACCTTGGGATCCGGATCCCGCAGCGCCGCAATGAGCTGGTCCGGCTGGGTGGACTGATTGGCGAGGAAGACCCGCTCTTCCAGCGATGCCCAGCGGCCTTCCGCCGGATGGGACGAGAGCCCACTGCTCTGAGTGGCGCGCTGCCGCAACAGGCGGTCATAGAAGATCTTCACCACCCGCAGCATGTTGGGAGCGTTCTTCTTCGCCCAGAGCGTGACGAACTGGTATTCCGTCTCGTCCAGCTGAGTGAACAGGCAGGTGACGCGCCGAATGCCCTGATGACCGCGGGCGCCCCGCTCCAGGAGCCGCAGGAGATCCCGACTCACACACAGCTTGCGAGCCAAGGTCAGGGGCACCAGGGGAGCATCATGGATCGCTTCCCGGATCGACTCCCGGAAATACCAGCGGGCTTCGCCGTAGACATCGTCGAACAGATCGGGAATCTCGCATTGCCGAAGGACCAAGGACACCAGCTCTTCCGAGACCATCGGATTGTGCAGAGCCGCCTGCCGGATCTCCCCCTCGGGCATCTGCAGGAATCCTTGCAGCTCCTCCAGCCCGTGGGTGCTCCCCGCCCGGGCAACCTGCTCACCGAGTGAAAGCTGGACGCGGGTAGGCTCGGCCTTGGGTGGGCGGGTGAGTTCCTCCCAGTCGCCTGGTTCCGTCGGAATGGGGGGCAGTTCCTGGGTGAACCCGGACGGATTGACCTGCCGGGCCAGCTGCTTGAGTTGATACTTGACGATCGGTTTGAGCTCTGAGGGCAGCTGCTGATAGACCGCCTTGGCCATCTCCGCCCGTTCGTCCTTTTCCGAGCCGGATGCCCGATCCAAGCCATACATGAGATCAAACAGCGAAACGGCCATCTCCAGATCCCGGCGGATCGGTTCCGGGGTGAACTCGTTTTCCGCCAGGGCTTGCAGGATGGGTCCATGCACAAGCCAGTGCGGCGTGCGCGCGATGAGCGTGAGCAGACGCTGGCAGCTCAAGGAGCGAGACATGCCTTCGATCAGTGAGAACTGGCCCTCCGTGGGGATCTGGGGTCGGATCAGGGCGAGATTGCGAAGGTGATTACGTTCCTGATCGCTGAGCTCTGCCAGAAAGGGAAAATCAAGCTCGGCCATGCGTCTCTCCTAGGCGCAAGGGCTGGCAGGCGGCAGGATCAGCTTCGGGGAATCAAGCAGGTAGATGACATCGACGAAGACGCCCTGGAGTCCACGGACCTCCTCCGCCTGGGCCAGATGCATCTGGGAACGAATGCTGCCACCCATGAATACCGAGATGTGGATTCGATCGCAGATATTCTTGGCCGTCTGAAAATCTGGAGCAGCTTCCTGGTTCACGGGGATTTCGGAGAAGAGCAGTCGTTTGAAACCGCGATCCCGGATGCTTTCGGCCATGGTGGTGGCCAGGACTCCCCGTGCTTCTCGCCGCCTGTCGATCAGGACTTCACCGGCGCGTGCATCCACCGCAGCCATCAGGTGGTCCTGGAATCGCGCCAGCATCTGGTCCACCACGATCGGATAGCGGTGCAGGACCTTCCCCACCAGCAGCCAAGTGGCTCCCAGATTCAGAAAATGCTGGGCGTGATCCGAGCTGCAGATGCCTCCCCCCACCTGGATGCAGACCTTGATTCCCGATCGCCGGATGTGCTGGATCAAGCTGCCGAGGACCTCCCGGTTGCTCCCTCTGCCGCGCGCGGCATCCACATCTACCAGCGCGAGCCGGCAACAGCCCCGATCCAACAGCGAATCGATCACCTCAATGGGTGACTTATCGGTCGAAGGACCGTTCTCGAGGGCCGGCACAACACGGCCGTTCTGGATATTGAGGGTGGGCAGAACCTTCAATCGGGGCCTTTCCCGGGTGATGCGACGCTGGCGATAGTAACCCATGCCGTGCCGGGAAGGAAGGACTGTTACCCCCCTATCGTTTCAAGCGGTCCAGATGTTTCAGGATTTCCCGGGCGGCATCCATTTGGGCCCTTTTCAGGGTCCCGGCAGTCGCCACCGCGGCGAGGGTTCCCACTCGGACCCGCACGGTAAAAACCGGGGCATGATCGGGACCCCCCCGTTCGATCTGCTCATAGAACGGAGCCGGAAGCGCCAGGGTGGCCGCCCGCTCCTGCAGGGTCGTCTTACTGTCCCGCTGCTCCCATACGCCGATCTGGGCCTGGCGGATGGCGGCCAGAAACTTCGCGGCCACGAGACCGGATACCGTCGCCAGGGGATCCCCGCCAGCGCTTCGGGTGTCCAGAAACACGGCGGCGATCAAGGCTTCCATGGCATCAGCTTTCGGCTTCCGTACGGCGGCGGTGGCGTCCTTTTTCGTCGATCTAGGTCCGGTTCCCAGGTTCAAGTCCAGCGATAGTGCCCACTCACAGAGGGTCTCAGTGCAGACCAGCATGCCCCGTAGCTTGGACATGGCGCCTTCGTCCCAGTCGGGTTTCTCATGGAAGATGAGATCCGATACGCAGAGTTGCAGGATGGCATCCCCCAGGTATTCCAGCCGCTGGTTATTGGGATTCAGCCCAGTGGAGGGTGGCGTGAGGGCCGTCCGAAGCCATGCCCGGTCCTGGAAGCGATAGCCCAAGGAAGCCTCCAGACGCGTCAGCTCCGGGTCGTTCTGCTTCATTCGTCGCCTCTGGTCCCCCCGGGGATCCGGTGATTCAGCCGCTCATTCTGCATGACCATCTTGAAGCGCATATTGTTCAGCAACCGGGCGCGGGGAATACCATGCTGCCTGGCCTTGGCGATCACTGCGGGGATTTCCTGGTAGCGGCCCCGCTCGTAAAGGATGACGGCGAGCCAGGCGTAGGCATTGGGGTTCAACGGGTCTGCGGCCACAGCCCTGCGCAAGCCCTCAATGGCTCGATTCGGATCGGAATCCGCCAAGCGGATGGCCTCACTCAGGGAGACGTTGGCTAGATTCTTCTGCTCCTGGGCAGGTAGACCGGAGGGACCAGGCGTTTCCGCGACCGGCGGGACAGGCTTGGGCTCGGGAATGTCTGTGATGACCGGGGGAGGAAGCTTGAGTTGCGGCTGCGGTGTAGCTTGCGGTTGGGTTCGCGGAAGCGGCGCAGCTTGCGGCTTGAGTTGCGGCGGCGGTTTTACTTGCGGTTGGGCTTGGGCTTGGGCTCGGGCTTGGGTTGGCGGTTGGGCTTGGGGTTGCACTTGCGGTTGCGGCACCGACTCTGCCGCCATGAGCGGCTGCACCGTGGGCGTGGCTTCGGGATTCTTCGGCATGGGTTTCGGCTCGGTCGGGAGCTCCTGGGGCGGCTCATTCACCGCGGCCAGCGCTGGCTTCCGGGCACTGAGCAGTTTGTAGTAGAGGAAACCCCCACCGGCCAATACTCCGAGTCCAATCATGCCCACCAGGACCACGATCAGCGCCACGTTGGATCGAGCCGGCGTCGGGGCTGGACCGGTGCTGATCGCGGCGACGGTCCCGGCCGCGCGGAGTTGGACCACTGGGGGTGGGAAGGCTTGCGTCTGGGTCCTGGCTTCAATCCGGATGGTGTCATCCTTGACCTGGCCTGGCCAGGTCGGATCCTTCGCGGCACGGAGGGCGTGAGCGAATTCATCCGCAGTCTGATAGCGCTGATCAGGATCCTTGGTGAGGGCCTTGTCCAGTACGCTCCGGATGGCGGGGCTGATCTCCCGGAGCTGGGACAGATCCACAGGATCCGGCGCTTCGTTCACGATCTTGTAGAGAATGGTGGGGGTGGTGTCGCCCTCGAACGGTCTGCGGCCCGAGATGCACTCATAGAGCATCACGCCAACCGCGAAGAGATCGCTGCGGCCATCGGGCTTGCCTGTGCGGATGTATTCCGGGGCCATGTAGCTCACGGTACCTACCACGGTGCCGGTGGCGGTCAGTTCGGAGTCCTTCAGCCTCGCGACGCCGAAGTCCATGACCTTCGCCTGGGTGCGCCGACCGTCCCGAAGCACCCGCACGTTGGAGGGCTTGATATCGCGGTGGATGACATGATTGCGATGGGCGAATTCCAGGCCGTCACAGACCTGGGCCAGCACTTCCAGTGCCTCCCCGGGCGTGATGCTGCGCTGTCGGAGCATCTCCTCTAGATCCTGGCCCCGGACCCGCTCCATGGCGATGAAGAGAACGCCCTGATCCTCGCCGAATTCGTAGATGGTCACGATATTGGGGTGGTTCAGAACCCCGGCAGCCTTGGCTTCCCGGGCAAATCGCTGCTTGGCGTCATCCCCCTGCGCTGTGCTGGCCAGGATGGTCTTGACCGCGACTTCCCGCCCAAGCGCTGGATCGATGCCCAGGTAGACTTCGCCCATGGCGCCGCGGCCGAGGAGTCCTTTGATTTCGAACCTTCCGAGTTTTTCAAACATAAACCCGCTATTTTGGATGCAGAATGGAGGTGCCGAGTCAGCATACGACCTCCTCGGCTCCGGACCAAGCCAGGACGCAGTTTTCATCTGACTCGAACCACCTTGAACAAGACTTTCATGGAGTGATCGTGATCAGGACTCCCGTGCCTCAGATTCTGCCCGCCATCCTGGCGTCCCTGCGTCAGGAGCACGCTGAGGGCATGCTTACCTTGGAGCAGAACGATGGAACCCGGAGGATCCACTGTACCGCTGGGGACATCTTCTTCCTCCAGAGTGACGTTGCGGGTGAGCAGTTTGGCAATTACCTGCTGAGGCAGGGGATTCTCGATTTTCCCGCCCTCAGTGAACTGTTGGCCAATGAAGAGCACTTCCGCTTAGGCGAGAAGGTGGTTCAGTGGGGACTGATGTCTCTGGATGAGCGGGATCTCCACCTTCGATCCCTCCAAGAACAGATCATGATCCACGCCCTGGAGCACCCCATCATCGAAATGGAGTGGAAGGCGGGCAGCGCGCGCAGCCAGTTGAGCGAGGACCTCCACTTCAAGCTCGATCACCGGCAGTTCGTGTGGACGACCTTCCACGAAGCCCACAACCTCGGCGATCTCTGTGATCTCCTTTACGCTGAGAGCACTTGGCAGTGGGTGGCTCAATCTGATCTGCTGAACTTGCTCGGCGATCTCCCACTGACTCCTCAAGTGGCCTACGCCATGTCCTTCTGGGGTCCCGAGCCGGTCGGCTACGAGACCTTCCTTTCCCTGAGCGGAATGGATGAAGAGAGTGGTGCCCGTTTGCTAGTGACACTCTGGGCCCTTGGCGGACTGACCCTTTCCCAGGGATCGGCACCCAGCTTCACTAAGCTCCTGCTGCCCCCACCCGCTCCGTCAGTTTCCCCTGATCCCCCAAATATCATTGTTCCGGCGGCCAGTTCGCTGCCCCCAGTGGTGACCCCGCCCCGGACCGTGATCACCCCCAACGAGCCCCTGTCCCCCCTTTCCTTCGCCAGTTCCGGACCTGCGCCGACAGCAGCCCTGGATTTCCTGCCCCAGAACAGCCCCCAGACGCTGCCACTGGATTCCTTCATCCCAACCATGTTGGATGGGACGATGCAACTGGAGAGTGACGGGGAGAGGGGCCTGGAGGATCCCGCAGTCAAGGCCCGCAAGTACCTGCTCAAGGCCAAGAATTTTCTGGTCCAGGATAGGACCGCAGAAGCCATCCGCCTTCTGGAGCAGAGCGTGCAGCTGGACCCTGAGTCCGAACAGGCCTACGAACCATGGCTATTACTAGGCAAGCACCGACTATCGAACCCCGCCTGGTCCACCCGTGCCATCGAGGCCCTTCAGGCGGCCTCAAGGCTGCGCCCAAAGACTGCGGAACCCTGGGCTCTCATGGGCGAGATCTACCATCGCAAGAGCTTCAAAGCCAACGCCCGGGCCTGCTTCAAGAAAGCCCTCCAATTGGATCCGTCCGTGGCCGTGCCACCGGACGTGAACCTGAAGGAAGAGGATGTGGATCCTGAGGAACGGAATCACTCCGGCTTGCTGACCCGCTTCAAGGCCTTCCTGGGGCGGCCGGACAAGGGCTGAGCAAGTCTGCGGTATTCGAGCCCGTCCACCTTCGTGATCTCGCCTATATAACCTATATAATATGATGGCGTTTCCCTCGCTAGCGAACTAAGCTTCGGGAGATTTCCGATTTCCCAATCCTGCCCGAAGCTCGATAGTTCACCAGCAAGGTTGCCATAGTGGTGACTGGTTTTTGTGGCAAATCGGGCGTCATGGTTCTGGCTACATAACCAAAGTTTTTAGCGGAATAGGCCTGTAAAGGCCGCTGCCACTGCATCTGAGAATTTATGCAAGCATTCGGTAGCCATGTAAAATATGTAAAACAGCTATTGCAATGGTATTTGTAATGCCTGAATTGTAAGTATGTTCATTTCTGTCGTGCCCAATAGGAACTCCAGGCCCGCAATCCTTCTACGGGGAACCTACTGCACCCGAGGTGGAGTGTATTGCGAAGGGAAAGGCGCACAAGCCCTACGAATTCGGGGTAAAGGTGAGCCTGGCCGTAACCCACAAGGAAGGCTTCGTGGTAGGCATCCAGGCCTGCCCCGGCAATCCATTCGACGGCCACACCCTGGACGGCCAGCTTGACCAGGTGGAGCGGATCACCGGAAAAGTTCCGGGAACAACCTTCGTGGATCGAGGCTACAAGGGCCACGGCGTCTCAGAAGGACGAAGCCGAGTGCTTATCAGCGGCACCCGCAAACTTGGCTACACCCTCAAACGCCACCTCCTGCGCAGATCCGCTGTGGAACCCGAGATCGGCCACATGAAAGCGGATGGACTTCTCGGACGGAACTTTCTGAAGGGCATGCAGGAGGATGCGGTCAACGCTGTCCTCTGCGGCGCAGGCCACAACCTGCGGAAGATCCTGGCCAGAATCAGGCTTCTTTGCCTCGCTATTTGGCGGCTCAGGACGCCTGGAAAGGTCGTTCATACCCTCACGGTATTCCTGATGCGAATTGAGTGGCCGCGGCCACTTCGGTCCGCTCAGGCGGCTTGAATCGCTGAAGGGGCTTTATCAGGGGCGACTAAAGAGCGGCGCTAGCTTCATT
>JANYIU010000012.1 GCA_025361955.1 Holophagaceae bacterium
TCCAAAGAACCTAAACCGGAAACCAAGCAAGCCCCCGAAAATTGACCTGAGCCGAACCCCGCAAACCCTGGATCCTACGCTGCGATTGCCCCGCCTATCGCTCGAACGCTCGAACAACTCGGCTGAAAGAGGCTGGGAGAAAAGGTTGAGAGTAGCCAGGGGTTCAGTGTTCAGGCTTGGGGTTTTCGCAAGGTGGAGACCTTCGCGACAACGGACTAACCCTGAAAGAATTGTCAAGTAGCCCTCCACCATCTGAATTTGGAAGCCTGGTTTCTTCCTGGCCAAACTTTCCTGCCTACCGATGATAACGGCCACTATTTGTACAGATAGATGTATACGTCTGGTCACTACGTTTGCAGGATGAGGTCACGTCGGTTCCTGGGGAGGGGGTCTCGGATGTCGATGGCGCGGTAGATTTCCTGATGTACGGGTTCAGGGTTTCCAGAGATCCGGATCTGGTGGAGGAGGTTGCCCTCGCCACGCAGGCTGAGGGTGGAGCGTTGGTGGGTGGCAAGTTGTTCGTGCAGGGTGGCCCAGCTCCGGGAGTCGCCTTGCTGGTGGAGGCTTCGCTCGATGAACGCGAGCAGATGGCAGGCGAGCACGGAGATAAAAAGGTGGCCTTGGGTCCGGAGTTCCCCGTGATGTCGGATGGGTCGGAAGCCCAGGTCCGACTTCAGGGCTCGGAAAGTGGATTCGACGCGGGTCAGCGTCATGTAGAGCTGCCAGATGCGTTGGGGTTCCATATCAGTGTGATATGAGATCCTTGATCTCGCCCGTTTCCCTGTTCCGCTGGCCGAGGGAGCCGAACTTCGAGTTGTACGCGCCGATGACGCTCACTGCACTCCTAAAATTTCTCAATAAACAACTTTCGGCCATGGAGAAGGATTCATTACCAAGAAAACCAAGAACGAACCGTTGGCTGCCTAGTCTGTTTCAGTTCTCTTCCACATCTCGCGCAAAACCCTCGCATGGTAACAATTTGTTCACGAGCAACAACCTGAGCCCGAGCCGCACCCGCCGCCACCAAAGGAGGTGTTGCGGGTGCCAGAAGTTCCAGTCACGAAGGAAATTCCAGAAAACCCCTGCTGCATTTCTTTGCTCCCACATTTTTCACAAACGAGGTCGAGGCCCTTCTCTTTATTGGCGATGGTGGCCCGCACCTCGAAAGGATGGCCGCATTCACTGCAACGGTATTCATAAGTTGGCATAAGGGATTCCTTTATGGTCTCTTCTTGCTCAGACGAACTTGATCGCTGTGCGGCTTGTCTCAGCCACAGTGGACTTCCCACGAAGGTAGCGTTCAGCGAGGCCAAGGACTGACTTGGCCGGAACCTCCTTGACGCTTTGCGCCGTGGTTACAGCGCGCATCATGTCTTCTCGCGAAACGCCCAGTTTCCGAGCCTTGTCGTAATGGGCCTTGAAACAAGGTTCGCAATTCGACGCGATAGCTGCGCCGATGGCGACGAGCTCGGCGATGACCTCGGTGTAGATGCTGGGCGCGGGAGGTTCCACTGCTGCCCAGACGGCAAGTTGCTCCCGGGTGGGATAGGCTCCTTGGCTCTTGATCTGGCCTTCAACTTTCACGATGGGCAAGGCATCCACGCCCTTCACCTGGAGCGCCGCATTGACCTCTACATCGCCCGTGAAGTCGAAGGGCTGCTGTGAAAGATTGAATCGCGCAATCGTAACGCCTTGCGCCTTCAGCCAGTCCAGATCGGCAGAAAAACGCACCAGCTCAGGGTCCACGGTCGGTCCGCAGACCCCTGTGGAGCAGCACATAGGTGGATCAAAAACTCGGATTTCCATATCAGCTCTCCTTGCCGGACCTAAGGCCTAACCACAGCATCCGCCGCCCGCCGGGTTCTTGATCATGAAACCCTTCTGCGTGCCATTGTTGCTGAAATCGATCGTCACACCGTCCAGACTGGTGGCTGCCTTTTTTTCGAGATAGACCACGAGGCCGTCGTGGTTGATCGTTTCGTCATCCTGTTGACCTTTCTCGACAACATCCATGCCGACGGTTGGACCACAGCAGCCCCCACCGATGGAAAATATACGGATGGTCTTGCCTTCGTTGCCCTTCCCTTTGAGGATCTGCTTGAATTCTTGGACTGCTTTAGAGGTTATTTCCAACATGTGGTCATCTCCTTGTGAAAGGGCTTGGATCCCTTGGTATGCATGGTTTTCAAAGTGATACGCTCTGGGCGAATGGCTTGCCCTGGCCAGCGCCAACCTATACCTGTACGAACTCGCTTGGCGTCTCTGGGCTGACGGTGGAACCCACGCCACCCGGGTTCCAAGGTTCCAAAGCAATCCGGGAAGCATGGTTCAGAAGCTCCCGGAGATGGCTCACCTCGCCACCCTGGCGGGATTTCAGGACCGGATCCGTTACCTCCAGGGGAGTCAGGCTCTGGTTCACCACCCAGGCAAAGGGCTTGATGTCCGCGCGGGCAAGATCCCGCTCCAGCTGCATGGCTTCGTGAATGGGGGTCGCCTCAGGCAGCGTGACCAGGATGATGTGGGTGAAGGCGGGATCCCGGAGTCGAGGCAGCAGCTGGCGCACGGCTTCTGGCGCATCGCTGGCCTTGCGCAGCACCTCGCGGTGGTAGGACTCGGCCGCATCCAGCAGCAACAGTGTATGTCCGGTGGGAGCCGTATCGATGATGACGAAACGATCCTCACCCTGGGCCACGGTCTCTGCAAAGGCCCGGAATACGGCGATCTCCTCGGTGCAAGGAGAACGCAGGTCCTCCTCCAGCAAGGCTCGTCCCTGCGCGTCCAGGTTCTGCCCGGCATTCGCCAGAACTTCTTCGGTGTAGCGCCGAGTCTCCACCGCGGGGTCAATGCGCGCCACCGAAAGGGTTGGAGGACGCTCGCCCAGGGCCTGCTCGACGTGCGCTGCAGGATCCGTGGTGGTGAGCGTGACCTTGAAGCCCTTTTTTGCGAGCTTCGTCGCGATCCGCACAGCCAAGGTCGTCTTGCCGACACCACCCTTGCCCATGGTCATGATCACGCCCTTGCCCCGGGCGATCATCGGCTGGATCAGGGCATCCAGATCCTGGAAGCGTGCTCGCTCCTTCGCCTCCATGGATTCGAACGCACGCGGGAGGATGTCAGTGGCACCCATGGTCTTCAGGGCCTCGATGCCAACGAGCCCGTAGGGCAGCAAGGGCACTTCGACGCGCGCCAGGTCCCGTATGCCCGCTGGCATCCCCGCGACGGAAGTCCGAACCCGCGCCTCCATGGCGACGGCAATGGGATCCGTCTGGTCATTGACCTTGAAGATCCCATTCAGGATCAGGCAGACATTCTTGACCCCCAACTGGGCAAGCTCCGCCCGCGTTCGTTCCGCTTCCCTGAGGGAAGAGGTATCGGGACGGGCCACCAGCACCAGGGTCGTCTGCCCACCATCCCGCAAGGCGGCATTGGAGGCTGCGTAGAGCGCTTTCTGCGCGCTCAAGCCCGAAAGGGGGCCGAGGCAGGAGGTTCCACCCACATTCGTCTCAATGAAATTGGACCAGGCTGCGGGCAGTTCCAACAGCCGCAGGGTGTGCCCCGTCGGGGCCGTATCGAACAGGACATGGTCATAGTCAGCCGTGATGACCGGATCGCCCAGGAGCTTCGAGAATTCATCGAAGGCGGCGATTTCCATGGTGCAGCCACCCGAAAGCTGCTCCTCCATGCTCGCCACCACGGCGGGTGGGAGGATGCCTCGGACCGGACCGACCATCCGTTCCCGGTAGTCATGGGCGGCCTGCTCGGGATCGATGTTCAACGCCCAGAGCCGGGGCACGTCAGGAACCGGCGTGGGTGCTGAAGACAAATGGATGCGGAGCACTTCGTCAAGATTCGAGGCGGGATCGGTGCTCACCACCAATACACGCTTGCCAGCCTCCGCTAAATCGATGGCCGTCGCACAAGCCGAAGAGGTCTTGCCAACACCCCCTTTGCCCGTGAAGAACAGGATGCGTGTGGGGTTTGGGACAAGAATGGCCATGAGGGTACCTTTCAGGTTCAATACATTGCAATGGCCTGCTGCTCGCCGATCAGGCGTCGCGGGTGAGCATGCCCCGTTCTCTCCCGAAGGCTTCCAGCTGTCGCTGGATCTCGTCCCGGGTGGCTCGGAAGCGCGATAGCATTTCTTCTCTGCCGAGGGAGGGAGCATCGCTGGCGGGATCTGGCAGGGGCCAGTGGAGCCGGTCTGCGTTGCCTGGGATGATGGGGCAAACTTCCTCGGCGCACAGGGTAATGACCACGCCCACGGCGTTGAGGTCAATGTCCTGAACAGGCTTGGAGAAATAGAAGCGTGCGTTGATTCCCACCTCCCCCAGGACTTCGATGGCGTATGGGTTGACCTTGGAGGGCCTGCTGCCTGCGCTCAGGATGCGTATCCCGGGGAAGAGTTTCCGGGCAAGCCCTTCGGCCATCTGACTGCGAGCCGAATTGCCCACACAGAGGAAGAGGATGGCTTGCTCCATGGGTGTCTTCGATTTGCGCGCCTTCATGACGCAGGAGCACTCGCCATACATCATGGAATCCGGGTCCATGTCCAACGGCATCTTCGCGTCGTCCCAGGCGAGCATGCCACCGTCGAGGCAGGCGATCTGGGTGAAACCTTTCTCGAAGAGAAGTTTCGCAGCAATGTTGGTATAGACGCCGGAGGTATCCGCGAGGATCAGCAACTTGTCCTTGGGCAATTCGGATAGGCAGGTAGCCAGGGAGCGGTGCGGGATGTGGAAAACGGTCGGCACGGCAAAGGCCTTCATCTCCACTAGGTCATCCGAGCGGAGATCTACCAAGGCAGCGCAATTCGTGAGCGACACGTAAGCTTCCTGCGGAGAAAGAAAGCGAAGCCCTTGGAGATGCGAGCCAGCTGGATCCATCGTTCACCCCCTGTTGGAACCGGAAAAGTTCGTTTTAGCCGCCGATAGAAAGGCGCTGGGGCTTCTTCCAGCCACAAAGGACACCGAGGGGCGTCTTTCGGACGATGCGTGCTGCCTTGATGTCCTCCTTCACCCGTTGGATCTGGTCCAAGTGAGGCCAGAGCACAGCCAAAAGATCCTGGAGGCCTGCTTTGGGTTTCAGCTCGTAGTAGACCCAGCGCCCGTCCTTGCGTTCCGCAAGCAGCCCCGCGCGCCGCAATTCTGTTAGATGTTCCGAAACGGTCGATGCAGCCAGTCCGATGACCGAATTGATCTGGCACACGCACATCTCTCCATCTCGCAACAAGGCAAGGATTCTCAAGCGCGCGGGATGCCCCAATGTTTTCAGAAGATCTACTAAGGGCTCAATCGGTTGTATCGCCATTTCTCTAATCTCCGATATATTAACTGTGAGCTTCTGTGTCCTGAGATTCAAGGCAAATCTTTAGTCAAAGGTAACTACTGTTATTGCTGATTTTTATTCATGTTTTTATGATTCTGCACGTCATGGACACTGGATTAGCCCCTGGGCCCAGAGACATCCCCCACAGGTTGGCGCGATGTTTCCGAAACAATCTTCCTGATTCGTATCGGCCAAGTTGCAGCTGTTGCAGGCGGTACAGAACGAAAAATCAAATGACAATACTCGTTCACGCAAGGCAACGTATTCCGGATCGTCCCAGATCTCCAGCAACCCTGCCAGATTCACATTGCCCATGGAATGGGCAATGGATTTGCGTTTGCGGATACCCAACAGGTTCTCGTGGTCGTGCAAAAGCGCTAGACACGGTGACACGGCGCCATCCCAGCGTACCGACAGGCTCCCCTTCTCGGCGAAGGGACAGCGGTTGGCTCCTAGCTTCATATCCTGATTGGAAATCATGATCGACCCGCCCTTTTTTAGGGACTCCACAAAAATCGGCTCGGTCTGATCGTTAATCTCCATTTTGGGGAACAGCAGTTGCGGGGACCATTCTGTCACCGCCTCATTGCCGCCTGGCACGCTCTGGTAGAGGGCCTCCTCCAGCATCTGGGGGGTATGTGCCAGGACGTTGCGGAAAGAGAATGTGTCTGCTCCTAAGCTCTTTCCAAGATCGATTACCTTGGGGAGATCCTGGAGGTTCCGCTTCATCGCCACGAAGGCAATACCAAGCCTAGGTCTGGCCAAGCCCGGTCCCTGCCTGGGGTTGGCCGAGGCCGCTTGATGCTTCAGCGAGCGCAGCGTTTCAAGATTCTCCAGTATGCGCGGCAGTTCCGCTCCTAGCCGGACATCGGTATAGCTTTCCGGAGTGGCACCATCGAGGGAAACCCAGAGCCGGTCCAGACCCATTTTGATGAACTCGGAACTGATCCTGGGGGTTAGCAGGATCCCGTTCGTGATCAGTTCGACTCGTGAGGCCACCCGTTTGGCGGTGGCCACCATGGTCAGGATGTCCGGGTGGGACAGGGGCTCCCCGAACCCGCCGAAGAAGATCTCGGGACGCAATGGCAGCTTCCCAATTCCCTCCATGATGCGTTCGAACGTCCCCGCGCTCATCCTTCCCAGGGTCTCGTCCCAGCCATGGCGCATACAGGTACGGCAGTCCAGATTGCAGATATTGGTGGGTTCAATGTAGATCTTTGCTAGATTTTCCGTGGAACGAGAAAAGCTGAACCCGGTGGAGTCTTCACTTAAGCGCACCGTGGCGCCTGCGAAAAACCCGTACTGAGTCAACAATTCCTGGGGAAGGATGAGATGTCCTTTCTCATCCAGTTGAACTTTGACGATCGCGGTCTTTCCCATCGAAGCCATCCTGTGTCGAGCCTTTTTTGCTTGAACGGTAAATTTGCCTTTTCAGTCCGCCAGGTTGAGGGACCTTGAGTCGGAGGCCTCTTCCCAGCCGCAGTATGTGCAGAGGCCGAGGGACAGTTGCTCCAGGAGGTTTACAGATCCGGCACCGGAATTTCATGTGACCTTCCTAGGATCAGTTCGTCCCACTCAGGAGGGCGGCCAGAGCTTCGATCGAGGGGATCTGGCCCTGAACCTTCACCACACCATCCACCACCATCGCCGGTGTGCTCATGACGCCACGGGCCATGATCTGAGGCATCTCGGTGACCTTCAGGAGGGTGTAGTCGAGGCCGAGGCTCTTGGCAGCAGCATCGGCGCGTTCCGCCAGGGTCTTGCAACGTGAACAGCCAGGACCACAGATTTCGATGACAGGCATGATGCCTCCTAAAGGATGAGATTGAACAAATAGCCGACTACCAGGATCCCCGTCGCGACGACTCCGACGAAAACGGCGATGAGCTTGGGTTTGAGGACTTTTCAAAGGATGATGGTCTCAGGCAGGGAAAGCCCGATGACCGCCATCATGAAGGCGAGCACGGTGCCAAGCGCTGCGCCCTTGCCCAGTAGCGCCTGCACGATGGGCATCACGCCTGCGGCATTGGAATAGAGGGGCACACCGATGATTACTGCGAGCGGCACGCTCCACCAGGCGCCCTTGCCCATGAATCTTGCCATGAGGGCTTCGGGCACGTAGCCGTGGATGAACGCTCCCACGGCAATGCCCACGATAATATAAGGCCAGACCTTGCCCACGATTTCTCTCACACCCTGGATTGAAGCATCCAGGCGATCCGTGAACCCCATCTTGTAGTCCGCAGCGGCCTGGGCGTTGTAGGGGATCGCCATCACCCAGGATTCCAGGTGCTGCTCCATCTTCAGCTTCCCGAGGATCCAGCCCGAGACAAACGCGATGGAGACACCGGTCAACGCATAGAGCCCAGCGATCTTCCAGCCGAAGAGCCCTAGGAGCATGAAGAGCGCCACCTCGTTCACCATAGGTGCCGAGACCAGGAAGGAGAAGGTCGCGCCAAGGGGTACGCCCACCCGCACAAAACCGATGAAGAGCGGCACCGCCGAGCAGGAGCAGAAGGGCGTAAAGATGCCCAGCAGGGAAGCCAGGAGATTGCTCCAGGCCCCGGCCCGCTTGGCCAGAATGTCCCGGGTCCGCTCGGGGCTCACGAAGGTCTGGATGAAGGTCACGCCCAGCACCACCAGCGCCAGCAGCATCAGCACCTTGGGTGAGTCATAGAGGAAGAAAGCGACGGCGCTGCCCAGATGGGAGGTCGGGTCCAGACCGAATACATTCATGGTGAGGTAATTGGCAAATGGCTGGAGGTAGTGGTAGATCAAGAACCAGAGCGGCAGGGCAATGGCCAGCCATCCCCCCTGCTTCAGGAATTGTGAACCTTGACTAGGTTCTGGTTTTACTGCACAGCCCCCTCCACCGCAGCATCTGCGCGGTTCGGTCAAAAGGGGGATCGTGATCGCGCTCTCTGAGGAATCAGTCTCATTCGTCATGGGTTTCAGCAACCTTGTCGTAAGAATTATGGAAGAGAGAAGCTTCTACCCGTGCGCCAGTAGCAGGTAAATGCGCTGGATGGCCAGCAGCAACAAGGCCGACGCGAACACCCGGGTGAGGGTCAGTGATTTCACCCGCTTGGCCATGAAGCGCGCACCCAGTTGGGCGCCGATCACGGCAGTGATTGAGGTGAGAATCAGCATCAACCAGTCGAACTTCGCGTCGGACAGGTGGAAGAGAAAGGCGGAGAACGAGGGCAGCGTGACGATGACGCTATTGGTGGCGGCCGCCAGGCGGGCCGTATAGCCCAGCAGCACCAGGGTGGGCATCAAGAGGAATCCCGGCCCAACGCCCAGGAAGCCAGCGAAGACCCCGATCACTGCGCACAAGGCGCCACCCTTGACCCTGGTCGCATCAGAGATCACCGGGGCATGGCGATCATCCTGCCCGGGCGGGAAGGCCATCCGGACGGCCAGGAAAACCAGCACGGCCACATAGATCCACCAAATGCTGGTCGTCGGCACGAACCGCAGCAGCCACACCCCTAGAGGAGCCACCAGGGTGGTGATGAGCAGGAGGGGAACCGCCGTGCGCCAATCCACCATCTTGGCCCGGGAAAAGGCGACCGCGCTGGCAATGGCGGTCAACCCGTTCAGCCACAGGGCCAGCGGCATGATCTCGTGCTTGAGCTCGAAGCCGAACAGGCCCAGCACTGGCGTGGCGATGAAGGCCACGCCCAGCCCCATCATTCCCGAAAGGAAGGAAAGCATGAACAGGAGAATGGGAATAACGACGTAGAGCATGCCGGTCAGCCCTTGAGCCGGGCATGGAGGGCGCTCAACTTCTCGCGGAAAACCCTCTCAATGCCTTCCTGGCTTTCCGCCAGGGGTTTCACGGGCACAGTATCGAGCATGGCGGCATAATCCATTCCACTTTCGAACATGAGCCCCACGGCACCGTGCAGCATCGAATTCAGGGCGCGATCGGCCTCCTGCTTCTCCAGCCCGAACTCTCTGGCCAGTTCCCTCAGGGTCTGCCACTGGAACCAGAAATAGGTAGGTCCCATGGCCGCGAGAATGGCATAGGCTTCCAGCTTGGCTTCAGCTACCTGTGGGTGCTCTCCCAGAGGGCAAAAGAGCCTGTCCAAGAGCGCCCGGTCTTCCTTGGCAAGGCCCGACCCAAAAGCGAAGGGATTGAAGCCGCGATGCACCAAGGACGGAGCGTTGGGAATCATGCGCGCGAGCCGGGAAAAGCCTCCCAGCAACTCGGACAGTTTCTCGAAAGTCAGGACCGGCGCGAGGGATACGACGAGGGCTTTGGGGGTGAGGACCTGCGCAATCTGCGGTAGGACGGTCTTAGCGACGGGAGGATGGAGCGACAGGAACACGACGTCCTGGGCTGCACTGAGACGGTTCTCTGAAACAATATGGATCTCGGGGAAGCGCGCCTTGAGGCTGGCCAGGACCTCCGCATCGGGATCGCTGACGATCACCTCCTTCAGGTCGATGCCGCCACCTTTCCAGGCCGAAAGGAAGATGGCCGTGATTCGCCCACCACCGATGAAGCCGATCTTTGCGTGCATGGACTTCTCCTTTCAGAAGATTCAGGACTTCGAAACGACAGAAGCTTCGTGTGCAGCCATGAGCAATTCGATCTGTCCCCAGATCACCCATAGCCCCAGCACCACCAGGGCACTCCCCAAAATCCGATGGAGCCACTGGCCCACCCGGGCGCCTTTACCACGGAAGTAGGCACTGGCGAACCCGGAAAAGGCTCCTGCCGCGAAGAGCAGAACCACGTGACCCAGGGAATAGGCTAGGAGCAAAGCAATGCCCCAGACCACCTGTTGTTTGAAAGCCACCAGGCTCAGGACCACTACCAGCATGGGCGTGGCGCAGGGAGCGCTAAGGGTTCCCGTCAGCGCACCCAGCCCGAAAGCCCCCAACAGGCCCGCTTTCTGAAAGCGGGTTGCGTCCACCTGGGGAAACCGCAGCATGATGAAGCCCGCCATATGGGCGCCCATGAGCACCAGGATCAGGCCCAGGGCCACCTTCCACCCCCAGCCGACATCGCCCATGCGGCTGCCCGTGATGGCGGCAACAGCGCCCAGGGCCGTGAACACCACGGCCAGGCCGAGCACGAAGGCCGAGGCCAGCCGGATCGATTCCCCCCGGGTCTGGGCCTGCCCGCCGATGGCGGCAATCACCAGGGGCACCGCCCCGAGCACGCATGGAGAGGCCGAAGAGACCAGCCCACCCAGCAGGACCAGTAGGAACAGTACCGGCGGCGCCGCCGAAGCCGCCCCCCCCGCCAGTTCCTGGAGCCAGGTTTCCATCACTTGAGGCCTTTGGCTTGCAGGGCGGCCAGGAATGCAGCCTTCTCCCAGAAGCCCTCATGCCGGAGCACTTCCTTGCCGGACAGATCGAAGATCACCTGGGTGGGCATGAGCATCACCCGATACTGCCGAGCCGTGTCGGGATACTGCTGGATCCAGAAGTTTCGGATCGCCGCCTTACCCTGGAAACCGGTCTGCAGTTCCAGCAGGGTGGGCTGCATGCGCTTGCAAGGGATGCAGGTCTGGCCACCGAACTCCACGACGAGCCAGGTCTTGCTCTTCAATTGCTGTTCCAGACCCGCGGGATTCAGGGCGGGCAGCTCGGCCTGAGAATACTGGCCGAAGACCGGTATCCACGTGAGCCCTAGCGTGAGCATTCCATTGAATAAGATGGATCGTGTCATCGAGTTGCTCCGCTTTGCTTGATAGGTGCCGGTGAATTTGCATCAAACCGGGGTTTCGGCGAGGCTTCGGTAGGCAATGGCGGCTGGAATTCAAGGGCCCCACTGGCTTTCTTGTATATCGAAGAGAGCGGCATTTTGCGGACCTTGGCGCAGTGCCGTGCATCCGCTTTGAGCGTTGCGTCATCATCCACCAAGGGCCAAAGGGTCTCGCAGAGAGGACCCAGGGCAGAATCTTGTGCCAGAGAGTAGAAAACCCACTTCCCTACCTTGCGTTCTGCGATGACCCCCGCCCGGCGTAACAAGGACAGGTGCTCGGAGATCGTGCTGGGTGCCAGGCCTAGGATTTCTGTGACCTGGCACACGCACAGCTCACCCCCTCGGAACAACGAGAGCATCCGCAACCGTACCGGGTGCGCCAACGCTTTCAAACCATCCACCAAATCTCGCAGAGAACGCATCGTCATTTCGGGACCACCCGAATCGATTGTGCGTTTGTCTCCACGCTGATTCCAGATCTCCTGACATAAGCGCCAGCAATCCTCTGTGATTAGGAGAGATGTCAATTTGGGGGTGCGGACCCAAAGTTGTCCGGTTGTTTGACTGCCGAGGCCTTGTAATGGGCGG
>JANYIU010000013.1 GCA_025361955.1 Holophagaceae bacterium
TCCTTCTGTCTCCCTGTTCACACGCCACTTCGCCCTGGTCTTCGCGATCACGTTCATAACTTTCTTCGCGGCCTTCCAACTCTTCCCCACGGTGCCCTTGAGGCTCATCCAGTTGGGGGCCACCGTGGCTCAGTCTGGGCGTTTCATGAGTGTCTTCACCTTGGGATCCGCCTGCGGGGCCCTGTTCACCGGGCCGCTGGGAGATCGCATTGGGCAGCGGCGGATGATCGTGGGTTCGACCCTGATCTTCACCGCCATCCTGTTCCTCTATGGCTTCATCCAGGGGCCATGGTGGTGGTTCTGCGTCCTGGCCCTTCCCCACGGGGTGGTCTGGTCCGGGCTCCTCACGGCCACCATGGCGACCCTTGGCGGCGTTCTGCCTGAGGACCGGCGGGCTGATGGCCTGACCCTGTTCGGGCTGGCCAGCCCAGGTGGGGCTGTATTCGGCCCCATGCTTGGCCTCGCCATCTTCCAGCGTTGGGGCTTCACGGTCATCACCTTCAGCCTGGGAATCACCTTTCTGGCTCTGACCCTGCTGGCCTTTACCCTGCCGCCGGATCGGGCCCAAGGTGAGCGGCGCTCCCCCTTCCAGGTACCCGAGCGGATCATGCTCGGTCCCTGCTCGGTGCTCTTCGCTACGGCCCTGGGTTATGGGGTCCTTGGCACCTACACCGCTCAGGAAGCCCTGAACCTGAAGCTGGGCATACCCTCCGCTTTTCTGACCTTCATGGCCGTGGGTATGGTGAGTATGCGCGTGGTGATGACCAGGCGGGGCTTCGACGCAAACCCAATGAAGCAGCTGCCGGCGATGCTCTGGATGACCTTCGCGGGCCTCCTGCTCCTGGCTGCCGCACCCACGGGCTTGGCTCGCCACATCGTCTCCGCCCTTCTGTACGGGGCGGGCTACAGCATGGTGCACACCCTGGTCAACACCTACGTCCTGAATGTGGTCCATCCGGAGCGCCGCGGGGCGGCCTTCGGGGCCACCCTGTTCTCCTTCGATATCGGAATCGGCTTGGGTGCATTCGCCATCGGAGGATTCATCGGCTGGGCCGATGGCCGTTTCGGCCCCCTAGGTTTCCGGCTGGGCTGGGGCATCTCCGCCCTCATGGCCCTGGTGGCGGTTCCGCTTGCCTACCGGCTGGTGAACCAGGCGAAAACGAACACCTAAGCCTCATAGCAAAATAATTGGGATAGGTAAGAGGTGGACCGACATCAGGGGCCATGACAAAACTTGATCACCCGCCTGACTCAGCTGAAAATCCCCTGGGTGGGTTCCGCCCGAAGGGGCTTCTTTTTCGCCACCGATGCCCAGCGAGGAACGGCGATGTTCTCCAGTACGCCGACGCAATCCGCTCCCGCTGCCACTGGCTGCTGAACACCCGCGTGATCGAAGAGATCAACCCCAAGATCAAAGTCCTCCAGCGGATCGCAGACGGCAGCAGGGACGAGAAAATCATTTCTCGAGCTCCGTGCGACTTTTCTTGGAATTCCGAGAAGTGTCTCTTCTTTTTCACCCACCCGCCATACTCTGACTGCGAGATAAACCAGGTCAGCTCTTGACCGCTATGGGAGCATGATGGGTAACTGCAAAGGAACCGCTCATGCTGCCCACCAAAGCCTTCGTCGTTCAAAGTTCCACTTCCCCCTTCGAACCCTTCCAGTTCAAACGTCGCGACGTGGGCGATCGGGATATCTTGATCAAGATCGACTACTGCGGCGTCTGCCATTCGGATCTCCATCAGGTGCGGAACGAGTGGGGTAATGCCGTCTACCCGATGGTCCCGGGCCACGAAATCGTGGGACATGTGGTGCGGATAGGGAAGGATGTGAAGAAGTTCAAGGTCGGAGATCTCGCCGGGGTGGGCTGTCTTGTGGATTCCTGCCGCACCTGCGAGAGCTGCAAACAAGGGCTTGAGCAGTTCTGTCTGAAGCAACCGGCCTGGACCTACAACAGCACGGAGATGGACCGGAAGACGCCCACCTACGGCGGCTACTCCAATCAGATCGTGGTGGACAAGAAATACGCGTTGAAAATTTCCCCAAAACTTGAACTGGCAGCAGTGGCGCCCCTGCTGTGCGCAGGGATTACCACCTACTCGCCCCTCCGACACTGGAACACGAAGAAGGGCGACCGTGTGGGGGTTGTGGGTCTGGGCGGCCTGGGCCACATGGCCGTCAAGCTGGCCGCGGCCATGGGGGCCGAAGTCACCATGCTCAGTTCTTCGACCTCCAAGGAGGCGGACGCCCGCCGCCTGGGCGCCCACGCCTTTGCGCTCACTTCGGATGAGGAGACGTTCAAGAGGTTGGCCGGGCACTTCGATCTCATCATTGATTCCGTGTCTGCAGCCCACGATCTGAACAAGTATCTGGGGCTGCTCCGGATCGAGGGCGCCCTGGTGCTCCTCGGTGTTCCGCCGCAACCCGCGGAGGTTGGGGCCTTTGGGTTGATCACGGGCAGGAAGACGCTCAGTGGTTCCCTCATTGGCGGAATCGCCGAGACCCAGGAAATGCTGGATTTCTGTGCCGAGAAAGGTATCACGTCCGATATCGAGATCATCCCCATCCAGAAGATCAACGAGGCGTACGAGCGCATGCTGCGTGGCGATGTTCGCTACCGCTTCGTGATCGATATGAAGACGCTTTGATTCGATCAAGCCCCTAAAGGAATCCCACAGTCTCGTCGTAATCCGCAGGCATGGTCGATTTCGACGCGCCCTGCCTGCGGTTCCTTGCCAAGCCGGAATTCCCAGACTTCGATCCTTTTTTAAAATTGCAATTCAATAGCAAGTCTGAGAGAGCAACCGATCTGCCTTTAGATCCCAAAGGCTCGACCTGATTGGAAAGCCAGCCAGACGCAAGGCTCTTGGGGCGTTTGAATTTCCCTGCCCCTGCGATGAAGATCGGAAAGGCAGCCAGCTTTCCTGAATGCGGTATTACCATGGCTCGAACCCCGGACACCCATGCCACGCCCCACTCGATTGGACCGAACCCTCATGGCCATCCTGGTTGCCCTGGCCTTGGTGCTGGTCGCGCTGCACCACGCGCCGCCCATCCGGGAGTTGGAGCACCGGATCCTTGATCTCGCCTTTCAGGTCAGGCGCAGTTGGGCGCCTACCGAGGCCCCAGAGGTCGTGTTGGTCGGAGTGGACGAAGCCACGGAACAAGCCTTCCCGGAGCCTTTCAGCCTGTGGCACCGCCACTTCTCAGATGTGTTTGCGGGGCTCGCGCTGGGCGGTGCCCGAGGAGTCGGCGTCGACTTCGCTTTCCCGGCCCGTTCGCAGGATGGCATCGTTCCCGGAGGCGATGCCGAACTTGTCCGGGGCATCCTTCTCCTGCGGGCCCAGGCTCCTGTCGTCTTGGGTGTCACCGTGGACAGCGCCTTCCAGGCGCGGCCGATCTTTCCACCGTTCCTCGCGGCTGCGGGTCCGGATGGGTTTGGGATGGTCCTCGCTCCCACCGATTCCGACGGATGGCTGCGACGCTTCACCCTTCGAGGCGGCCCAGGAGGGAGCTTGGTCCCGACCCTTGCCGGGGTCCTGTCGCAACGCTTGGGCACTCCGCCGCACGAGGGCCTGGTGGACTTCTCCTACGGCGCTCCGTTCAGCTATGTGCCCTTCCACCAGGTCGCTAGCTGGCAACGCTCCGGGGATGTGCGGGCCCTGCGGGCCACCTTCGAGCATCGCGTGGTGCTGGTGGGGAGCGTTCTGCCCCGGGAAGATCGACACCCCATGGCGGTCAATTTGGCGGGCTGGGAGGCGGATTATGGAGAGGCTCCAGGCCTGATCTTTCATGCCCAGGTTCTGCGCTGCCTGCTGGGGAGGGGTCTGATCCGGGAAGTGCCGATCGGCTGGGTCTGGACGCTGTCCCTGGCCATGGCCTTTGGCTTCTGGAGGCTCAGCCGACGATTGATCTTTGGTTCCGCAGGGCTGGGTGCGGCCTGGGTAGTTCTGGCCATGGCATTCCTCCTGGGCCTCGGCCACGGCTACTACCTGCCCCCCCTGGCCTCAGCGGGGGCTGGGCTCGCGGCGTTCGTAGGACGAACGGCCTGGGGTGCGATCGTCCAGGCACGAGAGCAGCGCTGGCTGCATCAGGCCTTCTCCGGCCACGTGAGTCCCGCGATCCTCCGGGAGATCCTGGGCGGTAGGCTGGCCTCCAATCTGGCCGGACGCCGGGTTCCCATCTGCCTCCTCTTCTCCGATATTCGGGGCTTCACGACCCTCAGCGAGGCGATGCCTCCCGAAGCGGTCATCGCGCTGTTGAACCGCTACTTCACTCGGATGGCCGAGGTAGTCCATGCGCGGGGTGGGACGGTTGACAAGTATATGGGAGACGGACTCATGGCGTTTTTCGGGGCTCCAGAGCCTTTGGAAAACCCAAGCCTCAACGCCTTCAGAGCCGCCCAGGACATGCTCGACGCCTTGCTATCCCTGAATCAGGAACTGACCACGGAGGGACGCCCTCTGCTGGCTATCGGGATCGGACTGCACCACGGCGAGGCAGCCGTGGGTTAGGTGGGATCCCCGTCGCGGCA
>JANYIU010000024.1 GCA_025361955.1 Holophagaceae bacterium
CCGATCTTTCTCGAGGCAGAACCAGGCCGGAAATTAATGCTTTCACTCTTGTTGTCCTCAAGCCACCAGTCTCTTGCGGCTCTGAGGCAGACCCCGTAACCTGAGCTTTATGAACGAACTGGTGTTTGAAGTGACACAGGAGGAAGACGGGGGCTTCTGCGTCGAATGCCTGTCGGAGAACATCTTTACGCAGAGCAATACTTGGGAGGCATTACGCCAGAACGTTCGGGAATCGGTTCGCGCCTTTTATTTTGATACACCGCAGACTCCCAAACGCATCCGGCTGCATCTGGTTCGCGACGAACTACTGGTCATTCCATGAATACCGTTCCTAAGAGCCTTCCCGACCTTTTGAGTCGCCGCATTTTCTTAAAAGCCGCCGGTCTGGCGGGTGCGGCTGTCGCAATCGGCGGCGGCCCCTTGCCTTGGCAGCGATTAACTGCGGCAGAAAATCCCCCCGCGATCCCCCCGGCTCCAAGCTGGGTGGACAAGCCCATGCGTTGGGCGCAACTGACGCTGGTCGAAGATGACCCCGGCAAATTTGACCTGCAATTCTGGCTCGATTACTTCAAGCGCACACACTCAGATGCCGTTTGTTTGAGCGCCGGCGGGTGCGTCGCGTATTACCCTACAAAAATCCCGTTTCATCACCGAAGCGAATGGCTCGGAACGCGCGATGTTTTTGGCGAACTGGTGGCGGGGTGCCGCACGTTGGGCATGGTGGTCATCGCGCGCACGGACCCGCACGCAACCTATGATGACGTGCAGGTGGCGCACCCGGATTGGATTGCCCGTGATGCCGAAGGCCGGCCGCGCCGGCATTGGGCTTCCCCGGAGATGTGGGTTACCTGCGGGCTTGGCCCCTACAACTTCGAGTTCATGACCGAGGTTAAGAAGGAGATCATGTCGCTCTATCGCGTGGATGGCATTTTCATCAACCGGTGGGATGGCTCGGGAATGTGCTTCTGCGAACATTGCCGTCGGAATTTCCGGGAAGCTACGGGCCATGAGCTGCCTGTTTCCAACGATCCGCAACAGCCTGCCCGGCGCGCTTACATTCTCTGGCATCAGCAACGTCTCTTCGATCTCTGGCGGCTTTGGGATACCGAGGTCCGCAAGCTCAACCCGGATTCTTGCGTCATTCCCAATACCGGCGGAGGAGCGACCAGGTCCCTGGACATGCAACGAATTGGCGAACTTGCGCCAACCTTGATCGCCGACCGGCAGGCGCGCCGTGGCCTCACTGTGCCATGGGCGAACGGAAAGAGCGGAAAGGAATTCCGCGCCACCATGGGTAACAAACCTATCGTCGGCATCTTTAGTGTCGGCGTTGAGGAACCGTACCGGTGGAAAGACAGCGTGCAGAGCGAAGCTGAGATTCGGCTCTGGGTAGCGGACGGAGTGGCCAATGGACTGCGCCCCTGGTTCACCAAATTTTCCGGCGTGCTCCATGACGAGCGGTGGCTAAAACCCGTGGAGGAGATCTATCGCCGCTACGCGCGGTGGGAGAAATACCTGCGGAACGAACGTCCGCTGGCCCGTGTTGGCCTGGTCTACTCCCAACAAACTGCCTGGTTCTGCGGATCAAAGGTAGAGGACCACACTTTAGGTTGGTACCAGGCCCTCATTGAAGCCCGTATTCCCTTCGAAATGGTGCATGACCGCCTCCTGAGCCTCTCCCAGGTAAACCAGTTCAAGACACTGATTCTGCCAAATGTCGCTGCGCTCTCGGACCTTCAGTGCCGGCAGCTCCGCGAGTTTGTCCAAGGCGGTGGCGGTTTAATCGCTACCTGTGAGACCAGCCTCTGCGATGAGTGGGGAGTTAACCGAAAGGATTTTGGCTTGGCCGGTCTTTTCGGCGTCTCCTTCAAAGGCGATATCAAAGCCCCGATGCAGAATTCATATCTGCGGCTTGAAGCCGATCCATCCACTGGCAAGCGACACCCGCTGCTCGCCGGCCTGGAGGACGCTTCCCGCATCATTAACGGCGTGCGTCGGCTGGAGGTCGAAGCCACCGTTCCCTTCCGGAATCCGCCGCTGACTCTCATCCCGTCGTATCCCGACCTGCCCATGGAAAAGGTCTACCCGCGTGTTCTAAAAACCGACGTGCCTCAGGTTTATCTCCGGGAACCGGGCGGTGGCAGGGTGGTTTACTTCCCTTGGGATATCGATCGGACTTTCTGGGAAGTTTTGTGCGTGGACCACTTTAGGTTGTTGCGCAACGCCGTCCAGTGGGCCACCAACGAGGATCCTCTCGTTACCGTTACGGGGCCTGGAGTGCTCGACGTCACTTTCTGGCGTCAAAAGAGCTCGCTCACCATTCACCTGGTGAACCTTACGAATCCGATGATGATGAAAGGTCCCGCGCGCGAGTTACTTCCTGTCGGTGAACAGAAGGTTCGAGTGCGTTTACCCGAGGGATCGCGGGCGAAACAAGTGCGACTGCTCACCGCGGCAAGGATTCCCCGAGTTGCACATTCGGGAGCATATCTCAACATCACTGTGCCAACGATCCTCGACCACGAAGTTGTCGCCATCGATCTGTAACCACCCGCCCGCAGCGCATATGTCTAACTTCACTCGCCGCGATTTCCTGAAGCAAACCACGTGCGCCGCCACGGTCCTGGCGACGACACCACCGGGCTTCCTGACGGCCGCCGCGTGGCAGAAGCCGGCTTCCGGGCCCGTTCCCTGGTTTAGGCGCACATTGCGCTGGGGCCAAACCAACATTACCGAGTTGGACCCGGAGCAGTATGATATTGGCTGGTGGCGCAAATACTGGAAGCGCACCCAAACCCAGGGTGTGATCATCAATGCGGGTGGCATTGTCGCCTATTACCCGAGTCGGGTGCCCATGCATCGGCACGCCGAACACCTGAATGGCCGTGACCTCCTGGGCGAATTATGCCAGGCAGCGCATGAGGATGGACTGGTGGTGTTCGCGCGCATCGATTCCAATCGCGCCCATGAGAAGTTGTATCGTGCTCACCCCGATTGGTTCGCGTTGGACCGCAGCGGCCAGCCGCACAGGGCAGGGGACCTCTTCGTCACCTGCGTGAACAGTCCCTTTTACGAACAACACATTCCGGACATACTCCGCGAGATTGTTGAATGCTACCGGCCGGAAGGGTTTACCGATAATAGTTGGAGCGGACTGGGACGAAACAGCCCCTGCTTTTGCATGCACTGCGAGAAAAGATTCCGCCAACGCACCGGCCAGGGAATTCCCCGCGAGAAGAACTGGAGCGACCCTCTGTATCGCCAATGGATTCAATGGAATTACGAGCGCCGGCTTGAAATCTGGGACCTGAACAACCGGGTCACGAAAGCCGCCG
>JANYIU010000028.1 GCA_025361955.1 Holophagaceae bacterium
TTCCTGGCAGACATCGAGGTGGCCGTCCACCATGCCGCCAAGGAACACGAACTGGTCACTTTCGGAATCCGTCCCACCTATCCCGAAACGGGCTACGGGTACATTGAGACTTCCGGCCAGGGACCCGTGGTCCGAGTGGAGGCCTTTCGGGAGAAACCTCCCCACGAGAAGGCGCTGGAATACCTGGCCTCGGGCCGTCACTACTGGAATGCGGGCATGTTCGTATGGACCCTCCGGGATATGCGGACAGAGATGCTGCGCCACTGCCCTGAGGTGCTGGCGCCGCTCGATGCCTGGGTGGCGGCAGGCGGCGATCCGGCCACGATCGCAGCTGCATACCGCCAATTGCCGAAACTTTCCATCGACTATGCGCTGATGGAGAAGTCCTCCAGGGTGGCTGCGGTGCCCGCCCGCTTCCCCTGGTCAGACGTGGGTTCCTGGCCTGCGGTGGTGGAATTCCATGAGCCGGATGAGGCCGGCAACGTGACGGAAGGGGAGACGATCCTGCTGGACAGCACCAACTGCCTGGTGTTCGGGGGGCAGCGTCTCATCGCGGCTTCTGGAATCCACGATCTTATCGTAGTGGACGCGGAGGACGCCTTGCTCATCTGTCACCGGGACAAAGCGCAGGATGTGAAGAAAATCGTCGAGAGATTGGAAAAGTTGGGGCGGAAGGATCTATTGTGAGGGCGCAAGCGCCGACTAGAAAGGGTAAGGAGCGGACATGGACAAACCGAAAACACTGCATGTAGACAAGCCCTGGGGTTCCTTCGATCAGTTCGTTTTGAATACTCTTTGCACCGTGAAGATCCTCACGTGCAATCCTGGCCAGCAGCTCAGTCTGCAGCGCCACAAGCACCGGAGTGAACTCTGGATAGCTTTGGATGCTGGCGTGATCGTCGAGCTGGATGGCCGTGTCATCACCCCGGATCGAGGTGCTGAAATCTGGCTTCCGGTCGGAAGCGTGCATCGGCTCAGCTGCGCGGCGCAGACGGCGCATCCGGTCCGGGTGATGGAAGTCAGTCTCGGCAGCTTCGACGAGAACGACATCGAGCGGTTGGAAGATGTTTATGGCAGGAAGTAGAGGCTCACTGCTCGCGATGGTCGGACTGGCTGCCTCCTGCTTGATGGGACAGACCGCCGAGGAGGCTCTGAAGCGGGTGGACCGGTATCGGTACCCCTGGCCCAGCTTCTCCGTGGACGTGACCCTTCAGGATGGGAAAGCCCAGCAGCAATGGCGGGTATTGGTCCGAGAGAACGGGGATGCCCGGGTGGAGGGTCTTTCCGAGAAGGAGCGAGGACGGGCGGTGCTGCTGCTGAAGGAACAGATGTGGCTGTTGCTGCCCAATGCCAAGCGTCCGGTGAAGGTCTCCCCTCAGCAGCGGCTGCTTGGACCCGCAGCTGGAGGCGATGTGGCTCGGTTCCGCTTCTCGGGAGACTACACGGTGACGAGTGAACTCGAGGAGTTGGTCGAGGGGGTTTCCACCCGGCGCCTGGAACTGCAGGCCAGACGCAAGAGTCTCAGCTATCAGAAGGCAGTGCTCTGGCTCAACGGAGACGGGCAGCCCCTCAAATCCGAATTCTTTTACGCTTCAGGCAAGTTGGCCCGGACAGCCCAATTCGGAGCCATCGTTGCCGAGCACGGTGCCCAGGTGCTTTCAAGCCTTGAGCTGGAAGAACCCACCCGGAAGAAGGTGAGGCTTGGCTTCAGCCATTGGAAGCCCGTCCAGGCAGAGGATCGTCTATTCCAGCTTCCGGAATAAACGTCGTCCGCTGGCCGGACCGCCCATGTCCGACTAGACTGATAGGTGAGGTGCCCTTCGGGGCTTCCCGCCACATTCAGTCCCACCTATTTAGACCAGTCCCTTTTTGGACTCCCGCAAAAGAATCCTTCCAAACTTTTCCCACCAAACTTTCCTCACGAAACGCCCCCGCCTCGGGGCGTTTCACTGTACCTGGGCATATGTTTTCAGACACCCACAAACACGTCAATACACGGTGTTTTCAGATATTTAACAAAATGCCGTCATTCTGCATTTGTCGGTGTAAGGGGTGATTTGCCGCCATGTTTGCCGTATGCTTGGCACTGCATACGGCAAAACGGAGATCCTCATGGCCCGGACAAAGGAAAGCAGCAGCCTCGGCTCTCGATCTGCCCGGGAGAGCTTGAAAGTCCGTCGGGAACCCTATTGGCTAGTCCTTGAGAAGGGTCGAGCCATCGGGTATCGGAAGGGCAATCAGGCGGGGACCTGGATTGCGCGCTATTACAACCCTGCCGGCGTCCCACCCCGCATCTACCAAGCTCTTGGCGCTTCGGATGACACCAGCGACCCGGACGGGAAGATGGTGCTCTCCTTCGCCCAGGCTCAAGCGGCAGCTCGGAAGTGGTTCGAAACCGCCTACCATCAGGCAACTGGTGAACGAGTCCAGACAGGCCCATACACCATCGCCAATGCTGTCTCAGACTATCTGGTGGACCGCAAGCGAAACGAGGCCAAGACGGCGGATCGAATGGCCTATGACTTCAATGCAAGGGTCATCCCATCCATTGGCACCATTCCCGTCGATCGCCTGACCCGCAAGCGCCTCGAACTCTGGATGGATGAGGTCGCAAAGTCACCCATCCGGCGACGCGGAAAGGAGCTTGCGCCTCCCCAAACGCCTGAGGAGTTCAGGGCGAGAAAAGCGAGCACGAACCGCCTTTGGAAGAACCTTCGCGCTGCATTGAACCTGGCCTACCGTGAACGGAGGGTCCAGTCCAACGAGGCCTGGCGGGAGCTCAAAGAGTTCCGCGGGACCACATCCGCCAGGATCCGGTTTCTGAGCCCGACGGAGCAGGTCCGTTTGGTCAATGCTTGCCCCAGTCTGGATTTTCGAAAGTTGATCAAAGCCGGACTCTTCACGGGGGCCAGGGAAAGCGAGCTGGCAAGGTTGAAAGCTGGGGATTTTGATCCCATCAATGGATCCGTCTTCATCGAGTTCAGCAAATCCGGTCGCTCGCGCTACATCACCCTCACCGAGGAAGCTGTGGCTTTCTTCTCGGAACTCACAACGGGAGCGCCTTCTGAGAAAGTCCTCTTCCCCAGAGAGACCTATGACCGGAAACAAAAAGCACCCAGAGGCACCTGGAGTCGATCGGAGCTCTGCCGCATGATGGCCGAAACATGCAAGGCCGCCGAGCTAGATTCCATGGTCTTCCACGAGCTTCGCCACACGTACGCCTCTGGCCTCGTCAACCGCGGGGTGCCCTTGGTCTTCGTAGCTCAGCAATTGGGTCATCGCGACACCAGCATGGTGGAGATGCACTATGGCCACCTCTGTCAGACCGCCAAGGCCGAGGCCGTAAGAAAACTGGCCCCAGTCCTCGGTATTCACCAGCCCGGAGGCATAACAGCCCTCAAAATCCATGGTGTGTGATCCGCGGCTGGCTCTTCATCTCCTCCATCCACCATTCTGTGCCTCATAGTCTTTGTCTTCTTGACTTGTTCGGTATTTAGCCTATGTTCAGCAATGGGTGAACAGATTGATTAAACCGAACATGCCCCCCGATGCTGGAACCCTCCTGGATGGCCTTCGACAAGACCTCCAAGCTCTTCCCATCTACCACCATGCTCATTGGAGTCTGAGCGTGGAAAATCAGAAGAACCACGGGTTCGACGCCATTGGAGATCTCTACACGAAAGGTTCAGAAGTCCCCCTACGATGGGGCGTGGAGATCAAAAGCAGGAGCCTTGAACCGCGGGAAGCTGAACTCTTGGGGGCCCGGTTGGCGGAAGTGAAGGCAGAGCAACATCTCGACGGGTTGATGGTGCTCTCTCCATACGTTTCCGAAGCAGCTGCGGAGTCGCTTGAGAAACGAGGCATTGGCTATTGGGATGCAAGTGGTAACTGCCGCATCTGGTCAGGCTCGCTCTACATCGAGCGGAAGGGCTTCCCCAACCGCTATGCGCGCCAGGCTTCACAGGGCTCACCTTTCACCCGGGCAGGCCAGCGTCTGCTGCGCCCGCTCCTGGATCCTGAATACGCAGGTAAAACCTGGACCTTGCGGGAGCTGGCCAAGCTGGCCTACCCCGGCGTCAGCCTGGGGCAGGCCCATGCTTTGGCCAAGGTGTTGGAGAGTCGGAATCACGCCTCCCGCACCCCCGAGGGCATCAAGGTCCTGGATCCCGAGAAACTGATCCGGGCATGGGCTCGCGAAGCCAAGCCCCCTATGCTCACCCAACGGCGTTTCTATTCATCCCTATCGCAGGATGCCTTCCGGAAGCGCTTTGAGGAGGTCCTGGTGGACCTGAAGCCTCGCGTGGACGCTTTGCTGGCATCCTTTACCGCCGCCAGCGATCTGGCTCCCTTCGTGCGCCAGCACCGAAGCTTTTTCTACTACTCGGGGGATTCAGAGCCCCTTTGGCATGCACTGGAACTCCAGGCAGTGCCCGATGGCGAGAACGTGGTGGCGTATCTAGCCCCCGATGAGGGTGTCTTCTATGGCTGGAAGCCTGGCCGCCCACCCGTTACATGTCCCGTCCAGACCTTCATCGACTTGATGCAGGCTGGAGGCCGTGCCGACGAGGCGGCAGAACATCTCTTCGACCGCCTTCTGAAACCGAGGTACACCGCGTGAACGCCCAGCTCGGAAACCATCAAGACGATTATCCCCAGAGAGACGTTGAGGCGGCTCGGCGGGTCATGACCGAGCTTTGGCAAGTGCTGGGCGAGTACCGTGACGCCATGGTGCTCATCGGGGGCTGGGTTCCGGAGCTTCTCCTCCCAACGGCCATCCCTCCCCACACGGGCAGCCTGGATGTGGATGTACTCCTGGATCCCGGTCCGCTCCGAGATGGGAATCGTTACGCAGACTTGGTGCTGCTCTTGAAAGGACGCGGATACGAGGAGACAGACAAGCCCTTCAAGCTGGCCAAGGATGTGAAGGTGGACGAGGGGGATCCCATTCGCGTGGAAGTGGACTTCTTGCTCCCCAAGAAACCAAAGACAAATCGCGGGAAAGTGCTTCCCGACTTCCGGGCCATAGAAGCCGATGGGGCTCGCTTTGCCCTTGGGCACAAGCAGGCCCTGACGTTTCAAGGACACATGCCGGATGGCCGCCAGAACACCATCACCCTCCAGATCACCTCCCTCCCCGCATTCATCGTGATGAAGGCATACGCCCTGGATGGCCGCGACAAGACCAAGGACGCCTATGACCTCTACTTCTGTCTAAAGAACGCCCCTGAAGGCCCCAAGGGGCTTGCCAAGGCCTTGGGGCCCGACCGTGCAAACCCTGAAGTGAGGAAAGCCCTGGAGATCTTGGCTTCCAAATTCGGTAGCCCAGATGATTACGGGCCCGGCAGTGTCGTTCTGTTTATGAATCCAGAGGATTCTGATGAACGCCGTTTCCTTGCCCGCGATGCCCATGCCCTGATGAAGGTCTTCCTGGAGGCATTTACATCTCCCACTTCCTGAGCGTTGGAACCGTGGGAATTGCGGGAACCCTGAATGGCAGACGCTATCGCCAAGGTTCCCGCTGCATGGCCCGAGTGGGAATTTGGGAACAGAACAGGCCCACGGCCACTGCTCACCCATCAAGAGCACTCGACTCAACAATCCGTTGGAACTCAGTGAAGAACTCGCGGAAGTTCTGATTCAAGAAGCGAACGACACGGGCATTTTCAATCAGGGTCCTGATGTAACCGCGGGCGATCGTCAAGGCCATGACGTGCTCGTTGTAGGTCTCATCAAGCATGCGAAAATCCTGCTCCTGCACCAGCATCTCGTGCTCGATGCGAGCCAGGTCCTCTGGCTTGAGGCCGGGGATCTTCTTCGGGCTCCCTGGATTGACAAGCTGTGCCTTCGCCGTCGTCATGACCAGAGCGCGCGCATAATTGGCTGTGTACGTTCCTGCGGCCACCATGATCTCGGCCATTTCGATCTGCCGGAGGGGCTTGACGCGCTTGAGCAGATTGAAGGTCTCCTGCGCCACTTGCTTGTTCTGCAGCAACTCCACGACTTCGGGGCAAATGTCCTGAAGGAGCCGACGGTTGTTGTGTACGGTCTGGACGTTCAAGTTGAGGGCCCTTGCGATCCGCTCTGCTGGCACGCCCGCATCCAGGGCCTTCAAAATCATGCGATTGGCTTGAATCGGAGCAATCCGGTTCACCTTGTTGTTGTAGATACAGCCTTCGTCCTGGGCCGCGATGAGACACGGCGCCTCGATGCATCCAAGATCGCGCAAAGCTTCGACCCGGGCGTGTCCATCGAGGAGGAGGTACTTTCCACTCGCCTGTGGGTACACACTCAGGGGTTCGACAATGCCGACCTCTCGGATGGAGGCGAGCAGTGCCTGGTATTTCACCGTCTGCTTCAACTGGACGACGGTTGTTCTCGTCGGGAGCAACCTGTCGAGCCGAATCGAGATTCCTTCGAATTCAAATGCGGCCTTGAGCGATGGCATAGTCATTTTGCGATCATCTCGTTCAAATACTTGGGGAGCGCATCCAGCTTCTCGGCCCGCAAGAGGGTTACGAAGTGCTCGTTCCGCATGAGATCCCGCAAAGCGGAGAGCAGAAATCGCAACTGCTGCTCACAGTGACGGGACTTCTTCACAAGCAACTCTTGCTTCTGCATCTCTCGTCTCAGGGTGCGGACCAGGTCATTCGTGGACGGGGATTTTGCGCGCCGGGCCCTGGGCGCGCCCAGTCCTTTCCCTCGCGCCCGGCGCTCCTCGATGAGTCGCCGTACCTTCACCAACGAGCGTCCTCGCAGCTTCCCGCTGTCGTACGCCTCCTGTAGGCTGCGCTGTATCGCGCCATCATCGGAAGCCGAAATTTCAATGGCTGCGGTGATGGGAATATCTCCGCGCTCCACGGCTGCGATAAGACGATCCTCTCCATTTTCAACCAGCCGCACGAGCTGCGAAACATAGCCCTCGCTCATCCCAATGAGCTCGGCGATGTCGCCATGGCTGTGGCCGCGCTCCTTCAGGCTCATCACGTCCCTCGCGAGCTCAACGCTCGAAGGTGTACGCCGCGTCAAGTTTTCCACCAGACTGCGAAGGAGCCGCTCTTCCAGTGGGATTGCAACAACGATCGCAGGGATTTCCCTCGCGCCAGCCAGCAGGAAGGCCTCAAGCCGACCCTGCCCGCACACGAGATCGAATCCATCACCCCCCTCCCGTCGGCTGACGGTGATGGGCTTCTTAAGGCCGACTTTGGAGATGTTCTCGACGATCTCGCGGAACTTGGTCTTGTTCCGGCTGCGCGCGTTGATGACGCGAATCTTCTCGACAGGAATCAGCTCTACGGTGGTCATGCGGCCATTCCCACGCGAACGGTCTGGGCCATTCCGAAGAAGTATTCAAGCGATTCGTACCTATACCCATCCAGGAAGATGCCATTGTCCTCCCGGATCCGGAGACGGGCCTGGCAGACATCCAGGGATGGAAGCACGTAATAGTCGAGAGGTGCTTGATTGGGCGAATCCATCCGGACGACGATGGTGAGGTCAGGGTCGAGCCCGCCGTCCAGTCGCACCACCCAGCGTAAGGCATCCGAGGGAGTTGTCTGGCACCGCGCGATGACAATGGAGACAGAGAACATCCCGTTCACTCGGATCAAATCGGTTCTACGATCCCGCACGATGGTCCCTCCATGCTGTTCCAGGGATCGAACCACTTCCTCAACGATCCCAGGATGGAATCGCCGAAGCCTCCAGTTGATCTCGATGAAAGCGAAGTCCCGTTCTGGTCGGTAGGCCACGAGCTGATAGGCCCTGGCGAGACTGCCGAAGCGATGCCGATAGCTGGAACTCGAAGGCATCCCCTCGGTCTCGTCAATCAGGAGTCCGCTCAGCCGACCATGACGATCAGCTAGCTCTCTGAGTCGATCGAGTAGCTCTGCATCAGAGGTGTGCTTGTGGCGATCCAGAATGATGGCCTGCGCCGCGAGGAAGTCCTGGCGTTCCACGATTGCGTCGAAGGCGGAATCACACCGAACCCACATCTCTGGAGGGTTTCGGACGCGTTTCTGCTTCAATTTGAATGAAATCCGATTGTAGACATTGTTGCCGACGTATTTCTCGCTGGTGAGCACCTGATGGATCATCCCCCGAGTCCAGCTACGGCCACACTCTCCGAGTATTCCGACCCGACGGAGCTCAGCGGCAATCTCACTTTCGCTGCGCCCCTCATGCACGAAGAGTCGGTAGATTCGGCGAATCACCGCACGTTCTTCCGGTGGCCCTGGCACCAGCACGACCCGATCCGTTTGGAGGCTCTTTTGCTCGCCCGGCTGTAACTCTGCCTTAGGCTTTCCTGCCTGATCGATGAGCAGCCGCCTCAGCCCGTACCCGGCAGCCCCTCCCTGCCTGAAACCCAGCTCCACCAGCTTGCACTGCCCTTTGAAGACCTTCACGGAAAGCTCTCGACTGTACTCGCCTGCCATGGCTCGCTTGACGCCTTTGACGATGGTGGAAACGGGACTCCCGTCGTTCTCGAACTGCTCCGCGCAATACTGGATGCCGATTCCAGCCCGCTTGCAGATGTATTCGTAGTAGGCGCTCTCATCAGCGTCCTGGAAGCGCCCCCAGCGACTTACGTCGTACACGAGGATGATCGTGAAATCGGCTTTTCCACGCTGAACCACATCAATGAGCTCCTTCAAACCATCTCGTCCATCGATGCGAAGGCCGCTCTTTCCAGCGTCGCTAAAGGTCCGCACGATCTGGATGCCTAGCTTGTTCGCGTATTCCCGCAGCACGTCGGACTGGTTCTCCGTCGAGTACTGCTGATGTTCGGTGGACATCCGCACGTACTGGGCTGCACGAATCAAGGCGTCGCTCATGTTGGACATTGCCTCCGCAGGTGGAGATCCTCGGCATCCGTGCCAGTTGCCATGGCAGTCGACCCTACAGGCATCCCAAGCGTCCTGCCATGACCTCACAGGTCAATTTGGTCTCGAGACTATGACCCAACAGGTCAAGTCCACGAGGACCATGGCCTGCTGGAACGGCCCAGCCATATCGCTTGGGGCATCCCCAATGAAAACTCTCGAAAAACGACTGGGTCATAGGATCGCCAGGCAACGCAGGGCCGTGGGCCTGACCCAGGCGCAGCTGGCAGAGAAGGTCAATGTCCAGCCGGAGACCATCTGCCGGATCGAAACAGGGAGTCGGACAGCCTCGCTCAGACTGATGGCGCAAATATCAGATGCCATAGAATTTGAATTGCATGAGCTATTTCGGCTGCAGGATTTGGATAGCCCCAAAGGCATCGCCATCGAGAAGCTCTTGTGGTTCGTATCGCGGTTATCGCCTGCCGAGATCGAGCTTGTCCTGGATGTAGGTTCCGCTGTAATTGGACAGGTTCGACGTGTGCAGCCAGCGTGATGGAATTGGCCACAAACCTTCGGACTGCATGGCCCGGAGCCCCTTCTGTCCGAGGCTGAGCCAGAGGCCCCCCTCGTTACGCCTCTATCCCCATGGGATGTAATCCCGCAAATGCCTTCTGTCGTCGGCGTCGCCATCGGCCCCCCGTGTTCCGGGGGCCGGTGGCGATCCCCAACGAAGTGTCTCCCTGAGAGGTCTTTAAACGAATTGATGGGTCGGATCCTTTCACGGGCGTTCGCACGGCCAGGGGCGTGCCAAGCCTGATCTGGGCTTGGCACGATCCCTGGCGCGGACGCGCCGCGACGGCGGTCTCACGCGGCTTCCTTTGAATGCTGCTCATCGGTCTTCCGTCCGAGGATGAAATCAGCAGCTTTTTGTGCCCTGGCCGCAGCTGTGATGAATGCACTGGGCTCTTTCCGGAGCTTTTCCAGCCAGCCCTGCAAGTAGGCAGCCTGGTTCATTATCACGATCTGGTCGATCCCTGCCTCAGCGCAGAGGAATGCCGCCGTGAGCTCGGCCACCAGCTCTTCGAGAGAATAATCTTGGCTCCCGAAATAGGCGCCGTTCGAAATCTCCTTGCGGTTCAACCGAGAGATGTGGCCGGTGGCGTGTCCCATCTCGTGGAAAAGCGTCTCGTAGAATCCCTCGGCGTTCTCGAATGACCCACGCGGGGGCATCTTCAGGAGGTCCATTGCAGGCACGTAACAAGCGCGATCGCCGCCGTAACGAAGCTCGGGGCGTTGCGGCGTAGTTTCCCAGATGACCTCGGCCTCCGTGATGGGGTCAAATGAGATCGGAGCCACCGGGACTTCAGGCAGAACGAGCGACAGCCCGTCGCACTGGTCCACGTTGAAGACGGTGAAGGTGCGAGCGAAAGGGATCTTCCTCCCGATGTCCTCGGGGTCAGAAGCGTTCTCCTCGGTCACCTCCAGGAGCTTCCAGAAGAGCACCAGGAAACCCTGCTCGCCTTTGCGGACATGGCCCCCAAGTGCCAGCGCCTGGCGATAGGTCAGATAGATCGGGTGCTGAAAGGGCAACATGCCCAGCAGGAACCAGTTCGCACCGCGATAGAGATTGCCGTTGATGTTTCGGGGACGCAGGCTTCCGACGGCCTTGAGTGCCTTCCAGGGGCGGCGCCAGGGGATTTGGCCTTGGGCCAGGAGATCGAGCAGACGGGCAGTGATGACGTCGTAGGCATTTGACATGGCGTGCTCCGACGGGAAAGGGAGGCCGCCCTAGCGGGCGACCTCCTGCTTGCGGGCCAGGACCTGGAAGTCGACGGCCACCAGCTCCACGACCTGGTGGGACTGTCCCTTGGTGTCTGTGTAAGTGCGGGTTCGCTTCTCTCCGTGGACGAGAACGGGAAGACCCTTGGTGAGCAGCTTCTCGGCTCTATCGGAGAGGCGGCCCCAGAGCACCACGGGAGTCCATTCGGTGGTCTTGGTCCAGGAGCCATCGGCGTTCTTGAGGCTCTTGGTGGAGGCGATGGAGAAGGAAGCCTTCTTCCGGCCCGTGGTCGTAACGGTGAAGCGGGGATCACCGCCGAGGTTGCCGGTGAGGATGAGGGTGTTGAGGGACATGGGATGCTCCTTGAGGTCTGCCGCTCCCTGCGGCTCGCCCAAGGCAAGCGGCGAAGCTCCCAAGGCCAGGGGCGGCTTTCGATGGGAGACCGGCGCAGGCCTTTGGCCAAGCCGCCCCGAAGGGGTGCTTAAGGCAGAGGGTTTCCATTGACCCGCAGGGACGCCAGAGGCGGAAGCAGAGGCCCTGCAGCCCGCAGGGCGTGAGGGAAGCGCAGCCCGGGTCGCAGGGAAGGCTGACGAGGGAGCACCGAGCTCCTCACAGCTCTCAGCGCATACTCCAAAGGTGTACCCAGCGTTCGTCCAATAAGGGGCCATAGTTGGAGATGATGTGTAGCCTGTTGCGCTACGGGATACAAAGTGAGATACTATTGCCGACGCGAGGCTCCCCATGCCCAAAAAGTCCGACGTTCAGTCCATCTCACCGAAAACAAACGTTACTGCCCCGATTCATCCCGGCCAATATGTTCGTGACTCGGTCCTGACCCCGAAGAAACTGTCCGTTATGGCCGCTGCGAAGCTCGTTGGTGTAGGCAGGCCGGCGTTGTCCAATTTCTTGAACGGCCATGTCGCCGCTACCCCTGATATGGCTTCGCGCATAGAAGTTGCCTTCAGCGTCCCAGCGCAAAGTCTGCTGGACATGCAGGCGGCGTATGATGCCGCTCTGGCTAGGGCGAAAGGTAATCCAATCAATGCTATGCCGTACGTGGTGCCGTTTCTTGGTATAAAAGCGGCCGACATCGAGGCGTGGGTAGATCGGAATATTTCGGCCCGAACGCGCCTGGCGGTCTTGCTCCGCACGCTTGTGAACTCCACTGGGGGCGGTATTCGGAAGATCGACTTTCCGGGAAATGATGATGCGGAGCGACCGGGTTGGGACGGCTACGTTGATGCCACACAGGCAACGCCTTGGACTCCTGCCGGACTGTCGGGGTGGGAGTTTGGCACCAATCAGGAAATTAAGCGAAAAGCCGATAGTGACTACGCCAAGAGTGTGAAGGCCACCCCCAAAGCCGAACGGGACCGGACAACCTTTGTATTTGTGACCCCCCGGCACTGGTCTGGGAAAGAGGTTTGGTTGAAAGAGAAGCAGATCAAAGGCCAGTGGAAGGATGTGCGCGCCCACGACTCCAGCGATTTGGAGCAATGGCTCGAACAGTCCATCGCGGCGCAGGCTTGGTTTGCTAACGAAACAGATCACCCCTCAAAAAATGTCTACTCATTGGATAAATGCTGGGCGGCATGGGCTGGTGTTGTTGACCCTCCGCTTGCAGGGTCCTTGTTTGCTCCTGCCATCGAGAGTGCAAGGCAAACGATGATTTCCCGCCTTTCCCGGCAGCCTGAGGAGCCAACCCTGATTGCTGCGGACTCCATCGAAGAAGCACTAGCCTTTCTGGCACAGCTTTTCGGACCGATTGGCGGTGACGAACTCGAAAGATATCGAGACCGTGTGCTGGTCTTTCAGGAGCCAGGAGTGCTGTCGAAGCTGGCCCAAGGAGCCAAGGATTTTATTGCCGTTGCCGCGAGCCGAGAAGTTGAGCGTGAATTTGGTCCACTGGTGCGCGCAATGCA
>JANYIU010000035.1 GCA_025361955.1 Holophagaceae bacterium
CCCAAGGTTCTGGCCATCAAGATGACCCTCTATCGCATGAGCCGCACCAGCCCCATCGCAGCGGCTCTGGAAAGGGCGGCAGAGCTCGGCAAGCAGGTGGCCGCCATCGTGGAACTCCGGGCCCGCTTCGACGAAGAAGCCAACATCGCCTGGGCTCGTCGCCTGGAAATGGCCGGTGTGCATGTGGTCTATGGCATGCCGGCCCTCAAGACCCATGGCAAGGCCTGCCTGGTGATCCGTCAGGAACAGAACGGCATCAAGCGCTACTGCCATCTCTCCACGGGCAACTACAACGAAAAGACCTCGCGCCAGTACTCGGACCTGGGCATCTTCACAGACCGGCCTGAGTTCGGCGAGGATCTCTCCAATTTCTTCAATCTGCTCACGGGCTACACGCGACCGCCTCAGTTCAACCGCCTGATCCTCGCTCCCCAGAGCTTCCGGAAAGCATTGATGGAACGGATTGAACGGGAATGCCAGCACGCCCGGAACGGCCTGCCCGCGCGCATGATCCTGAAGGTGAACGCGCTCGTGGATCCCACCATGATTCAGAAACTCTACGAGGCCGGTCAGAGCGGCGTGCGGATTGACTTGATCGTGCGGGGCTCCTGCTGCATTCGCCCCGGTGTGCCCGGTTTGTCGGAGAACATCCGGGCGCTTTCCATCATCGATCGGTTCCTGGAACATGCCCGGGTCTACCACTTCGCGAACAACGGCGCCCCGGAGACCCTGCTGTCCTCCGGCGATCTCATGCAACGGAACCTGGATCACCGGGTGGAAGTGACCTTCCCCCTGGTGGATTCCATCGTCGCTGCGGAGGTGGTGGAACTCCTGGAGCTGCAACTCAACGACAATGTCAAGGGGCGCATGCTGGGCCCCGATGGCAGTGCTCTGCGCCGGGGCCTGGACCCCTCCCGGCCGCTCCTGCGCAGCCAGACCCGGACCTACGAACATGGCCTGATGGCCAGCGGGGTCAGGAATGTCACCCAGAAGCTCACGGATCTGATGGCGATGGAAGATATCTGAACAGACGGTGAGCAGGGTAGTGGGCAGGGGCCGGGGCGTTTCGTGGCACCCTAGTGACGGGAGGCGACCATGTCCAAGGTGAGCCGTGCGGCGATCTACGATGCACTCAACAGCTATCAGGTAGCAGGCACGAATGCGACGCTGCTGGCCCTGAAGGCGGTCAAGGCCATTGCTGTGGAAGGCGAGCACGTCACCGTCGATCTGACGCTCCTGGACGCCTACAAGGATCGGGAAGCGTCCATCCGCGATGCCCTGTCGGAACGGGTCATCAAGGCCGGGGCCGCCTCGGTGGAGATTCGTTTTCAGTGGGAACCCACGCCGACGGCGCAGTTCAAGAATCTGCTCCAGAATGTCAAGCGGTGCCTCATGGTGGGTAGCGGAAAGGGCGGCGTGGGCAAGAGCACCATCGCCGCGAACTTGGCTTGCGCCCTGACGAAATTGGGTCTGAAAGTGGGTCTTCTGGATGCGGATCTATATGGGCCGAGCATGGGCATGATGTTTGGCATCAAGGACGGACCTGAGGGCACCGACGAGGGCAAGATCCTGCCCATCCAAAAATTCGGCCTGAAGCTCATGTCCATGGCCTTCCTGGTGGATGAGGATCGGCCCGTCATCTGGCGGGGCCCCATGCTGAACAAGGCCCTGACCCAGTTCCTCGGCGATGTGCTATGGGGCGAACTGGATCTCCTCCTCATAGACCTGCCACCGGGCACGGGAGACGTTCAGCTATCCCTCATCCAGAATGCCAAAGTGGATGGGGCCATCATCGTGAGCACCCCCCAGGATGTGGCCTTCCTGGACGCGAAGAAGGCCATCGGGTTGTTCCAGACCGCGAAGATCCCCGTGCTCGGCGTGATCGAGAACATGTCCAGCTTCATCTGTCCCCACTGTGAGCAGGAGACCCAGATCTTCGGTCACGGCGGCGTGCATGCCGCGGCTCTGCGGATGGGCCTGCCCTTTCTAGGCGAGCTGCCCATCGATCTGCAGATCCGCACTGGCAGCGACGAAGGAACCCCCATCGTGGTCGGTCATCCGCACAGCCCTCAAAGCAAGCGCTTCACGGAAATGGCGACCTATCTCCAGGGAATCCTGAAGGTGTGACCCTTAGAATCGAATCCATTAAAGGCGCGAAATAGCGCGAGCGGCAGTCGCCTGCAATCAGGCATCCTGCCGTATCTCTTTCGCGTCCTTGAGCCCTTTTGGCGGCTTCTTCCGCATTCTACTGGGAGATCAAATTTCATACTCCTGATGCAGCTCGGGAATCTGCGTCTTCAAGCCCTTTGCTGTGAGGTCCTGCTGCAGGGCGAGGGCCGAATTCGGTTCACCATGGACCAGGAAGGTGAGGGCGGATTTGCCCGATCCTTCGTG
>JANYIU010000045.1 GCA_025361955.1 Holophagaceae bacterium
CGCTCTTGGATCAGTGCGGACTTCTTGGCGTGGAGCGCCTGCCTTTGCGTGCGTGCGCTCTCATCATTGGTTTCCACTACTGCAGCCGCTGGAACCGCCTTGCCGGTCGTCAGGGCCCGGTGCTGCTGGGCCTTTAGCAGCAACTCCGCCTTGGTGGCTCCCTGTGCCGCGAGGGGTAGCGCCAGACAGGCAATAACCACCCCTGCTCCTACTGTTTTTATCCAATTAAATCTCTTCATTTTTTCTCCTTCCTTAGGTGTGGATAGGGAATGCAAAGGCTCCAGACGCCTGTAGGCGAGTGAGCTGGTGAAGTGGTTAACAGGCAGCGAACCGCCATGAAGGGTCCGTTGTCGTTCAAAGATTCATTGGAATGCTTCTCAGCCTGCTTCCTGGAAACCACGCTGTCAACTTAATCTTCGAAACAATTCAGACCCTGTTTGGGTTCTGCTATAGGGAGACTTCGATGCGCTGCCCTTCGCATCTCGGGCGAACGAGTCTCACCTCCAACGCATCCTTGGCGGCAGAATTAACGCTGTGAATTGGGTGCCATCTTTTTCAGGACTCGCAAATAAGTAGGAAAAATATGACGTTCAACCATCCGAACCCGTTTTCTTTACTGGCTGTCGAGGAGGTCGTGTTGGCGCGACCATTCACCAGTCCTCTCGAAGCTCGGCCATGAAGGAGATGAACGCAAGTTTGCCCGATCCGTGGCCTTGGCTGTGTGCTGCAGGTGCTCCAAGGAGACACCTCCCTGCTGAACTTTTGGCACCTCAAGGTCGAAGTCTGAAGCTTGGGCCGAGACCAAAAGTGATGATAGAACCCAATGAAAGCGATTCAGCCGGGAGAAAAAGGGATGGTCGGGGATGTTTGTAGCGGGCCTTTGCGATCGCTCTAGGCGTCCTGGCCAAGCCCGCTTTGCGGGGCGCACGGCGAAAGCCGCGCGCGTTCATGGGAGGGCACAGCCGAAAGGCACACTTGTGTGCTTGTCGGCTCTGCCTTCCCATGAAGCTGAGCAAGGACGCCGAAAAATACCTGTTTTATCCCCGTTATTCCCGTGGATCCCCGCCTAAAGAAGCTTTTCTTTCAGATCTTCACCTATTCCCGGAGAAGACTGCAGGGATTTTGAAGCAGCAGCAGTTTTCATCCTGGGTTGGCAAAGAACCAAATAAGGAAGTACCACGGAACACACTGAGCACACGGAAATAAATGCAAAAAATAAGCCGTGGTTGCCCCAAGTGCTGTGCGCCGTTTCTTACTGGCGTGGCAGTGCCCAATTGAGGCTCAGTCGGCATCCCGACCATAGCCGCTGCTCGGGATCTCGAAGCCCTGGGCGCGATATTCGTTGATCTTGTTCCTGACCGTGCGCAGGGCGATGTCCAGCTGCTGGGAACAGTGCGTGCGGTTGCCATCCAGGGCGGCCAGGGTGGAGAGCAACCAGAAACGCTCCAGTTCGGGCAGCGAAAGGCCCAGGGGGATCGCGACCAGGGTGCCCATGAGGACATCCTTGAGCGGTTTCTGGGGATCTGCCACCTCGATGCCAGAGGGCAGCTTGGAAACGGGCGCAAAGACCGAAACGGGTGCAGGTTCCGGGGCGGGTTCCGGCGGATCCAGGGGCAGATCCAGCAGTTGCTCGGAACCCAGCAGCCAATGCAGATCCTTCTCGGTGAGGGCATTGCCAGGGTTGAGCACCACACAGCGCTGGATGGCATTTTCCAATTCGCGGATATTCCCAGGCCATGAATGTCTAGTCAGAGCCGCCAGGAAGCTGGGGGAGAGGCGGGGGGTGGGCCGGTCGTTCTCGCGCGCATAGCGCTCGGCGAAATGGGCCGCGAGCAAGGAGAGATCGGCGGTGCGTTCGCGCAACGGCGGCATGCGCAGCGGTATCACGTTCAAGCGATAGAAGAGATCCTCCCGGAACCGACCTTCTTTCACTTCCACCACCAGATCCCGATTGGTGAGGGCGATGACGCGCACATCCACCTGGATCGGTCGGTTGCCGCCGAGACGATCGATGCTGCGTTCTTGCAGGACCCGCAGCAGCTTCCCCTGCAGGCCCAGAGGCAGCTCACCGATCTCATCCAGCACCAGGGTTCCGCCATCCGCCATTTCGAAGCGCCCGGCCTTGGCACTGGTCGCACCGGTGAAGGCGCCCTTCTCGAAGCCGAACAATTCGGATTCCAGCAGGTTTTCGGGAATGGCGGCGCAATTGATGGCGACGAAGGCGCCCTTCCGCCGCGGGCTCGAGGTATGGATCAACTTCGCCAACAGTTCCTTGCCGGTGCCGCTCTCCGCCTGGATCAGGATGGTGGCCCGGCTGTCCGCGGCCCGGCGGGCCAGCGCCAGGGTTTCCACCAAGGCGGGATCCTGCGTGAGGATCACGGTGGCCTCGCCGGGCTCCTCGGGCTTGAGTCGTTCGTCGCTCTTGATGGCCTTGCGGACGGCTGTCACCAGTTCATCGGGGCTGAAGGGCTTGGAGAGGAAATCGAAGGCGCCGAGACGCATGGCTTCCCGGGCTGTATCGAGACTGCCGAAGGCGGTGACCAGCAGCACCGGCAGCACGGGATCCAGGGCTTTCAGTCGGGCGGTGAGCTGCAGCCCATCTATGCCCATCATCCGCAGATCCGTAACCACCGCGTCGAAGGCACCCGGCCGCGTCATGCGGAGGGCTTCCTCTCCACTCTTGGCCTGCTCGGTGACAAAGCCCGCCCGCTTGAGGCTCAAAGCCATGCCATCCCGCATCCCGGGATCGTCGTCCACCACCAGTATCCTTAGAGGATTCGCCATGTCAGGCTCCAAGACCTCGCTTCTGAGAACTTATCGGTGGCTCTGACCGTTACTGGAATTTTGGCGCAATCGCTGTTTTCCCAAGCGTTTGGGGCCTTCGCTGGTGGGGAATTCACCGCGAACCGGGTCCCCATGCCGGGCGATCAGAAGATACAGCTGCCGTCGGCTGACCCCCAAGCGCCGCGCCGCCTCCAGCCGATTCCCGTAACTTCGGCGGAGGGCGCGGTGCAAGAGCAGGCGTTCAAGCACATGGAGATTCGAGGCCAAGTCTTCTCCTTCGAGCGGCAAGGGCCCTACCGGCACCTCGTCCGGAAGCTGGCCAAGCAGTTTCCAGCGCACCAGGCGGTTCCGCAGTCCACGCAGATTGCCTGGACACGGCAAGAGCCCCAGGGCGGGCGGCAGCGGTGCCACTATGCCTTCCTCCTGGGCCAGCAGCTTGAGGCAGGTCAGCATCGCTTCCGGATCCTCCTCCAGGGAGAACAACCGCAGCGCGACACAGCGAGAGGCGCTCAAGGCCACGGCGGGATCCTCGGGAGTACGATGGGAGCCCAGTATGCCGCTTGGATTGCACTGGATCCAGGCCTCCCGCAGGTCGGGCTCCATGAGCTCAGCGTTGTCCAGCACCTGGGTTCCGCGCTGACGGGCGAGCCAGGCTGCGATCCCGGTGACCCCGCAACCGGTCTCGCCATGGATCCACAGCGGTGCCTCCAAGGCCAGCAACGCGGGCAAGGCACTGCCCCAGCGCGAGTAACCAGGCATCTGGGTCAGAGGGATCATCGGCTCCACCGGTCAGGAATATCTGGTGATTGAGGGTAGAATCGCATCTCGGTTCGGGTGCATTCCATTACAGTTTGCCATGGACTCCTGCCGGGTCAGCTCCTGAAGGCGAATCCCCCCCTTTTCTCTCCGGCATTCCGCATGAATCTTGTACTGCTGTATCAGGACGATTTCGTCTCGGAAGGCTTGGTTCGTCTTTCGGGACGGCGTCTGGAGCACATCCGCAGCGTACACCGCGTGAAGGTGGGAGACGAGCTGACCGTGGGCCTGCTGGACGGAAAGATCGGCAAAGGCCGCTTGCTAACCCTGGCGAATGACTGCCTGGAGATGCAGGTGGAACTCAAGGAGACCCCGCCTGCCAAGCTGCCCCTGACTCTGGTGCTCGCGCTGCCCCGCCCCAAGGTGCTGAACCGCGTCATCGCCGCTGCCACCAGCTTGGGCGTGAGCCGGATCTACCTGGTCAATGCCTGGCGCGTGGAAAAGAGCTACTGGAAAAGCCCCCGTCTCGCGGAGGAGAACCTGCTCCTGCAGAGGCTCCTGGGCCTGGAACAAGCCAAGGACACACAGCTGCCGGAGCTGCATCTGCGGCGCCTACTGCGCCCCTTCGCCGAAGCTGAGCTGCCCGACCTCGCCGCCCACACCCTGGCCCTGGTCGCGCATCCCGGCGCTTTGGAACCCTGCCCCCGCAACCTGGAGCAGCCTGTCACCCTCGCCATCGGTCCCGAGGGCGGCTTCATCCCCGCGGAAATCGAACTATTGGTCAGGAGCGGCTTCCAGGCCGTGGACCTCGGTCCGCGCATCCTGCGGGTGGAAACCGCCGTGGCTGCCCTGGTAGCCCGCCTGTTCTGACCGCGGTGTGGGATCCAGGCTGGAGGTTGTCCAGAGGCTGCCCCCTGACTGGGTTGGGACTGCGTCCAGCAATTCGCGCAAGTAATGGTCGAGGGCATAGTCCAGCCAGCGGAGTCCAGGGACACCCCGCCCCAGATAGCCCATGTGCCCGCCCGTAGCTTCCACATGCAGATGCACGGCGGGAGAGAGTTCGGCACCGTCCAGATCCTCAGCAGGGGCAAAGGGATCATCGGCGGCGGTGAGGATCACCGTGGGGATCTGGATCGTCCGCAGGCAGGGGCCGCAAGCGCATTGCGCATAATAGTCGCGCCGATCACGAAAGCCTGCGGCCTTGGCCGTGTAGAGTTCGTCGAACTCGCGCAGGGTAGCCAGCCGTGGAATGGGGATGGGCTGCTCCAGCAGACCGAATTCCCAGAGCTCCCGGAGGTGCTTCCTGAGCAGGCTCACGAAACGCAGATCATAGCTGCGATTAAAACCCCTGGCAAGGCGAAGGGAGGCCTTGTCAAGATCCGCCGTGGGATTCACGGCGATGGCCAGATCCGGCTGAGCGAAGTCCATGCGAACGTCGCGACCCAGCAACAGCAGCAGCACGGTCGCGCTGAGGGAGAAGCCGATGGCCACGTGGGTGTGCTGCGGGAAAAGGCCTCGCCCCACCTGGAGCATGGCGGCCATATCAGCGGTGCTGCCCATGTGATAAGGCTTGGCGGCCAACCCGCGCCCTTCTCCGGCACCGCGATGATTGATGGCCAGGACCGTGTGCCCCTGGCTGGCAAAGAGGGTCGAAGCCCTGCGCATGTAGTCGGCTTCGGCGCTGCCGCTGAGGCCATGAAAGAGATGGATCACCACAGCCGAGCTGCCGCGCGCCAGCAGAATCCTCAGGGCGTCCCCGTCCGCCAGTTTCAGATTCAGATGTTCCCAGGGTAGATTCGCAGCCTCGGAGGGCAGGAAGTGTCCCAGCAGGGTCTGAAGATGCGCACCCCTGGCCCAAAGGGGCGGATCACAGGCATGGGGAGGACGTTTCATGTCTGCTCAGTTTACCCAGGCTCACGCGCATGCAAACAGACGTCCTCACGTGGCCATCGCTCAAAGCATCGTGCGAAAACCAGGCTGTCGGCACCAACTAGGCTTATCTTCCAGCTGGCGAGAACCGTTTCTAAAGTTTCTGTACGTTGGTTGCCTGGGGGCCTTTCTGGCCCTGCGCGACGTCAAAGCTGACGCGCTGGTTCTCGTCCAGGGTGCGGAAACCTTGGGTCTGGATCGCGGAGTGATGGACAAACAGGTCCGCGCCGCCTTCATCGGGGGTGATGAACCCAAAACCCTTTTCGGCGTTGAACCACTTGACGGTGCCTTGAGACATGGGGTGCTTCCTGCGAAGGGCCTGGGATAGGCGTGCAATGACACCTCCCAGAAAGGCTGCCAGAGCAAATCCGTGGATCCCGCCCCTAGCGGGCCACTGGAGCAAGCATGACCAGGTTTTACAAGGCGTGCAGGTATATCACCCAGCAAGACAAGCATCGGCATACCCGGAACGATGGGTTTTCCTGGCCTGCCTCCGACCCAATGAATCGTCTGAAACGATTAACGTTCGTCCGGATGGCCGTGTGAAACTGAAGCAAGAACGGCATTGGACGCCGCTCCGGCGGAAGGTGGCTGGTGGCTAAACAGAAAGCATGGTGGCAGCGCGCACTGAAGGCCATGGTCCTGCTGGCCGGTGTCTTCCTCGTCGCCAGCGTGGCCTTGGTGTTGTTCTTCCGCTTCATGCCCGTGCCCTTCTCGGCCCTGATGGTCCAGCGACGCATCGAATCCTGGTTCAGCCCGAAAACCTATACTTCACGCCACGACTGGGTTTCCCTGGAGGGGATCGCCCCATCCATGGGGGTGGCTGTCATCGCCGCTGAGGATCAAAATTTCCCGGATCACTTCGGCTTCGATTGGAAGGCCATCGAGAAGGCAGTCGAGCACAATGAGCACAGCCGTCGGAAGCGGGGAGCCTCCACGGTCTCCCAGCAGACCGCCAAGAACCTGTTTCTCTGGGAAACCCGCTCCTGGGTGCGCAAGGGCTTTGAAGCCTATTTCACGCTGCTCATTGAGTTGGGCTGGTCCAAGAACCGCATCCTGGAGGTCTACCTCAACATCGTGGAATTCGGAGACGGCGTGTACGGCGTGGAAGCTGCATCCCACACCTACTTTGGCAAGCCCGCCAAGCAGCTCCGCCCCAGCGAAGCCGCCCTGCTGGCGGCCGTGCTCCCAAATCCCCACAAATATCGGGCAGAGGCTCCGAGCGGCTATGTCAGGGGCCGTCAGGCCTGGATCCTGGGTCAGATGAGCAGGCTGGGCGGTACGGCACTGATGAAGTCGCTGGGCGATTGATTCATAGCCCGTAGATCGCCCGGACCGCTGCCACCAGGGCATCGGTATCCTCCCGGGTGTTGTAGCCCTGCACCGAGAGGCGCAGGAAGCGGTGGTGCTTGTGCGAGGTCACCGGGATCTCGATCCGATAGCGCTTGAACAGGGTTTCCTGCAAAAGGTCCGCCTTCAGGGCGGGCACGGGGATCACCACCATCTGGCCGAAATCGGTGTCCGCGCAGACAGGCTTCAACCCTGTCATTCCGCAGATGCGCTGCAGGGTCTCCGCAGCGAGGGCATGGCACCCCCTGCGAATCCGATCCCAGCCGTGCCGGAGCTGAAACTCGATGGCGGCTGGCACCGTCAGAAACGCGGCCAGATCCCGAGTCCCCTGCCACTGGAGACGGCGTTCCAGCAGAGTGGAGCCGGTGTAGGCAGCAGCATCGGTGTGCCGCATGAGCTCGGTACTGTAGCCCCAGCTCACCACATTCGCGTCCAGAAGGTGATGGTGTTCCGGCCTGGCGTGCAAAAAGGCCGCGGCCTTGGGCGCACAGAGCCACTTGTGGCAGTTCCCGGTGTAGAAATCGGCCCCCAGCTCGTCCAGCTGCAAGGCAATGTGGCCGGGGGCGTGGGCGCCATCGATGAGGGTTAGGATGTCCGCCGCTCTGGCACGACGACACAATTCCGCGATGGGGAAGATGAGGGCCGTCGTCGAGGTGATATGGCTCAGGTAGATGACCCGGGTCCGGGCGGTCACGTGAGCCCAAACCCGTTCCGTGAATTCCTCCGCCCGGAAGGGCAACGGAATCTCCGCACGTACATAGTTCGCTCCGGTCTGCCGGCAGACAAAGTCCCAGGTGTTGTCACAGGCGCCGTACTCATGGTCCGTGGTGAGGATTTCATCCCCTGCCAGCAAAGGGATGGAGCGCGCCACGGTATTCACGCCGCTGGTGGCATTGGTGACAAAGACTAGGTGCTCAGGCTGCGCGCCGAGGTACTGGGCCAGCACCGAGCGCGCATGGCCCAACAGTTCCGCTGAACGCCGACCCAGGAATTCGACCGGATTGCGCTCCATCTCCCGCTGCCACCCCTGGCAGCTCTCCAGGACCTGCCCGGGACAGGCCCCATAGGAACCGTGATTCAGGAAAACGAGAGAAGGATCGAGTAGGAACAAATTCTTCATGCGCGACTCGCTCGAAAGACGTTCATAAACCCGGTCACTGCGAGGAGTGTTCCCGTGCTAATGACCTTCAGTCAGTGGGATCATTCGTCGGGCCCGATCACGGTTCCCGGGGGAATCTTGGCCTGGTTTGGGATCACAATGATCCCGTCCTGGACCACCCAGTTCCCTCGGTTGAGGTCCGTGCCCCGCGGAAAGGGCTTGATTTTGACGCCATCGCCGATCCGGACGTTCTTGTCCAGGATCGCCCCTTCGATGTAACAGTTCTGGCCGATGCCCAGGACCAGCCCACCCTCCGGGGTCCCGCGTTCATAGTAGTCCGCACCCATGATGATGCTGTCCTTGATGCAGGTCCCCGCGCCGATCTGGCTGCGCAAGCCGATGATGGAATGGGTGATCTCAGCTTGTTCGATGACGCAGCCTTCGCTCAACATCACGTCCTTCAGGTGGCTGTCCGTGATGCTGGAGCAGGGAAGGAATCGTGAGTGGGTGTAGATGGGACTCTTGGCATCGTAGAAATTGAACGGAGCGTTGGGCAGGGTCAGGGCCAGGTTCGTATCGAAGAAGGAGCGAACGGTGCCAATGTCGCGCCAGTAGCCGTCGAAATCAAACCCGACGATGGGCATTTTGCCGATGGAATAGGGGATGACGTCGCTGCCGAAATCGTCAAAATCCGGATGGTCGATGAGCAGGTTCACGAGGGTCCGGGTCTTGAAGACATAGATACCCATGGAGCCCAGGAAGGGACGTTCGGGATCGTCCCGGCTCACCATCCGGGCCTGGACCTCGGACTCCTGAGGTTTCTCCACGAAAGCTACGATCCGACCGTCGAAATGGCGCTTGAGAATCCCAAAACGGGTCACTTCCCCCTTGGCGACGGGCTGGACCGCCACGGTGATATCGGCGCCCTTGGTCACGTGGTAGTCCAGCATGGCGGCATAGTCCATGCGATAGAGGTGGTCACCCGCCAATATAAGCACATGCTCCGCCCCAGTGGCCTGGATCTCGCCCAGCTGCTTGCGCACCGCGTCGGCGGTGCCCTGATACCAATCGTCGCTCTTGAGGGTCTGTTCCGCCGCCAGGACCTCGACCCAGCCGGTGTGGAAGGAATCGAATTTGTAGGTGTTGGTGATATGGCGATGCAGGGAGACGGAATTGAACTGAGTCAGCACGAACACCCGAAAAACGCCCGAATTGATGCAGTTGCTGATGGGGATATCGATGAGCCGGTATTTCCCGGCAATCGGCACGGCTGGCTTGGAGCGATCCATGGTGAGCGGGTACAGCCGCTGACCGCGACCGCCCCCCAGGATCACCGCCAAGGCATCATTGGGTGCGGACATCATTCCTCCACGAGCGCGATTGAACAGATTGTCGGCAATGCGGACCTGCGTGATTGCATCCTGACTGGCGACCGGCATCGATTGAATTCTCCCCTCCCTGAAGGAAGGGGATTCCACGGCTCACGCCGCAGGTTTCCTGCTTCGCCGGGCGGCTGACGCCTTCCCTCCACAGGCTTCTGCCGCCATCCCGGCGGCAGGGAGGCCGCTTCCGGCCTCCAGGATGTTCTTCGCGGCGTTGTGGTCCGCGTTC
>JANYIU010000086.1 GCA_025361955.1 Holophagaceae bacterium
CAAGGTGGGCAACCCCTGCGATTTCTGGCTGCATGTGGCCAGCCTGCCCGGCAGTCACGTGATCATCCGTAATCCCGACAAGGTGAGCGAACCCCCTCGCGCGGTCATCGAGCGCGCCGCGCAACTGGCAGCCTTCTTCTCCAAGGCCCGGGAGAGCGGGAAAGTGGAGGTCCACTTCTGCCGTGTCGCCGATGTGAGCAAGCCGCGCGGCTTCGCACCAGGCAAGGTCATGCTGAAGACCTACAAGAGCGTAAGGGTGTATCCGAAAGAATAGTGATGGCTTTTACGTCGATCCTCCTCGTGGAGCAAAACGCTCGGCAAGCCCTGCGGGTGGCCCACCGGGGGTACGTGTTGGAGACTGGAAGGGTCGTCCTCGCTGACACCGGCCGAAACCTCCTGGAAAACCCCAAGGTGATCGAGGCCTATCTCGGCGGGGGCGAGACACGCGTGCTAGCTTCCCAGGACGCAACTGGAACCTCGAGGGTGAGGGCGACGTCGGTAACACTCCCTTCATAAGCTGGGCAGTTGATCCTCATCCGGAAAGGTATGAACAGCCTCGCGCAGGCTGTTTGTTTGCGTTCGTCCGGTGTGGTTCGGGGTTCGAACCTGACGCAGGATGGGCGCTCTGCGGATAGCGCTGTTTGGTTGGTGGGGAGGCTGGCCAAGGCACAAGGGTGACGCAGCCCAGAGGGAATGGCTCCTGTCGCAGCCCCCGACTGGGCTTTTCTCACCCGGGTACCACCAGGCAAAACCTACCGTCGCGGAGCGGCTCGGTCCGACTCCATGCGGTAGGCCACCCATTTTGCATCCAAGCCACGGACGAAATTCTGACTATCCTATAGAAGGGAATGCGAATCGCCCTGCTGAGGGACTTGGTCATGGAACAAGCGAAATGCCCTGTGATTCTCGCTGTGGATGACATACCGAGGGATCTTGAACTTCTCGCCACGATTTTGGGACGGGAAGGCTACGAAGTGGCTCTTGCCAAGGACGGTCCTCAAGCCTTGGAAATTGCAGCCAAGGGAAAACCCGATTTGATACTGCTGGATATCCTCATGCCAGGCATGGATGGGATTGAAGTCTGCAAAAGGCTCAAAGGGGATCAAGCCACCCAGGCTATTCCCATTATTTTCGTCACTGCGCACTCGGGGTCGGATGAGATCCTCACAGGGTTCGAAGTGGGCGCCGTGGACTATGTCACTAAACCCTTTCGGATTCCCGAACTCTTAGCCCGAGTGCATGTCCACGTGGAGCTCCGCCGAGTTCAGCAGGAGATCCGAACGCTTCGCGGCATCCTGCCCACGTGTGCCCATTGCAAGAAGATCCGAGACGAAAAGGGGACCTGGCACGCCATCGAAACTTACATCTCCCAGCATTCGGAGGCACAATTCTCACATGGCATCTGCCCGGACTGCATTGCCATCCATTTCCCTGATGTCAAAATAGACACCTCAGGCTCTCATTAATTCGGTGAACCGTCTGCCGCGATGGCAACCATGGCCTTCTTGACTCCCCGTTGACCCTGCGGTCGCTGGAACTGGGCGAGGAGAGCCCAGCACGCGTATGGCTCCCCAGGCCGATTGGACGAGCAGCTCCTTCAGCCAGGGCAGAGCATTTACCTTGCTCTTACGCCCCGGTACCTGCCGCAGGAGCATTGGCTTCGCCAGGACCCGTTCGCAGACGCCAGCCTGCATGTAACTAAGGGCTTCTACTCGACCTTCACCGGGTAGGTCTTGAATCCCTGGCCCTTCAGTTTGCTCTCAGCGGCATCCATATCCGCCTTGGGACCAGACTTGACGAGTCGCACCTTGAAGTTGCCCTTATCCTTGACCGTGGTCGTGGTGAAACCCACAGCCTTGGCCTTGGCGGCGATGCGCCCTGCCTCGTCGGAATCGGAAGTGGAGATCAGCTGCAGGGTCCATTTCGGTTCATCTTTCTTGGCTTCCGCGCTGGCCGGTTTCGTTGCCTTCTTTTCCGGCTTTGGGTCCTGCTTCCCCACTTCCGGAGCCTTTGGGACTTCCATCTTCGGTGCGATCTTCTCGGTCTTCACCAGTTCTTGACCCTGCAGGGCCTTCAGCTGGTCCTCAATGGAGGCAGGCAATTCCTGCAACGCCTCTCCCGAACCCCGGGTCGCGGATTCGCGCAGAGCCGCACTCTGCTTGCCCACCTGCACCCCTAGCACATAACAGAGCGTCAGTAGTCCTACACTCACAGCCGTCACCAGCAGAATGGATTGACGGCTCAGAACGATGGCTTGGGGATCGCGCTCAAACATCCAATCAGTCTAGTGGATTCAAGAGATTCACCACAAAGGCACAAAGACGCAAAGGCAAAAGAAAGACTAAAAAGGTGTTTTTTGTGGGTTGCTTGCAGCTTCGTATCTGGGTGGTTTGCTTTTCAGGGTTTTTCCAGCACGGCGGCGTACTGGGGTCCATAGCTGGTGGGAGCGGTGACCAGGACGCGGCGACCCGGCTCCAATAGGGCTGCGGCCAGGAGTTGCCCGCCACTGCCGCAGAACTCACCCCAGAGAGTCTTGGGATACTTCGGCTGGGGCCAACGCTTGAGCATGGGCAGCAGGGGGGCTTCCACCTCGTCCAGCACCCGGTGGCCGGAGCTGCCGCCGATCCAGGCGTCAGGCACCGATGGGGTGATGCAGGCTGCAGTCTCAGCGAGCACCCGGCTGCGCTCGGCAGGTCGCCGAGTAGCGGGCGCTAGCGCGGTCACTCCGCGCAGCACCGCGCGAATTCGGCCCCCTCGAGCTTCGGCGCCATCGCGGGTTTCCAGCAGGAAGGCCTGCGCGCCCTCGCCAGGCAGGAGGCCTCGCCGGGAACCCACCACGGGGAGTCCGTCGCGAACCGAGAGCTGGGTGCGCTGGAGGAGTTCCGTGAGGAGAGGGAAAAGGCCATCGGTCCCAACGACCAGCACGGATTCCAGAAAGCCCATCCTCAGCCACCGCTGAGCCTGCTCCAGAGCGGCCAGGGTGCTGCCTTCCCGGGCCAACTGGGTGACGCTGGGGCCTCTGAGTCCAAAGGCCGTGGAGAGGTAGCCGCTGATGGACACGGCCACGCAATTGGGGAAGAGCATGGGGGAGGCCCCTTCGGGACCTTTCGCGAGATAGGGGCGCAGAAAGCCCTCAGTGGCTTCGTCGCCTCCCGTCATGGTGCCCACGGCCACCCCAAGCCGCAGGCCTAAATGGGCTGGATCTACCCCGGCATCCTGGAAGGCTTGGTGGGCGGCCACCCAGGCGAAACGGGAAGGCCGGTCCAGGCGGCGGCTCTGCATGGGGGGAATGATCCCGTTGGCACTGAAGGAAGTGCAAGCCGCCCCAAGCCCCGAGCCTAGGTTTGCCGGAAGCGGCGCAAAGCAGGGCGTTGCAGATTCCCAGGAAGCGCGGGCCGCCTTGATTCCGGTGCCACAGGGGAGGACGAGGCCCATGCCGGTAATGACAAGTTCCTGTCTCACCGTCCCTCCCATTGCCTGAGAGCCAGACAGACATTGTTGCCACCGAAGGCAAAGGCGTTCACGAGCGCGGCGCGCAGTCGCCGCTCGCGAGCCACCAGGGGCGTGTAGTCCAGATCGCACTCGGGATCCGGATCGACGAGGCGCAAGGTGGGGGAAACCACCTGGTCCCGCAGACAGAACACGGCGGTCGCAGCGCCCACGGCACCCGCGGCCCCAAGGGTGTGACCAAACTGGCTCTTGGAGGCGGTGATGGAAAGCTTCTTTGCCGCATCCCCCAGGGCGCGCTTGATGGCCAGGGTCTCGGCCCCATCATTGGCCGGAGTGGCGGTGGCATGGGCGGAGATCAGATCCACTTCCTCCGCATAAAGCCCCGAGGTCCGCAGGGCCATGCCGATGGCGCGGGCAGCGCCCTCACCCTCGGGGTGGGGAGCCGTGGGATGGTGAGCGTCCATCGAGGCTCCATAGCCGAGAACTTCGGCCAGGATCCGCGCTCCCCTGGCTTTGGCGAGGGTCAATGGCTCAAGAATCAGCTGGGCGGAGCCTTCGCCCAAGTTCAGCCCAGCTCGATCCCGGCTGAAGGGCCGGCAAGGCTGCGAATCCATGGCCTTGAGGCTGGAAAAGCCCGCGAACGTCGTGCGGCAGAGTGCCTCCGCGCCCCCAGCCACGGCTAGATCCAGATCCCCTGAGGCGATATGTTCCCAAGCCTGGCCGATGGCCAGGAGGCTGGAAGAGCAGGCGTTCATGATGGTGGAACGGGGACCCATGGCGTGAAGGCGCAGCCCAAGGGCGTCCGTGACGTTGCAGGAATTCTGGTAGACCGCCTCCACCGCGTTCCCGCGGCGTCCGGCCAGGCGCTCCAAGAGGTAGGTTTCCGCCACGGGCAGACCCGAGGTGCCAGCCCCTTGGAAGACCCCTCGCCGGCGCGGGTCACCGGACTCCAACTCCGGCGAGGAATGAGTCAGGGCTTCCTCCAGGGCAAGCAAGGCCATCCGGTCGCACTTGTTGCTGTGCCGATCGGCGGAAGCGTCGCTCGGCAGATCCACCTCGGCTGCGATCTGGACGGGTTCCGCGGGGAGACTCAAGTAGCGCAGGGGTCCCATGCCGCACTCGCCCGCAAGCATGCCTCGCCAGGTGGTCTTCGCGTCCAGTCCGAGGCTGGAAACCAAGCCGATGCCGGTGATGACCACGCGCATCATGACCGAGCCTCGCCCTTAGCCAGCAGGAGCTTGGCTGTGCAGAGCACGCGCCCCTCGCAGCTGACCGAGCCCTCCACCCGCAGCAGCCTGCCGAATCCGGCATCAGGCTTGACGCTCAGCTCCAGACGGTCACCGGGAAAGGCCGAGGCCTTGAAGCGGGCGTCCAGGATCTGGGCCAGGAAGATGGGACGGTCTCCCAGCGGCTCCGCCTCAAGAAAGGCTGCGGCCTGGGCGAGCATCTCCACCAGCATCACGCCGGGCACGAGGGGCCTGCCAGGGAAATGCCCTTGCAGGATGGGATCTCCATAAGTGACCAGTTTCTCCGCAACGACTCGCACCCCGGGTTCCCGCTCGAGGATACGATCCAGCAGCAGCAAGGGCGGACGGTGGGGGAGGTGGGCCCGAATAGCCTGCATCAGGCAGATTTCTTCTCGGCGATGAAGGCGGTCAGGGATTCCACGTTCCGGAAGGCCTTCAGGCCGGAGGCTTCATCCTCGATCTTGACGCCGAAAGCCTGTTCGATGGCCAGCACGAGCTCCAGGGCATCGATGGAATCCAGGCCGAGCCCCTCCCCGAATAATGGCGCAGCGTCGTCGATCTCATCCGGCGTCATACCCTCCAGCTTCAGTCGCTGGATGATCAGTTCTTTCACTTGCTGTTTCAAGTCGGACATGTGGGCCCTCGGATGCACTAGGGAGTCTAACCGGCCAACCGCCGTCACGGAACCGGATCCGGCATCAACCAATGACTGCGCGGGGTGTATGATCCTAGCAGGCCTGCGCACTTACACCGGAAGCGCTCTGAATGATTCAACCTCCTGCAAGTTTCCTTCCCGTCCTGATTCTGCTGCTGCTCGCGCTCTTCGTGGGCGCCGCGATCCTCGTCCTATCCGGCATCATTCTGCCCCGCTTCCTGAAGCCCCACAATCCCAGGGAAGGCAAGCTCACCCCCTACGAGTGCGGCGTTCCACTCCTCCAGGACGGAGCCCGCCATCGCTACAGCGTTAAGTTCTACCTGGTGGCGATGCTGTTCATCCTGTTCGACGTGGAAGTAGCTTTCCTTCTGCCCTGGGCCGTGCAATACAAGACCCATCTGGCCTCCTTCTGGGGGATGCTGCTGTTCGTGGCCACCCTGCTGATCGGTTACGTCTATGCCTGGGGCAAGGGCGCCCTGGACTGGGAGCGCTGAGATGCCCGAGATCAACCTCGATGATTCCGTGCTGACGACAAAGCTGGAAGACGTCATCAACTGGGGCCGTAAGAATAGCCTGTGGCCCATGCCCTTTGGCACCGCCTGTTGCGCCATTGAGTTCATGGGCATGATGGCTTCCCGCTACGACTTCAGCCGCTTCGGCGCCGAGGCCCTGCGATTCAGTCCACGACAATCGGATCTGCTGCTGGTACTGGGTACCGTCACCAACAAACAGGCCCCGGTCCTGCGGCAGATCTACGCCCAGATGGCGGAGCCCAAATGGGTGATCTCCGTGGGGGTCTGCGCCAGTTCTGGCGGCATGTATCGCACCTACGCCACGCTCCAGGGCATCGATCGCGTGATCCCCGTGGATGTCTACGTGCCGGGATGCCCGCCCCGACCAGAGACGATCATGCATGGCGTCCTGAAACTCCAGGAGAAGATCTCCAAGGAGACCCTGGCCGCGCGCAAAGTCCACATCGACCAGTTCTATGATTCCCTGGAGCGCCAGGTTGAATTGCAGCGAATCAAGGGCTACACCGAGTTCCAAGCCGTGCGCGAGATGGTGCTCAAGGTGGGAGAACAAGGTGGACAGAGGATTTGGTGAAAAGCATGGAACCGCGAATATCACGAATGGGCACGAATAAAAGAAATGTGATTCGCGTGAATTCGCGTCATTTGCGGTTAGAGGTTTTTTCATGATCATCGAGCACATCGAAGAGCAGCTCCCAGGCGCCATCCTTGACCGCCATGCGTTCCGGGGGGACCAGACCTTGGTGATCGCCCGCGAGCGCTTCGAGGAGGTGGTGAACCTCGTCTACATGGAGGGCTTGCAACTGCTCCTGGATATCACGGCGGTGGACTGGTTCCAGCGGGATCCCCGCTTCGATGTGGTCTACCACTTACTGAATCTCGCCAACCAGGAACGGCTGCGCCTGAAGGTGCGCGTGAACGAGCAGGAAGCTCTGCCCAGTTTGGTTTCCCGCTACAAGGCCGCTGACTGGTTCGAGCGGGAGGTCTTCGATATGTTCGGCATCCCCTTTGAGGGACATCCCCGCCTGGAACGCCTGCTGATGTGGCGGGACTTCCCTGGATATCCCTTGCGCAAGGATTTCCCCCTGGATGGTGGCGATTCCTTCTGCGGGGACGTGGGCGTCTCGTTCGCGGCCCACGCGAAATCCTTGAATGACTGAGGCGAGCATGGAAACCCCGAAGACACCCGCTCTGGCTCCGGATTCCGATCGCATGATCGTCAATCTGGGTCCCTCCCACCCCGCCACCCACGGCACCTTGCGCATCATGCTCGAGTTGGAGGGGGAGTTCATCCAGAAGGCCACCCCCGAAATCGGCTACCTCCACCGGGGCGTGGAGAAGCTGGGCGAGAGCCTCTCTTTCCACCAGTTCATCCCCCTCACGGACCGCCTCAACTACTGCAGCTCCATGATGAACAACGTGGGTTACACCCTCGCCGTGGAGAAGTTGCTGGACATTAAGGACCCCATCCGGTCCCAGGTCATCCGGGTGCTGGTGTCCGAGCTGGCGCGCATTGGCGACCATATCATCTGCATTGGCGTGAACGCTGTGGACATTGGGGCCTTTACGGTCTTCCTCTATCTATTCAAGCAGCGCGAGACTGTCTATGACCTCTTTGAAATGGCTTCGGGCCAGCGCATGCACACCAGCTTCACGCGCATCGGCGGGATCATGCGGGATTTGCCCCCCGAATTCGTCCCCCTCTGCGAGACCTTCCTGGGGGACATGGAGCGCACGATCGACGAGATGGAAGCCTTGCTCACGCGCAACCCCATCTGGGTGGACCGCACCAAGGGCGTGGGCAGGATCAGCCCCGAGGATGCCGTCAATTGGGGCTATACCGGCCCCTGCCTCCGCGCCGCTGGCGTGGCTCAGGACCTGCGCAAGGCCCAGCCCTACCTGGGCTATGAGACCTACGACTTCGATATCCCCATCGGCACCAGTGGTGATGTCTACGACCGCTATCTGGTGCGCACGGAGGAGATGCGCCAGAGTCTGCGGATCGTACGCCAGGCCTTGGCCAAGCTCAAGGAGATCGGCCCCGGCCCCGTCATCGTGGACGACTACAAGATCGCCCTGCCCCCCAAGGAGAAGGTCTATACGCGGATGGAAAGCCTCATTCACCACTTCAAGCTGGTGATGCACGGCATCGACATGCCCGTGGGCGAGGTCTACAGCGCAACCGAAGCCGCCAATGGGGAACTGGGCTACTACCTGGTGTCGGACGGCGGCAAGAGCCCTTACAGAATCCACGTTCGGCCCCCCTGCTATCCCATCTTCAGCAGCTTCGGCGAGCAGGTGAAGGGGCGCTTGATCGCCGACGCCGTGGCCATTCTCGGAGCCATGAACATCATTGCGGGGGAACTCGACCGCTAGCGAGTTCGGCACGGAGCCCTAGGCGCGAAACAAGAGCGGAGCGCTACGCCCCCCGAGTCTCAATTGCCGGGCAGGGCCCGCAGTTTAGAGTTCGGCGATAAGTTCGATCTCTACCTTGGCGCCCTTGGGGAGCGCGGCGACTTGGACGGTGCTGCGGGCTGGCTTGGCACCGCCCAGGGCCTTTTCATAGACGCTGTTGAAGGCTGCGAAATCACCGAGATCCGTGAGAAACACCGTGGTCTTCAGAACGCGATCCCACGAGGTGCTGGCGTCCTTCAGGATGGCGGACAGGTTCTGGAGAACGCGCTCGGTCTGGGCCTCGATGGAGCCGGTGACCATCTCCATGGTCTCGGGAATCAGGGGGATCTGCCCGGCGGTGAAGAGCAGATTGCCGACGATTTTGGCTTGGCTGTAGGGTCCGATTGCGGCGGGTGCGCTGGGGGTGCTGACATTTTTCATGGTGTCTCCTTCTCTGGAGTTGTCGACGAAAATGGCTTTGCAGAAGCAGGGTAAGGGTTGATTCCAACCAACCGATCATCCTACCTGACTTCATCGGCAAGACCTAGATCAGAGCGTTAGGGACCACTACGAAATCATCACTTCGAGGCTCGGCAGGCCGTCGCGACCTTCTGCCACTCTGGTTGTTCAAATTAATTTCATATTCTAATACGATGGCCTATTTCCAACGACGCTTCTTGTGCCGCCAGTTCTTTGGCTGAGGAATCTGCGGAGGGATCTGGCTCTCAAAGGGTGAGGGTGCCGCGGGATCAGAAGGATTCTCTGGGTCCTCGAGATTGCCGACTCCTTCTTCGATCTGTTGCTGCACTACTTGACCGGTCCGGTGCATGAGGGCGGCCAGGCAAAGACTGGCCTCGATCCGGGCATGGGGCAGGGGGCCGAGCTGAATGAACACGGAGGGATCGGAAGGGATGCTGCGCGGAATGGAAAGCTCTGGAAATTTTGCGGCCAAGGTGTCGTAGGCCTCGGGAGCCACTCGCCGCCAAGGATCCGCCTCCTCTCCCCTGCGCATGAGAATGTCCATGACAGAAATCACCTTGCGGGGGCGTCCCCGCTTCCGTGGCGCGGGTTTGGCCGCGTTGGCGGAGGAGGCGGCATCAAGCAGGGTCTGGAGCGCGTCGAGGATCTCCTCCTGAGTCTTGCCCCGCACGTCAAAAAGCAACCAGGGATCGCGGTCAAGGGCCTCGGCCATGATGTAGCACACCGCTGCGACGTGCTTGCAAGGATTGGCCCAGTCCGGGCAATCGCAGTGGGTCTGGAGTTCCTTGGGGACGCGCGGGTAGAGGCTCGCGCCGGCTTCGCGGAAGGTTTCGTCCAGACCCTGAGGCATTTCGCCGGCAAGGAGGGAAGCCACGAAGCGGCTTTCGAGGGCGATGCGTTCGAGGGCGCGCTCCCACTGGGTCGCGGTGAGCGCGGGCAAGCCAAGGGTCACGTTGTAGGTCTTGCGTCCGTGCACCTTCGCCTGGATCTCTCCAGGAACGATGGTGAAATGGCTGACGGCTCCCTCTTCCGCGTATTTCTTGCCGCGAGGAAGACGGTTCTCATAGTCGTCGCCAAGCTTTTCCAAGCCGCTGATCCACAAACGTCCCCACCAAGTCGTACCGAATCGCTCGCTGGACTGGATCATGATATGACTCCCTTCCGCTTCGTGATTCTGGGTCTGCGGGTGACCGTCCGGGTCACTACCGCCATACCTTCCTCATCCTCTTCCTCATCC
>JANYIU010000087.1 GCA_025361955.1 Holophagaceae bacterium
GGCCTTCCTGGCGATCGCGGACTTCTATGCGATTCCGGAGAGCCGTCGACTCTTGATCCCCTTCGCGAATCTAAGGCTCATCGGCGGCTCAGCGCTCACGGATCCGTCCATGGCACTTCCTGAAGGTGACCTGGACCGTCGAGGCGTACCTGTCAGCTATGTTCCCTTCCGGAATCGCATAGAAGTCCGCGATCGCCAGGAAGGCCTGTTGTTCTCGACTCTCCGTAAGTTGGCCATAGTCGGCGTGCAGCAGCGCCAATTCATAGCCCTCGGCCTTGGCGATGGCCGCGGTCACACAGGAGTCCAATCCCCCCGACAGGGAAATCACCGCGATGTCAGTCATGATTCAAAGCCTCAGCCCACGTTTCCATTTCATTCAATCCATTTTCCAGGTTCTTCCCGAGAGTGCCTTCATCGCTCCCTACGGGAACCTGAAAAGGGATCCCATAGCGCACGACGACCCGAGAAAAAGGCTTGGGGATGAGCATGGTATCCCAGGTCCTGAGCCGCCAGGCTCGAGGATAGGCGATGCTTACAGGAACGATCCAGGCACCCGTCTTTCTGGCCAAGGCGAGGACGCCCGGCTTCAGTTCCCGCAGGGGACCCCTGGGTCCATCCGGGGTGATTCCAAAATCCCAATCGTCCCGCACTGCTCGAATCATGCGCACCAGGGCCTTGGCGCCATCCTCCGCAGCCGTACCGCGGACAGCATGGATTCCGAACCAGTGCCAAGTGGCTGCACTGCGCTCCCCGTCCTTGCTATCGCTGGAAAGAATCGCGACGCCCCGCTGCTCCCCTTGCGCGTTGGCACGGCGGAAGGGGTAGGAAAGCGGCATCATCACCAGTCGACGATGCCAGAAGGCAAGGATGATGCGTTGGTCCCGCTCCACCAGTTCCCGGACCGCCTCATCTCCTTGCCATCGCACCCGCAGGGTGGAACGCAGGACTTTGAGTGCCTGCGCCGCCAGAAATGGAACCAGACGGTAGTCCACCCACACCCGAATGGACGAGCCCAAAGGTCGGCCACGCTCGGCGATCTCAACCTTAGGCTTCGGCATGGAGTTCATTCTCTTGATACGGTAATTCCGCTCGGCAGATCAGGTAGGTCTTACCGCAGTAATCGCAGCGCACCTCCACCGGGCCTTCGCTCTGGAAGAGTTCGTCCAGCTTTGCGCTATCAAAACCCTGCAGAATCTCTATGAGCGCTCCCTTGTGGCAGCGACAACGGTAGTGGATTTCGGTGGTGAACAGGACCTCCGCGCCTTCCCCTTGATTGATCCAACGACAAAGAAACGCGGGCTCCCGCTCCCAATTGGGCACGACTTCCAGCCCTTCGATGGCATGCACCAGTTGCGCCAAGCGCTCCTTGGGACAGTTGGGCATTGGTTCCACGAACAATCCCCCTGCTTCCCCGGTGCCAGGGTCACACCAGAGGGTGACACTTGCCTGGGTCTGCTCAGACTGCAGCAGATAGGCTTCGACCTGGGCTTGGATCGTCCCCTCGATCAGCTCGAGCGTTCCGGTATAGGGTCGCCCTTTGGGGTTGGACCGCATGACCGTGAGGAATCCGGGGGCCTGGACCCACGGGCCACCCTGCTTCCCGTCCGAGGTATCCAGGATCCCCCGGATATCGCCCTCGGGCCAGGAATCCGCCACCAAGGCCTTGGCCCTTCCAGAACCCTTGAGCAGCAGCTGTAGACGCTCCGAGAAAAAGGTCCGGGATTGCAACAAAAGGGTGGCGGAAAGCAGGTCCACAAGGCATGCGCAAGCCTGTGCTTCCAAATGGGGATGCCCGCGCCGAACCCCATCCCAGAGGGGTCCCGCAGCCAAAACCGTGAAACGGATATGATGATCGGAGGTGAGGGCACGGAGGACCCGGGCGGCAGGGAGGGTTTCAGGCATACCTCCAGTGTAGCGACTGGGAACCCCTTCCTTGAGCTACGCTGGGTGGAGGAGAAGAAATGCCCACTGAAAGCCGCCTTCGTGTCGCTCAGGTGCTCCATTCTGTGTTCGGCCAGGGTTCTCGGATACCCGATTCCTGGGACGCGGAGCTTGCCAGCGAGGATGCCATCTTTGGCCGGGCTCTGTTGGGGTTATGCCTGCGCCACTGGGGAAGGATTCAGGCCTTCATCCAACCCAAACTGACGGATTCTTCAAGGGGACTGCCCCTGGGGAGCCAAGTGGCCCTGGCCATCGGCTTTGCGCAACTGGCTTGGCTCCCCGGTGTATCGGATCATGCCGCTGT
>JANYIU010000106.1 GCA_025361955.1 Holophagaceae bacterium
TCGCCCAGCCTGGGAGATCTGCGGGACGCCCTTGAGGGATGCGCCGATCTGGCCAGCCAGATGCTGAAACGGTTCGGCATCGATCCCCGGGTGGAGGCTTCATCGGCTGCGGCCCCTACCCTCAACCTGGATGCCCCCGTACCACCGATTTTCGCGCCAATGCCCAGTGGGCCCATTCCTTCCAGGTCGGAAGCCATCCGCCGCCTGCGAGAAGTCGCCAAATATTTCCGGGATCACGAGCCCCATAGTCCCGTGGGCCCCCTGGTCGAGCGCGCCGCCCGCTGGGGCGAGATGCCCCTGAGCCAGTGGCTGACCCGAGTCATCAAGGACGAGAACACGCTCAACCAATTACGAGAGCTGCTGGATCTCCATCCTGAGTTGTAAAGATCAAACCAGCTGCCGGATTCGAGCCTGTTCCCTGTCCACATGGAAAGCTCTTGAAAATTATTCAAATGAACAAGTGTTCTGTTAAAGGTGAACTAAATATTCAGGAACCAATTCAACCTGGAGAATCTTAAAAATATTATATATATATCTTCTTCTTGTCGATGCTCACGTGATTTTCCTCAAGTTACTATGAAAAAACATATCTGAAGATTTAATCCTATCTCGTGTGGTATCAATGGATTTTCTAGCGTAATCTTAATTCCATGGCCCATCTTTAGAGCCTGATGATATATCAGGTGTGGTTTGGCGAGTATCGGAACCTACCGATCTCGCTAGTCTTGGGTGACTGCTTGCTTCATTTTCATCAATTAGGTATCAATGAATATCTCAACATCTTGGCTGGTCCTCCTCCTCATGGTCACGCTGATGACGACTCTGACCTGGGTCGGATTGAGGTTCTTCTGTCCCTCCGAGGGGCCGTCGCCTCGATCCCAAACAGCGCGGAGAATCCGCTGGCGGATGCCGCGATACCGCTGGCCCCAACTGCGCGGGGTTTTTCGGCTCTCAATGGTGCTTGCGCCTCTGCAAAGCCGGCAGGTCCTCTGGTTGGCGGTGGCCTTGTTGCTGGTGGGTTTCACAGTGACTTTGACGCTGACCTTTTCGAGCTACATCGATCCGCCTGCCATCACCGGAGAGGATATGGGACCGACCGACAGCGTGGGTGTAATCCTGCGCGAGGAAATTCTGGTGCCACCGCAGGCCCTTCCTCCCTCAATGTTCATCGGTACCGAATGCTTCGATCTGGAGCACGCCGATCGGGATTGGAGCAAGCTGGATGCCGGTTTCAGGAACACCGTCCTCCAGCTTTTCGCGAAGATGGAAGCCCGCGGGTATCGGATGGCCCTGCTCGAGGGCGTTCGGAGTGCTGAACGTCAGGAGCTGCTCGCGAACAAGGGACCGAGCGTCACCCACGCCCGGGGTGGACAGAGCAAACACCAGTATGGGTTGGCAGCTGATATAGCGCCCGTGCGCGATGACCGTTTGATGATCTCCGAACGCGACCCTTGGGCAGCCTCAGCCTACAAGGCCCTCGGGGAAGAATCTGAAAAGATGGGACTCATCTGGGGCGGTAAATGGGCCATACATGATCTTGGTCATGTGGAACATGCGGCCAAAATCAGCAGCCTCACAAAACAAGCCGCATCCTGATTCAGATTTAACTCACGCTTCATCCGCCCTTCCGTCGGGAAATGACATGACCTGGTTCCGCAACCCAAAAATACTCTCCTCCATCATCTTCCTGGCTCTCATCGGGCTGGTTTGGTTCGCAGGACCCTCCATGGGCCTGAAGACGATGGAGGGCCGCTTTGCCTGGATCTTCTTCATCATGCTGGTGTGGGTGGTCATTCTGATGGTCGGGAAGATCATCCGGGAGCGCTCCGCCAGTGTCCTGGAGAAAATGCTCCGCCGCAAAGCCGACGATGCCGTGGTGTCCGCCACGCCGGAGAACCGCGCCGAAGTGTCCCTGCTGCGGCAGAGACTCCTGGGCGCCATTGAGACCCTCAAGACCTCCAACATTGGAAAGATCCGTGGCAAGGCGGCGCTCTATGAGCTGCCTTGGTACATGATCGTCGGCCATCCCTCCGCCGGGAAAAGTTGCGCCATCTTGAACTCGGGTTTGAAGTTCCCTTTGGCCGCGAAAGGCAATGCCTCGGTTCAGGGTATTGGGGGCACCCGGAACTGTGATTGGTTTTTCTCCACGGAGGGAGTGCTGCTGGACACCGCGGGCCGCTACTCCGACCAGGCCGAGGACCGTTCCGAATGGCTCGAGTTCCTCAAACTCCTCAAGAAGCACCGCTCAAAGGCGCCTCTCAACGGGATCCTGGTCGCCCTCAGTCTCCCCGAACTACTGAAGCATCAGAGCGAAGCCTTCGTGCTCTATGCCCGCCAGATCCGCCAGCGGATCAATGAAGTGGACGACATTTTCGGCACCAAGATCCCCGTCTACCTGGTCTTCACGAAACTCGATCTCCTGCGCGGTTTCAGCCAGTTCTTCGAGGACCTTTCGGAGGAGGAGCGGCAGCAGGTCTGGGGTGCCACCTTGACCCATGACCAGCCCCAGAACTTCGACGCAGTGCGGGTGGTGAGCCAACATTTCGAATCCCTGTTCCAGGGGCTGACTCAGTTGGGCACCGACAAGCTCGCGAGCAACCGGGCCAATCAGAAGCGCCCTGCCCTGTTCGCGTTTCCCTTGGAGTTCCACGGCATCAAAGAGGCTCTCTGCAAGTTCGCGGAACACCTCGTGGAACCCGATCCTTACCACACCAAGCCCCTGATCCGCGGGTTCTACTTCACCAGCGCCCTCCAGGAAAACAACCAGAGCATCACTACCGGGAACCGCGTTTCCAGCCAGTTCGATCTGACCAATTTCGGTTTCAAACCTTCGGAACTAGCCGGCAGCCGGCCCTTCTTCCTCGAATCCCTCTTTCGCAAAGTGGTCTTCCCGGACATTTTCCTGGTGGGCCGCTCCACCAGCCCTAAGCGCAACCGGTTCCGGCTCGCGGGCATCGCCGCGGGCATGGTCTTGATGGCCCTGATGGCTGGCTGCTGGACCTGGTCCTTCGTTGGTAACCAGAAGCTCATCAATGAGGCTCAGGAAGAGCTGCTCGCTTCCCGCAAGCTGTATCAGAACGGGAGCCTGGGCGACCGCCTGAAGGCCCTCCAGGTGCTTCAGTATCGCCTGGAACAGCTCTTCCAGTACCGCCAGGACGGTCGTCCCTGGAAGGTCGGCTGGGGGTTGTATCGGGGCGATGATGTGGAGAGGACCCTGCGTGCGGAGTATTTCAAAGGTGTGCGCCAGGTCATGCTGGCCCCCCTGAAGGAGAAGCTCGAGGAGAGGCTGGCGAGCGCTTTGGTTGCGGTCTCGATTGCCAGCACCCAGCCGCCCACTGGCAAGAACGTCGCAACCGTCCTTGACTCCGCCGCGCCCAACAAGCGCATCGAGGAGGCCTACAACACTCTCAAGACATACCTCATGCTGCATGCCCCCGAACGGATCGAGGCGACCCATCTAACGGACCAAATGCCTCGCCACTGGCGGGCCTGGCTCGAGGCCAATCGCGGCGATTATCCTCTGCCTGAGATCTCCCGCATGGCCGAACGCACCGTGGCCTTCTACGTCTCCCAAGCCAAGGAACCGGATCTGCCCTTGATCGACAATCGCGATGATCTCGTCGCCCATGTGCGCGGCAAAATCAGGGGAGAAGTCGACCAACTCTCACCCCTGGAACGCATCTACAGCGAGATCAAAGCCAAGGGCAATACGCAGTTCGCGCCGGTCACCGTCGCCACGATCCTGAACAACAAGGATATGGATCTCGTCGGCGCCAGCGTCTTCGTTTCCGGGAGCTTCACCCGCGATGCCTGGAACAATTATTTTCGAGAGGCCATCGTCCAGGCCAGCCTCGGCCAGTTCAAAGGCACGGACTGGGTCCTGGCCAGTTCCATCGAGAACAACCTGGAGCAGCTGGGATCGATCGATGATCGCCGCGACAAGCTCATAGCCATGTATCAGGCTGAGTACATCAAGGAGTGGGAGAAGTTCATTCAAGGCGTCGCGGTCCACTCGTTCGGCAGCCTGGAGCGCGCCGCCACGGCCCTCGGGCGTTTCGGCGATCTGCAGAGCTCGCCCATCAAGCTCATCCTGGCCCGTGCCACCTCGGAAACCACCTGGGACAGCCCGTCGGAACTGAGCAGATCCATCGACAAGGCCAAGAAGAACATCATCGACAAGACCACTGGCTTCCTGAACAGCGGTACTCAGACCCCTCCCCCTCCAGGCATCCGGCTTGGACCTGTGGGCAGCCATTTCGCGCCCCTGGCCGAAATGGTCGGCATCCCTGGAGGCGCCAGCGCTCCCCTCAACGCCTACCTGGACCAGCTAAACAAGATCCGGGGGAAGCTCGCCAGCCTTGCCGCTTCCGGAGAGGCTGGACCGGGCGCCCGGGCACTGGTCCAGGCCACCCTTGCGGGTTCGGGATCCGAGTTGGCGGAGACGCTGCAGTACGTGGACAGTGCCCTGCTGGGGAGGCTGAATGAGACGTCCAGGGAGATGGTCCGGCCGCTCCTCGTCAAGCCCCTGATGGAAAGCTTCCTCGCCCTGGTGGGCCCCACCGAGGAACATCTCAACACGATCTGGCAGCAGCAGGTTTATACCCCCTGGACCAGTCTCGCCAGCAAGTATCCCTTCGCCGATTCAAGCAACGAGGCCCCCATGACCGAAATCTCCAAGTTCCTGAAACCGGGGGACGGCACCCTGGCACGCTTCGTCGACAAGGAACTCGGTTCCATCATCGTTCGGCGCGGTGATGCCTACACGGCTCGCACCTGGGGCGGACAGGGAGTTGGCCTGGGCGCGAATTTCCTCAATTCCATCTCACGACTCACCGATTCCGGCAACGCCCTCCTCCAGGAAGGGGAGTCCTGCAAGTTCGAGTTGCAGCCCGTCCCGACTCCCGGTCTCACGACCATCCTCATCGAGATCGACGGCCAGAGAATCCTGTATCAGATGGGGCCTCAGATGTGGTCGACACTCTCCTGGCCAGGCCAGTCCAGCAGCCAAGGATCGCGGCTCCAAGTTACCTCCTTCGTGGGCGCCACGGCCCAGATCCACAATTTTCCCGGCCGTCTGGGATTGCTGCGACTGCTGGACCAGGCCCGTGTCGAGAACCCAAAGGGCACCACCAGCGCTCTGGAATGGCGCTTCAAGGTCACGCCCGCCTTCATGTCCAAGAACCCCACCAGCAATGTGACCAAAGAGGATTTCTATCCGCAGGCAATTCGCTTCAACTTCCGTTTGGTCAGCGGCGCGAACCCGTTGAGTCTTTACACCCTGCGCCACAATTCCCTGCCCCAGCGGGTCGGCAACTGAGGAGGAAATCATGACCCTGACCCTGCTGCGAGCTACAGAGAATTCCATTCCCCCCGTGGTCTTCGGCAAACTGCCCAATCGTCCCGACTTTGTTCGAATCAACGCCACCCACCCGGTGGCCACTGAGTTCGACGAACTGATCCAGAGCGTCCTCGAGCAGTACCGCACCCAGGAAGGCTGGGAGGAGCGCTACGACTTCGCACCGGTCATCGATTTCTGCTACCCCTCCAGGGATCAGAAGTGGGTGTTCACAGGCGCCTTGCTGAGCAGCCATGACCAGTCGAAGCGACGCTACCCCTTTGTGGCGGGTGCCGCCTTCCCCGCGCAGGTCCTTGGGAACGAGCGCAGGCTGATGCCCATCGCCTGCGAAGTGTTCTTCGAAGGACTGCGGGAACAGCTTTCGAACGCCATCGACAATTCCGTGGAAGCCA
>JANYIU010000112.1 GCA_025361955.1 Holophagaceae bacterium
AAGCGACTCGGTGCCACCGACGCCAGGCCGGACTTTCGTACGAAGTCGGGGCTCATGCTGGGACTGGGTGAAACGGAGCCTGAACTGCTCGAGACCTTCCGGGCCTTGACCCAGGCTGGCGTGGACATCCTCACCCTCGGCCAGTACTTGCGGCCCACCCGCCAGCAACTGCCCGTGCAGCGTTATGTGCCGCCGGACGAATTCGCAGAACTGGGACGCAAGGCCAAGGCCATCGGCTTCCGGGCGGTCTATGCCGGGCCGCTGGTGCGTAGCAGCTTCAATGCCCACGAAGTCAGCCAGTACGAAGGCATCTCCATCGCCTGATCCCCACCACAGACTAGAAGAACCATGACTCCTTATTGACCTACCTCATAGATGTTCGGATTCCGCATGGGCCTGGAAAAAACTCCACGTGGAGGTTCGGAGAAAAGCGGAGGATCACGGAGGAAGATTATTTTCTCCGGGATCCTCGTTCTTTTCTCCGGGCCTCCGCGTTGAGCTTTTCCCCTCAAGATTCAAAACGATGGGGCCCTGCCAGGATCCAAAGCCAATTGCCTTCCGGAAAGCGAAGCTGAACACCAGGGGCCAGCAGGACCGAATTGGAATCCGTCAGCTTCCGAACTGTTTTACCGGGAACCTGCGGGTTTTCCGCGTTTCCAGCAGATCTTCGAGCATGACTGCTGCTGCGGCGGCATCCAGTTTCGCCTTCCGGTCCTTGGCCTTCACGCCTCGCTGGGCCAGGAGCCGCTCCGCTTCCATGGAGGTGAGGTGCTCATCCCAGAACAAGAGCGGTAGTCCCGTCCGGTCTCGCAGGGCCTCGCCGAAGGCCCTTGCCAGAGGCGCGGTGGCGCTCTCTTGGCCATCCTTGTGCCGAGGCAGGCCCACCAGCAGGGCTTGGGCGCCCTCTTCCCTTGCCAGCCGGGCGAGCTTGTCGAGGCTGGCGTCTCCCTGGTTGGGCCAGACCGCGAAGGGTGTGGCCAGGATCTCCAGTTCGTCGCTGAAGGCGAGGCCGATGTTCTTGGTGCCGTGATCGAGGGCCAGCCAACGCATCAGATGAAACCCCGCGACCAGGCCAGAACAGCTTCCGCCATGGCGAGCGCTTCCTGATATTCCTCGGGCGTGACGGGATCGAAGAAGCCCGGATAGTGCGTTTCCACGGCGTAGCGCGTCAACCGGGAGGCGGTGTCTATGGTTTCTGGAATCTCCAGCCCCAGTTCTTCCAGTTCTTGCAGTAAAAGGTCCAGGTTATGGGAGAAGGGAAAGCGGGCTCCCCTGGCGAGGAATACCGCCTTCAGTGCCTTCTCGGCGGATTGCTGAGCCTGATAGCAGAGATCCTCCAGGTCAATGCCTTCGCCCCGCGCTCTGGCCAAGTTCAGGCTCGATTCTGCGCGTTCCAGCCATGCGCGTGACGTACCCGGTTCAGGCCGCATGATAGAGCTCCTTTCCTTCCCGGAGCGCTTGCTCGTAGACCAGACCCGGGCTTCCTGCATATTTCGCCAAAACCCCCTCGTTGACGACGACGAGATCCGTCGCGATCCCGAAACGACGCAGGCCGACATAGGCCAGGTTCCACCCTTCCTTCTGGGGCAGCCCATCCGGAACCACCACCAGTACATCCAGATCGCTGTCTTCATGCATCTCGCCCCGGGCGGCGCTGCCGAACAGGATGATGCGCGTAGGATGCACAGCCTCCACCAGTCGCCGCACCAGCTCGTCCAGCACCTCAGCGGGTACCTGCATGATGGCCTCCTGCTTGCAGTCTAGTCCGTTCCAGATCCAGATGGTTCTGCCACCGCTGCCGAACCTCGTTGAGCGTCCGCGCCGCCTCGGCCGCCATGGATGAAAAAGAGGAAAGTAGAATCAACCGCGGATGTGGACAGATGCACGCGGATGAAAGCACTTTTCTGATTCACGTGCATTGCGGTGCCCCTTGATTTTCTCCTCGGTGGGCGTCGGTTGATTCACAAGCCGCTGGATTAAATTAAATGTTAATTTAAATCGAATTTGGACCATTTCCTGATGCACCCGGTAGGTATCATTTCCTCATTCATAGGCGGAAGGCTATTGGATCTATGGCCAACGAATTTGCTTTTGAAACCAGGCTGGGTTGGATTGTTCTCACCTGGACCCCCAAGGGTCTGAGGACGTTAAGCCTGTTTGGGGCGGAACGGTTCACGGCGGGGTCCGCGGTCCCACCCCCTTGGGTAGCTGAGGCGGTGGATCAGATTCGGAGACATCTGGCGCACGAAGTAGCGGATTTGACCCGCATTCCCGTGGATCTGGAAGGGTTGCCCCCCTTCCGGCGGAGGGTGCTGGAAACGCTTCGTGGCACGCAGGCGGGCGAGACCTTCACCTACGGTCAGCTGGCCAGGCTGGCGGGATCACCTGGGGCCGCCCGGGCGGTGGGCCAGTCCATGGCAAGGAACCCCCTGCCTATCGTGATCCCTTGTCATCGGGTCGTGGCTGCCGATGG
>JANYIU010000251.1 GCA_025361955.1 Holophagaceae bacterium
ATGGTTCGTGTAAGTTGTGAACCCCAATTGTAGGTATCGCTACGTTGGCATTTCCCTTCGCCTGTTGTACCAGACATCTATGGTAATTGAGTGCATGAAAAATGGTTAATTTAATGATCAAGCAATGACTTTAGTTTTTCTATATTTTCTGGACTCAGTTCACCGATGACGGATCCACGCTGTCCCTTCATTCGAAATTTTACAGATTTCCCACCAAGGAGTTCCCTGATGGTGTCAAAGTCAGTGGGATACACGCCAGATTCTTTGTACCAATACATTGGGCTAGTGTAGTAAGGAGATCGGGATGATGAATCCAGTTCAAAGATGTGCCCATCAATATTGACTGTGAGGGATTTCCCGGGATTGACCCAAATTGTTTTATCACCATCGGCAGCGTTAGTAACGATCAAAAAATACTTAGACTCACTGTCTTTCTGGTTGACAAGCAAATTAAAGGAAACCCAGTGGCTTTTTGTGTTTTCGGAATTCTTTGGAACAACATTATCCTCAATGCGCTTGAAGCTGGTTTCCGTTACGCTATCGAATCCGTTAACAGTGCGAAATTGAGGTGTTGTGCATCCCAATAGTAAAAATGAGGATGCGAGGATAACTGGATAGAATTTCATGAAAACGGCTCCTGTTTGTTGTGAGTTGTAGATGAGTGGATTTGGAAAATGCAATATTCCGCATGAGTCAATATGAGTTGTAATATTTTATTCATGGCTATCTTTCGTTTAGAACCGCCATTCGTTGTTGCAGCAGTCGCAAAAGGCTTTGGTGATAATTCCCTTTTTGGAGAGTCCGACTGCCATTAGTGATACTCCCCCTGTCAGCAGAGCAGCCGTAGCCTTGCCGCCACTGATCCCTTGCTTCTGGGCGATCTGCTTAGGCACTGTAACAAAATAAATCAGTCTATTTTTGAGGTTTCAGGGTGTAGTTCCACTCACCGTGAAAGTCTTCGCGGTGGAGGTTGAGCGCGGCCATCTCGGCATCGCTTACTTTAATGCCCTTGGGATAGCTTTTGGTATCGAGGGCCGCCCGTACCTTCAGGCCTTTTCGGTTGGTCGTTGCTTGGATCAAACTGACGATGACCTCGTGGGTGATGAGTGGCTTCCCGCGCCAGTTCAGGCTTATGGCGCTGAACAGGCGATGCTCGATTTTGTTCCACTTGCTGGTGCCTGGCGGGAAGTGGCTCACGCCGATTTCCATGCCCGTCTCTTCTGCGAATTTTTGAAGTTCAATCTTCCAAAGGCGCACCCTCGCACCGTTACTTCCTCCGCCGTCAGCGGTGATCAGCAGACGGGTCGCGCCTGGGTAACGTTCCTTGCCCATCCTGTTCCACCATGTACGAATGCTCTCCACGGCGAAGGCAGAGGTGTCGTGATCCGTACCGACATTGACCCAGCCTTCGTTGTGCGCTAAATCATAGACGCCGTATGGGGAAGCTTTGCCAAGGGTTTCATCGATGAAATCGTAAACATTCACCTTCTCGGAGTCGCCCTTTGGGCGGTAGGTTTTCCCCGCATTTTTGTAATTTCCGACGTTCTCCTTTTTCTTGGTGTCCACGGAGATCACGGGCTGGCCTTGGTCCATAGCCTCCTGAGATCGCTGGGCGATGAACTGAAACTGCTCATCTCGATCAGGATGGTCACCTCCCTCCAGGGTTTTCCGATTCCCTTGTAGGCTGTAACCTCGCTGCGCCAGAAGCTTTGCGACCATCCGATGGCTGGCCTTGTGCCCCATCTCCGTCAAGGCTTTGGCCAGTGTGCGCGTACTCTTGATGGTCCACCGCAACGGCAACTCTGGGTTTCCCATGGCTGTGGGTTCCACCAATTTCTCGAGATCCGACACCAGCGTGGGATCCTTTGCAGCCGTCAGTTTCCGCCCGCCTCCAGACCTCCGGATTCGCCCATCGGGCAGGGAGACTTCCCCCTTCAGTTCACTCATTCCCATCGCGATCAACGGCTTGGAAAGCCCGGTCGCTTCGTGAACGGCTAGGATGCCTCCGCGCCCAACCACCTTGGCTTCAGCCCCCGCCCAGAGGCGACGTGCTTTCTCATCCAAGTGCCCTTCGAGCGCCTGAAATCGGTCCCGAATATCGTCTAAAAGTCCCATGCACCAGTATGAGGCAGTGGTGTGAAAAAGCAATAGTTATTTCGTTACAATGCCTAAGTGGACTTGAGAGCTTCCCCAACCATCAGCCGGGCCATATCGTAGAGAGACATGATTCTTCAAGGCCGATTGGCAAGGAGAACCCAGGGGTTCCTCTCACCCCAATGTGTGTTGACTCTCAACGGCTCCCTTCGCCAGGAATTTCCAACCTTCTCTCTTCAAGCCCAATGACCTGCACTGACTACCACGCTAAATATTTTGCACATGAACTGACCAAGCGATGCGCTTCGGACAGCGCCGAGAAGCTCGCGGCTGCGGTGGCTGGGGCACAGGTAGATCTGAATCCTCACCAGGTGGATGCAGCCCTGTTTGCTTTTCATTCCCCCCTCTCCAAGGGGGCATTGCTCGCGGATGAAGTCGGCCTGGGGAAGACGATCGAAGCAGGCTTGGTCATCTCCCAGCGATGGGCCGAGCGGAAGCGGAAGATTCTGATCATCACCCCATCCAACCTCCGAAAGCAGTGGTATCAGGAA
>JANYIU010000255.1 GCA_025361955.1 Holophagaceae bacterium
TTTGGATCTGGACGCGGGCGAGCGAGTGGCCCTTCTGGGCCCTTCAGGGTGCGGAAAGACGACCTTCTTGAACCTATTGGGGGGCCTCGATCGCCCCGATGAGGGGACCATTCTCCTGGACGGTGAAGCCCTCCACCAGGCTAGTCCGGCCCGACTTGCTGATCTGCGGCGCTCGCGTTTAGGCACCGTTTTCCAGTTCTTCCACCTGATCCCCACCCTCACGGCGGAGGAAAACATTGAATTGCCGCTGAGGATGCTGAAATGGCCGGAAGGCCAAATACGCGACAGGTGCACGCAGCTGCTCCAGGCGATTGGTTTGACCCACCGCGCCGGGGCTTGGCCTTCGGAGCTTTCCGGCGGTGAGCTGCAGCGAGTTGCCGTGGCTCGAGCCTTGGCGGCCCGCCCAGCCGTGTTGCTGGCAGATGAACCCACCGGAAACCTGGATCGCGCCTCCGGCCGTGCCGTGCTGTCCTTGCTCGCAGATTTGACCGAACAACAGGGTTCCGCCCTGATCATGGTCACCCATTCCGAGGCCGCCGCCGGGATCTGCCATCGGATCTTGCGCATGGAAGACGGTCGATTTATCCACGGCGCTTCGTGAACTGGCTGGCAGGAAGGTTGGTGACCCGGGCCCTTTTTCTGGAGTGGGGTCGGACCCTCCTTACCCTGGTGGCAGTATCGCTGGGTGTGGCTGTTTTCCTTTCCATCCGGCTAGCCAACCGGGCGGCCGTGGCCAGCTTTGAGCAGTTCACGCTTGGGGTGGGGCAAGGCTCGGATCTGGTGGTCCGCGCCGAGGCTGGGCCGCTCCGGGAAGCAGAGCTTGTTGCGCTGCGACCCCTTGCGGAGTGGGCCTGGATGAGACCCGTCCTTGAAGGCAGCTTTGCCCGCGCCGGAACCCTGGAAGGCTTCCAGATCCTGGGTCTGGATTTGGTCGGTCTGGGTGCGAGTGTCAGCGCGACTCCCCCGTCTAGCTCGGATGAAGCCCTTCAAAAAACAGCCACTGCAAAGTTCTACGCCACTATTCAGGATCCAGAGGCGGTGCTAATTTCGCCGGCGCTCGCGGCGGAAGGCCTATCCGCTGGTGATCTACTCGAAGGCTTCAGTCAGGAGCGGGCGGTCCAGTTGCGGGTGACGGGCATCCTGCCCGATCCCTCCAACCGGCCAAACATTCAGCGGAACCTTCTGGTGATGGATCTCCCCGCGGCGCAGCGTCTGCTAAACCGAAAGGGCGAGTTGGACCGAGTTGAATGGGGCCTTCGGCCGGGTTATCGCCTGTCGGATCTGGAGGCCCAGGCCAAGCGACTCTTGCCTGCAGGTTTGATTCTGGAACCCCCCGAGCAGCGTGCCGAGAGCGGGCGCACCATGACCGCTGCCTTTCGCTTCAACCTGACGATTCTCAGCCTCATCGCCCTCGCCGTGGGCGGCTATCTCCTGTTTCAAGCCTTTGATGCCTCCGTGAACCGTCGCCGTGAAACCTGGGCCACCCTCCTCGCCCTGGGCCTGTCGCCCTCTCGTTTGACGAGTCTGGTACTGCTCGAAGCGGCGGTCCTGGGCATTCTGGGGAGTGCCCTTGGGTTGGGACTAGGATGGCTGCTGGCCCAAGGCACGGTGCTCATCGTGAGCCGGACAGTCAATGCCCTCTATGGCGCCAGTTCCGCCCAAACAGCGCAGATGTGGGGAGTGGAGGCTTGGCTGGCTTTGGCGTTGGGCTCCAGCGCTTGCCTCGTTGCCGCCTGGATACCTGCGCGACGCGCAGCCCGCACGCCCCCGGTGCAACTGCTGGCGAGAGAGGGCGGCCTGAAGCCCGCGCGGTGGGGATGGCTGGGTCTGGGCGCTGCGGCCTCCTTGCTGCTAGGTGTCTCCCTGGCGTACGGAGTCCAGCCGGCCCCAGGTGTGGCCTGGCATGTCTATGTCGGGTCCGTCCTGGTTGTGCTCGGAGGCTCGCTACTATCAGTGGCTCTGCTGCCGCTCTTGGGCCTAGCTGGACGCTGGACCCATCGATGGCGTCTCCGGCTCGCCCTGCGCCCCCTGCTGCGCCCCACGGGACGGCATGGTTTTGCGAGTGCGGCGTTGGCTGTGGCTATCGGCATGACTGCAGGCATGAGCGTCATGGTGCAGAGTTTCGAGCGCACGGTGCTGACCTGGATTGGGAGCAGCCTTCGAGCGGATCTCTATGTGGCTCCCATCGGCGCCGCTGGCGCGGGGAGTCAGCATCGCATGGGCGCCGACACCGCCGACCGCATCGCCTCGGACCCTGCGGTGGCCGCAGCCGACCGCTTCCAGATGCTGCCCATCACCTTTCGGAGCCGACCAACCTTTTTGGGGGCTGGTGACATGGATGTCCAGGCCTCCCGAGGTGGCCTCATTCTGGCGGCGGGAGGCCCCTTCCCAGGCCCCTTGCTGGCCCTGCGGAAGGGTGGGATTGCCGATCCTGGTGTGCTGGTGTCTGAAACGTTCTCGCGCCATTTTGGGGTGCGGGTGGGTGAGGTGCTGGACCTGCCTACGCCGGTTGGCATTCGCAAGGCCACGGTGCGGGGTGTCCTCGCGGACTACGGCAACGAGCGCGGGAGCCTGATCCTGGACCGGCCGGTCTTCCTGGCCTGGTTTCAGGATCCGCGCGTTGCCAGCCTGGCACTCTACCTCCGAACGGGAGAAGCGCCCGAAACCTTCGCGGCGAGGCTCCGCCGGGACCACCCAGGCCTGCAGGTGCGCACTAACGGCGCGTTGCGGGGGCAGGTCACCACAATCTTCCGTCAGACCTTTGCCCTTACCTACGCGCTGGAGGCCATTGGGCTCATCGTGGCGATCCTTGGCCTGGGGCAGGGGCTCACCGGGCTGGCGCTGGCCCGATGCGGCGAGATCTGGTCACTCAGGGCCCTTGGGGCTACCCAGTCAGATCTCACCGGCATCCTGATGATCGAAGGCCTGGGCGTGGCACTGGCGGGGCTTTTTACCGGCCTGGGGCTGGGTCTGGTCTTGGCGCGCATCCTTGTGGATGTGCTCAATCCCCAGGTATTTGGGTGGACCCTGGGCTTTTCAGTGCCGTGGGGTTTTCTGGGTTGGGTTTGCCTGGCCACCCTGGGCTCGGCAATCCTGGTGCTGGCGCCCACCGCTCGCTGGGGAGCTCGGCTAGTTGCAGACCGGGCCGCGGAGGAGGGCGCATGAAGGCCATCCTCGCTGGCTGGCTCGCGCTCGCCTGCGGCGCCACCGTCCCGGGGCCGGATGGCTTTGCCGTCGCTCGACCCGGCTATCGCTTCACCTTTCCCAAGGACCACGGCAGTCATCCTGCCTTTCGGACGGAATGGTGGTACTTCACGGGTCATCTCTGGACGGAAGACGGCTCCCGTCGATTTGGCTATCAGCTCACCTTTTTCCGCCAGGCTTCGCCTCAGGCCGCATGGAAGGGGTCCCAGGCTTGGCGCAGCGACCAGCTCCACCTGGCCCACGCGGCTCTCACCGATGCAGCGGGGCGGCGCTTCTTGCTGGACGAACGCCTGGACCGGGCGGGTTTGATGGCGGGGGCGGCTGCTGATCAGCTGAATGTTTTTCAGCAGGACTGGCGCGCGGCGCAGGATCGCAAGGGCCGGATCCAAATCCACATGACGGCGAAGGGCGTCGCTCTGGACCTAGTCTTGGATCCCACCACAGCGCCGGTCATTTTCGGCCAGGATGGGGTGAGTCAGAAAGGGGCAGATCTTGGGTCCGCCAGCCACTACATTTCCTTTCCCCGCCTGAAGAGCCAGGGCACGCTCAAGCTTCCAGAGGGCGCCACGCTGGCGGTGCAGGGCCAAAGTTGGATGGACCACGAATTCAGCTCAAGCCAACTCGCCCGGGATCAAGTGGGATGGGACTGGGCGGGCATCCAATTGCGGGATGGCCGAAGCCTGATGGCCTATCGCCTGCGCCGCAAGGATGGCAGCCAGGATCCGTTTTCAACCCTTACGGAAGTGGATGCAGCGGGTCACATCCAGCGCAGTACCCGCTCATTTAGCTTACTGCCAAAGGCCACCTGGCGCAGCGCTGCCAGTGGGGCGGTCTATCCCCTGCCGCTTGTGTTGGAAGCCTGGGGCGAGCGGATCACCCTGGTGCCGGTCTTACTGAACCAGGAACTGCAAACGGGCCGCAGCACCGGCATCACCTACTGGGAGGGGGCCTGCCGGGTACTGGATGCGGCCGGAATGGAAATCGGTGATGCCTATGTGGAACTTACCGGCTACGCCCATTCCCTCAGGGGCCGCTTCTGAAAAGGGCGCTTCGGCCCCAACGTTGAAAGGCCACTCCTACCTCCAAGTGCCTCGACCGAAAGCAGGTACCGTTTCAGGAATCCGAATGGATCCAAATTCTCTGAATCTCGTCCGGAATTTTGGCTTCCACCCCAGGTCACGCGGCGGTGCTAAGCTGACGTGCTCTCAGGAGCAAAGCCATGAAACGTACCGCATCCGCTAACTGGCAGGGCGACTTGCAAGCTGGCAAAGGCAAGATCAGCACCCAAAGCCGCGTGCTGAAGGCCGACCTCAACTTCACTGCCATGCTCGAATCCTGAAGCCAGGAGACACCATGCCTGAACTCGTCAAACACCCTACCGACGCCGAATTCCCTATCGCCACCGGAGGCCTGTGATGGATCTGCGGAATGCGAAGGTTCTCGTCACCGGCGGCAGCTCTGGCATCGGCTACGCAACGGCCCGTACCCTTCTGGAGGCCGGAGCGCAGGTCGCCATCACAGGCCGTGACGAAACGAAACTCCATGCTGCCGCCAAAGCATTGAAAGCCCTGCCCATCCGTGCGGATGTCAGCGATCCGAGGGACGTGCAGCGGATGGTGGAGGAGACCGCCAAAGCCTTCGGCGCCATGAACGTACTCATCAACAACGCCGGCATTGGATCTTTTGCGCCTTTGGTAGACCTTGACCTCGCCGATTTCCGCCGAGTGATGGACACCAATGTATTTGGCGCGATGCTGGCGGGGCAGGCCGCGGCTCGGCATTTCATCTCCGCAGGCCAGGGCGGCAACATCGTCAACATTGCCTCGACCGCAGCCCAGCGGGGCTTTGCGAATGGGACAGCGTACACGGCCAGCAAGTTCGCCTTGGCCGCCATGACCGAGTGCTGGCGGGCGGAACTGCGTGCCCACGGCATCCGAGTGATGCAAGTGAATCCCTCGGAGGTCGTGACGGAGTTCCAGTCCCGCATGGGCAGGCAACAAGTGGTCAACGAAACCAAGTTGCGGGCCCAAGAAATCGCCCACGCCATCAAGGCCATGCTCGCAATGGACGACCGCGGATTCATCCCCGAACTCACAGTCTGGGCCACCAACCCGAAATGAAAAACCTCTTCGTTGAATTCTGTGGGCAGAGGGTTGGCACTGGGACGGAGTGGGTTCAAATAGCGGGAGGGGCGCATATCAGCTTTTCAAGGTGACCCGAGCCTACTGGAACCCGAATGACCTCATCACCATCGCCTATCTGGACACAGGCAAACTCGACTTTAATAACGCACCCAGCCCGGCTAGCCCACCCACATGAAATAGCAAAGAGTCCACAAACTCACGTGGCAAAATGCAACGCTGTGCAACCCGTTCGCGGCAAAATACGGCCTTTGGAAGGCTTAATCCTTTTGCTTAGGCCTCGCCTTCAACCAGCAACGCACTGTCAAATGCCATGACTGTATACCTTTCGTGGGTGGGACCCACCCCTTCCTGCAACAGCAATTTGACCTCTTGGGGTGTGGCACTAAAAATGCACCTTCCAGTAGGGACAACCGACACCCTGGAGGATGATCTCCACCCGGTTCCGCCCCCGATGGGATGTACTTCTCGAAGGAAGTGGCTCATGAAAACAATCACAGCAGTCGTCATAGCTTTGCTGGCAGGGAGCTTTATGCTGCCGGCCCAGCTGCCGAACCCGTTGAACCTGCCGGACCCCCTTGGCATCTCCAAGTCCAACCCTGGCGATCGGGGTCCTAGTCCATCACGCCAAGAACAGTGGCCAGTGGAAGGTCACAGGCGATACGTACGGCGCTATCAAGAGCAGTGGCCCGAGGAAAGTCAGAGGCGATACGAATGGCGCTATCAAGAGCAGTGGCCAGAGGAAGGTCAGAGGCGATTCGAAATGCATTATTGGAGAAAGCACCATCACCGCCCCTATTAAAATCGCTGCAAGTACGGCAATTGAGGATCGACAGACGCAGCGTTCGATACCTAACTAGATGTAAAATCAGGACGTATTGTTGATGCTTGTAACAAGACAGGGCGTCTTCAGGTGGTCCAGCAGACTGCATTTAGCTTGCTGGACGTACGCCCAGAAGTGCTTGGACCTAGCAAATTTTCGCAGGCGGTCCAGGCTGCTTGGAGTCGTGGCAAACCCCGCCCGGAAGCCTCTACCTTGCACCTATCTAAGGCCGACCAGTCGGAGATGGCAGTGCAGGACTCGGGAAATAACCCATAGCCTCATAGGAGCCGTTACGGAATAACCAGTGTTTTTGTGGTTATTTCGTTGCGGCTCCTTATGCCACTCTCGCCACCGGGACGACAAGGTTATTAAGTGACAGCGACTTACTTGGGAGGAGCCTGGTGGTCAGGCTTTTGGCAGCCCTTGATCTTGGTCATCGCGAGTGCGAAGGCATCCTTGGCTTCTGTGGGTGCCTCAGCAGGTGCTTCCATCACTCGCTTGCTAAGGCTGGGTAATGCCAACAACGCCTTACGCAAGGCATTACATCCATGGCACATCATGAGATGAATCCAGATCCCGAAACGCTTTCGGATCGGCAGCGAATGTTCTTGATATTCCGTCAGGTTTTTGCAAATTTCCGGGCAAGAAGGAAGGAGACTCATGGCCGCCGCCCAATAACATGAAAACGCAGGCGCTCCTGGAGGAACATTCGCGCACGATGAAGCCTTTGCCGAACCACCACCGGAGTGATGGCCAGATGTTTGGCAATTGCATCCGTATCCCAATCTTCCAGATCCTTCAAAACGAAAACGAGTCGCTGGGTGTCAGGCACTTCATCAAGCGCTTTCATTAAAAGTTCACGCATCTCTTTCTGCTCCACCCGAACTAACGCATCAGCTTCAACGCTCCAGTTCAGGACCGTGTCTGCATCTATGAGGCGTCCCTCATCGCCTTGGTGTGACACAAGATCTTCCATGGCATCCTCGCGCCTTCTGATCTTGGATCTGCGCAACATCAATGCCGCATTCACACAAACCGGATAGGCCCAGCTGGTGAACTTGCTCCGTCCCTCAAACCTAGGCAGATCCCGATGCATCCCGATCAAGGCTTCCTGCAGAGCATCCTGCGAATCGGCCGGATCACCAAGGATCCGCAGGATCGAGTTGTAGAAGAGGCCCAGATGCGGTTCTACCAAGGCACCAAATGCGTCGGGATCGCCGGATTTCGCTCTTGCGAGCAGATCCGCTTCTGCTGCGATGTCCCCTGTCATGTCGCCTCCAAGGTGCCGGTGACCTGCTGGTTTACTCCAAGTAGGGTATCCACTTCGTTCTCCTAGCCCCAAACGGTTGAGCTGAGTGATCGCGACAGGCCTCCAGTTGGAGGCTTGGACTCGGGCGATGGTCGCTGAAGCCGCGCCCCTGAAGATGAGTTTCTGGGCCTCCAAGAGCATGCCGGTTGCATGGATTTGGTCTCCTCATTCCCACCAGCTGCGATGGCGTTGCAGCATCTGGGCCGTGCAACCGGGTACCGGAGTCTGCCAGAGCGACCTCCGAGTGGAAAATCAAAGACCCCGCCTTCGGCAGGGCCTAAGTCTTCTGTTTATTGGTGCCTGGAGACGGAATTGAACCGCCGACACATGGATTTTCAGTAAATAAAGACAGTGTTTCACTTGCTTCGCGATTATTTGGTAATTACAGAATTGGTTAAAGATGAGTTCATTTTGAACCAATCTGAAACAGACTGAATCTTAAATTTCTAGAGTAATCTCAGAGTAATATCACTTCATCACCATGCCGAAGCGAACTGCACCTACTAACGCAAAGCTGACAGACTCCCGGGTGCAGAAGCTGCAGCCGAAGGAAAA
>JANYIU010000078.1 GCA_025361955.1 Holophagaceae bacterium
GGTCCATCAAGTGTGTGGCCTGCTTCATGTGCGCCGAGGCCTGTCCCGCCCGCTGCATCACCATCGAGTCGGAAGAATTTTCCGATCTGAACCTCACCCAGGGTTTCGAAGAGAAGCGGCCCAAGGTCTTCAAGATCGATATGCTGCGCTGCATCTATTGCGGCTATTGCGAGGAAGCCTGTCCCAAGGACGCCATCTGGCTGCGCACCGACTACGAACTCTCCGCCTACGAGCGCCTGGAGATGCAGTACGGCAAGTGGGACCCCATGAACACCTACGCGAAAAAGGACGGCAAACCCGAACTCACCACGGACCCGTTACCCGCGGTGCCGCACAAGCCAGTGGAACTATGAAGATGAGCCAGCAGGAACCCCAAGAGCACCCGGCAAGCACCAAGCAAAGAAGTATCGCTGGAGGTGGCGTGGCTTCGTTCTTTCATTCTTGGTGTTGTTCGTGCGTCCTTGGTGCTCTGGGTGGTGAAAAACTTCTTCCGGAGGGCCTATGTTCCTGATCTTCGCCCTCATCACGCTCAGCGGAGCTCTGGCGATGTTCCGCCAGAAGAACCTGGTGGTCGCAGGGCTATGCCTGGTGCTTTCGTTCATCGGCGTGTCGGGACTCTTCCTGATGCTGTCAAACCCGGTGGCGGCAGCGCTCCAGATCATCGTCTATTCCGGCGCCATCGTTGTGCTGGTGCTGTTCGTGATCATGCTCCTCAATGCTCACGAGGAAGAGCCCGCAGTAAAGCCCCGTTCCATCCAGCGCTGGGGCAGCGCCCTCGTGGTGGCCGTGCTGGGGGTCGGGGCCTTCAAGCTGGTTGGCAGTTCTCCGGCCCTTCGCCCGGCCAATGTCCGGCCCGTCATCGAGCCCATGACCCTGGAACAGGTTGGCAACTACCTGGTCCAGCAGCACCTCCTGGCCTTCGAGGCCATCGGTCTGCTGCTGTTGGCGTCGATGGTGGCCGCGATCCTGCTTGTCAAGCGTGATCTGTGAGAGAGGGGCCGCGACCATGACTCCCGCGAATTCTTTCTGGACCGAGGTGCTGCAGGGGGGTCTTTCTGGCTACATTCTGCTGGCCCTCCTGATCTTCGTGATCGGCCTCGCCACGGTACTGCTCCGTCGCTCCCTGCTCATGCAGTTCATGGGTGTGGAACTGATGATTAACGCCGCCAATCTGGCGCTGCTGGCCTTCGCGCGGTTCAAGAACGGCGATGTCCAGGCCACCACCTTCTACCTCTTCATCATCGCCGTGGCCGCCTGCGAAGCCGCCGTGGGGCTGGCGCTCATCGTGGGTCTCTACCGCCATCGCCAGACCACGGATTCCGACCGCGCTGACGCGCTGAGGCAGTGATGTCTAATATCCTCGCCCTCATCCCCCTCCTGCCCCTCCTGGGCTTCATCTTCATTGGCCTCTTCGGCAAGAGGTTGGGCCGGCTCACCGTCTCCATCGTGGCGGTGGGTCTGGTAGCCTTGTCCTTCATTTTTTCCGTGGTCGCCTTCGCGCACCTGGACGGCGGCCGCATCGCCGTGGAATACGCGGAATGGATGTCCGTGGGCGAGCTGAAGGTCCCCTTCGGTCTGGTCTTCGATCCCCTGTCCGGCCTGATGGCCCTGGTGATCACCGGGATCGGCGCCCTCATCCACCTCTACTCCGTGGGCTACATGGCGCACGAAGAGGGTTACGCGCGCTACTTCGCCTACCTGAACCTGTTCGTGTTCTTCATGCTGACCCTCGTGTTAGGTTCCTCCCTGCCTCTGCTGTTCGTGGGCTGGGAAGGCGTCGGCCTCTGCAGCTACCTGCTCATCGGCTTCTATTTCGAGACGGAAGTGGCGGCGGCGGCGGGCCTCAAGGCCTTCCTCGCCAACCGCGTGGGCGACCTGGGCATGATCATCGGCATGATGGTGCTCTTCGCCTTCTTCCACACCCTCACCGTCAGCGACATCCTGCTGCAGGTGGGCAAGCCGAGCCCCGAAGCGGGTTTCGGCATCCTCACCTTCGCGACGCTGATGCTCTTCGTGGGCGCCATCGGCAAGAGCGCCCAGATCCCCCTCTACATCTGGCTGCCCGACGCCATGGCGGGTCCGACCCCGGTGAGCGCCCTCATCCATGCCGCGACCATGGTCACTGCGGGCATCTTCATGGTGTGCCGCCTGGCCCCGCTCTTCCAGCTCACGCCCATCACCCTCACCGTCATCGCCTGGGTAGGTGGGGCCACGGCTCTCTTCGCCGCCACCATCGGCCTCTTGCAACGGGATATCAAGAAGGTGCTGGCCTATTCCACCGTGAGCCAGCTGGGCTATATGTTTCTTGGGCTGGGGGCGAGCGGGTTCGCCGCGGGGTTCTTCCACCTCTTCACCCACGCCTGGTTCAAGGCCCTCCTCTTCCTCGGCGCGGGCAGCGTGATCATGGCCATGCATCACGAACAGGACCTCTTCAAGATGGGCGGTCTGAAGTCCAAGCTGCCCGTCACCTTCTGGACCATGGCCATCGCCACGCTCTGCATCATCGGTTTTCCGGGGACATCGGGCTTCGCCAGCAAGGACGAGATTCTCTATCTGGCCTTCCTCAAGAGCCCGGTGCTTTGGGCCATGGGCGTGGCGGGCGCTTGCTGCACAGCCTTTTACATGGCCCGCCTCTTCACCCTGACCTTCTTCGGCGAACCCCGGGACGCACACGCCTTCGAACACGCCAAGGAATCCCCCCGCACCATGATCCTGCCCCTCGCGGTGCTTGCGGCCGGGGCAGTACTGGCCGTTTTCCTAGGCTGGCCCACGGCCTTTGGCGGTTCCTTCCGCATTGAAAAGCTGCTTGAACCCGCTCTTAAATTTGGCCAAAGCAAGGCGCTGGAGGCGGTTCATCACGAGGGCAACCCGATCCTGCTGGCGACGATCTCCACGCTCCTGGCCCTTGGTTCAGCGGCCTTCGGTTACACCACCTACCGGGGCGGTCTGGCCGTAGCTGCAACCCGGGCAGCCCGATTCCCAGGACTCCACCGCCTGGTGCTTGCAAAGTACTACGTGGACGAGGCGCTGGAGGCCACACTCTATGCCTTCATCCGCTGGCTGGGCAACCTGATGTGGAAGCTCATCGACGTGATCCTCATCGACGGGGTGGGCGTGAACGGCCCAGGAGTCATGACTTCCATCGCCGGGGATTTCACAGCCCTCTTCCAGACCGGGCGCGTGCGCAACTACACGTTCGGGATGGCCCTCGGAGTCCTGGCGCTCCTCTACATCTTCCTGACGTAGGAGACGACCGTGTCCGCCTGGATCAGCAGCCATCTCCTCACCTTCCTGGTGTTCGCGCCCCTGTTCTGGGGCCTCATCGTGATCGCCTTCCCGGAGCGCCTGGCACCGCTCGCGCGCCTCCTAGCCCTGCTGGGCTCCACGGGAGTCTTCTTCATCGCGTTGATCCATCTCCTGCGCGCCTCGCCCGAATATGGCGCCCTCTTCGACGAGCGCATCCCCTGGTTCACCATCGTCGGCCTGCCCGTGGACTATCACTTGGCTGCCGACGGCCTGAACCTCTGGCTGGTGCTCCTCACCACCTTCCTGACGCCCCTCACTCTGTTCGGCACCTGGAACAGCATCACCAAACGTGCCGGTACCGCCGCCGCGCTCTTCCTGCTGCTGGAAGCAGGGATGCTGGGCGCCCTGCTGGCCCAGGACCTGCTGCTCTTCTACCTCTTCTGGGAGGCCATGCTGCTCCCCATGTACTTCCTCATCGGTGTTTGGGGCGGCGAGGACCGAAAGTACGCGGCCAATAAATTCATCCTGTACACCTTGGCGGGCTCGCTGCTCTGGCTGGTGGCCCTGCTCTATGTGGCGTCCAAGGCCGGCAGCTTCGCGCCACCCCTCATGGCCCAGGCCGTCCAGACCCTGCCTGACAAGGTCCAGAAGACCCTGTTCCTGGCCTTTGCCCTGGCCTTCGCCGTCAAGATTCCCCTGTTCCCCTTGCACACCTGGCTGCCGGATGCCCACACGGAAGCCCCCACCGCGGGCAGCGTGATCCTGGCGGGAGTACTGCTGAAACTGGGCACCTACGGCTTCATCCGCTTCGCCATTCCCATGTTCCCTTCTGCCTTCATTCACTACGCGCAAGCCCTGGCCATCCTCTCCGTGATCGCCATCATCTATGGGGCCTTGGTGGCCATGGTGCAGTGGGACATCAAGAAGCTGGTGGCGTACTCCAGTGTCAGCCACATGGGCTTCGTGATGCTGGGGATCTCCAGCATGACCGTCATCGGCACCCAGGGCGCCATGCTCCAGATGCTCAACCACGGCATCTCCACGGGGGCCCTCTTCCTCCTGGTGGGCATGCTCTACGACCGGGCCCACACGCGCATGATCGCGGATTTCGGCGGCGTGGCCTCGAAGATGCCGATCTTCACCACCTTCTTTCTGATCGTCACCCTCAGCAGCATCGGCCTGCCCCTCACGAATGGTTTTGTGGGTGAGTTCCTGATCCTCAACGGCACCTACATTGCGGGTTTTGCTTGGGGGCGCATGATCGCCATTCTTGCCACCCTGGGCATCGTACTTGGCGCCGTCTACTTGCTTTGGATGGTGAAGCGGGTCTTCTGGGGTCCTGTGAATACAGATGAAGACAGCGGCACCGCCCATCTCCACGAGGATCTCAATGCCCGTGAAATCGCCGTGCTGGTGCCCATCGTGGTCATGATCTTCTGGATGGGCCTGCACCCCCAGACCTTCCTCGCGAGCTCTCAGGCCCCGGTGGAACAACTCTTGAAGGAGGCCAAGGCACCGGCTCCCCGAATGAGCGTGATGCAGGTGCAGGGGGTGAAGCCATGACCGGTGCTCGTGATCTCGCCGCGCTCCTGCCCCTCGCGATCCCCGCCGCAGCGGCCTGTCTGCTGCCCATCGCCGCGCTTGACAAGGATCAGTCCGCCCAGAAATGGATCCGCGGGGCCATGTTCTTCATGGCGATGCTCGCCCTCTTGGGCAGCTTCTTCTACGTCACGCAACTCTGGAGCACGGGACATCAGCCGGTCTACGCCCAGCTGAGCATGGATCGCCTGGCCCAGTTCGCGGCCATCTTCGTACTCATCGCCGCCGCCTTGACGGTCCTGCAGCTCTGGGATCACCTGCACCAGGAGGGCTGGGTGAAGGGAGAGTGCCTCGCCCTGCTGTTGACCTCGGTCTCCGGCATGATGCTGTTCACCGCCACCACCCATCTGATGCTGCTCTTCATCGGCCTGGAGCTCTTCTCCATTCCGCTCTACGCCCTCACCGCCACGCTGCGCACTCGTTCCGAAGCCGCAGAAGGTGGCATGAAGTACTTCCTGACCGGTGCCGTGGCCTCCAGTTGCTTTCTCATGGGTGCGGTGCTGCTCTATGGCGTGACCGGCACCCTGGATGTGAGTGAGATGGGAATCCGCCTAAGCGTCGCCAAGGGCCTGGACCCTCTGGCCCTGGTGGGCGCCGCCTTGCTGCTCCTAGGCTTCCTGTTCAAGGCGAGCGCTGCGCCCTTCCATCAGTGGACACCGGACGCCTACGAGGGCGCCCCCCATCCCATCGCGGCCTTCATGTCCGTGGCCACCAAGGGCGTGGCTCTCATCGCCCTCCTGCGAATCTTCCCGGGCCTCGTCGCCGGCGGGGACAGCCTCCTGGGCGTCAAAGTGCGCATGGCGATCGCTCTGGCCGCTGTCCTCACCATGATCGTGGGCAATCTCACGGCTCTGGTCCAGACCCGCATCAAGCGCATGCTCGCCTATTCCAGCATCAGCCATGCCGGCTACCTCCTGTTGGCCTTCGTGGCGGGCACGCCCCAGGCCTTCACCGGCGTGCTGTTCTACCTAGTGGCCTACCTGGCCATGAACATGGGCGCCTTTGGCCTCCTCACGGCCTTCGGCCTGGTAGGCGAGCGCGTCACTTTCGATCACCTCCGCGGTCTGGGCTGGAAGCGCCCCGGTGTCAGCATCGCCGCGACCCTGTGCCTGCTCAGTCTGGCCGGAATTCCGCCCACCGCAGGCTTCTTTGGCAAATACATGATCTTCAAGGAACTGGTCCAGACCGGTCACGTGGGCCTCACCGTGCTGGCCGTCCTAGCCAGCCTCGTCAGCGTCTACTACTACCTGCGCATCCCGGTCGCCCTCTGGCTGGAGCAACCCAAGACCAGCATCGAGCGTGAAGCCGCCGAACTGCCCGCCGTGGACGCCCCCTTCGCCGGCGCCACCGTCCTGGTGTGCGGAGCCTTGGTGCTAGCCTGCGGCTTCCTCCAGACCCTGCTCGTGAACGGCTTCGTGGCGCGCGTCATCCGGGACTGGATGGGGATCATTCGGTAACGAACGCAGAGTTTGCTCACTCAAGGGCTGAGACGCCGCATCTCAACGCTCAGAGTCTCAGCGCCATCAATCAGGAGACCTCATCCATTCACTCAGCAGGCCAAAACGAGTGCGCCGCGCGAGTGAACCATTGATCGAAACGGTTTGAGTTTCTGAATACGTGCTGTTAACGCCGAAGGATGGGGTGAACGGAGACCCATATCATTCAATTTTATCTGAAACACCTTCCGGATCTCTGTCCATTAAGGCTTTACCGAGCTGTTCTTCCAATTCTGGGCTATGCCCCTCCACGTGCTTGACAGCTATTATTAGAGTCTGTTTAAAAATACCAGGAAGTAAATTAAGCGCTTTTTTCCCAAGTGGAGTGTGATAAAAACCAATCAGATCTTTCATTTCCTTTTCTGAAAAGTTTTTCATGTATAACTGCGAAATATCTGGCTCTAATTCGCGATTGGATAATAATTTTTGATACCAATCCCGAATCACACTTTGATAATCCGCCAGTTGGGGATTGGCTGAAATCACACCGTAAAGGATTGCTTCTGCGCCCGCTGTAGCGATGTTGGAACCCCCCAATAGGAAGTAGAACTCATGGGCTACTTTTTCATGAGAAGTAACCGCAGGTATCGGTTGTGAAAGAACGGGCAAAGCCAATAGAAATAGACTCAATAAGGGTAACCGGAGGAAAGATGTCTGCGATTTTTGCATGGGGAATCCTAAGACACCTGTTGTTAGAAGCTGACCGGCGATACCGATTGCGGCGTGTTGGAGGGTGTTTCAAGGCGGCAGATTGCTGGGAACAGCGTAGCTTGGTGGTATGGGAGGAGCCATGCCCTTTTTGGTCAATCCCAGAATCTGAGGATGCGGGGCATATGATTTTCGTGTAATCGTCGCCTACAACCTGGGTTTGTCGCCACCATGAAAAGAGCCCCTTGCGGGGCTCAATGGTGGAGGTGGCAAACCCAGGATATAGGCGACGATTATACGAAAAGCATATGCCCCGAGTCCTCAGATTCTGGGACTGACCAAAAAGGGCATGGCTCCTCCCATACCACCAAGCTACGCTGTTCCCAGCAATCTGCCGCTTCGTAACCCCCTCCAACACGCCGCAATCGGTATCGCCGGTTAGCTTCTAACATCTGGTGTCATAGGATTCCCCATGCAAAAATCGCAGACATCTTATCTCCGGTTACCCTTATTGAGTCTATTTCTATTGGCTTT
>JANYIU010000270.1 GCA_025361955.1 Holophagaceae bacterium
AGTGGATCGCTAGGCATCAATACGACCATCTTCTTGACGATTTTCTTCTTCGGAGGAGGCTTTCCCGGATCAGGGGGTGTCTGAGCTATAGCCGGCGCGATCAGCGCGGCGACCACGAAAAGAGATGCAAGTCTTGTCATGGGTACCCCCGGCACAATCCAGCATTTACTCAACAACAGGATGCAGACCAACCCAAATAAAGCCCGCTATCCTGGCCATTTATTAATTTTCTTCCAACCCAGGTTCCTGCGCTTGCGACAAGGGTAGTAAGCAAGAAAACGAGCCCTACGGCTCGCTTTCCCTGTACTGGATATTCGTCAATTACGGCTGGGCAGGAGCGGGCATGACGGGCTTCACAACCTTCTTCTTCATGACCTTCTTGACAGGAGCCTTGGCTTCAGCCGCTTCGGTAGCCTTGGTTTCAGTCGCTTCGGCAACCTTGGTTTCCGTCGCTTCAACGGCGGCATTCGCCTTCTTTACGACCTTCTTCACGACCTTCTTCACCTTCTTCTTCAGGGGAACAGGCGTGGTGGTCTCAGACTTGGCAGCAGCAGGAGCAGTGGCAGGAGCGGCGGCAGGAGTTTGGGCGAACGCAGGGATTAGGAGCGCAGCCGCGATGAGTAAGGATGCAATTTTCATGATCTTCTCCAGGAAACAGTCCGGCACGGCCGGTTGGTGTCTTCCTGAAAAGCAGGATTCAGGCCAATTTCTTTTTATTGAAATAGTAAGACTTATGTACTAAAATCAAAGAAGTTCCTTGTGGGGTATTGCTACTTGATGCAATTCGCCACACCTCTTCAGACCCCTTCCTCCGTGCCATCCGCGAGTCCGAGATCCTTGAGCTTTCGGTAGAGCGTAGTCCGGTCCTTCCCCAGGATTTCTGCCACTCGGCTCTTCCGGTGTTCGTGCTTCAGTAGCACCTGGATGTAGCGGCGCTCCAGCTCCTCGAGGGTCGGCAGGTGGTCCCAACCCTCGATGAGCTCCATCAGTGGACTCTGGGTGCTGGGCAGCTCCACATTGCGAATCCGCAGGTCCTCCCGGATCTTCTCGGGAATGTCCTCCGCCGTAATCTCACGGCCCCGGCTCAGTTGCGTGAGGTGCTCGATGACATTGCCCATCTCCCGGACATTGCCGGGCCAGTTGTAGCGCTCCAGCACGCGCATCGCCTCGGGACGGATGATGTAAGTCCGCCCATCCTTCTGACAGGTTTCCTCCAGAAAATGATTCAACAGAAGGGGAACATCCGAGATCACTTTCCCCGTGTTCTCGTCCTTGGACCAGCGGTCCCGCACGGCTGGAACCAGGATCTCCACCACGCTCAGACGATAGAAGAGATCTTCGCGGAATGTCCCTGCCTTCACCATCTGGGCCAGTTCCCGGTTGGAGGCGGCGATGACCCGCACATCGACCTTGACGGTCTTGTTCCCGCCCACCCTCCGGACTTCCTGTTCCTGCAGGACCCGCAGCAGGCGGACCTGGAAACTGGGAGAGGTCTCACCCACCTCATCCAGGAAGATCGTGCCGTCGCTGGCTTCCTCGAAGAGACCTTTCTTGTCGCTGATGGCTCCAGTGAATGAGCCCTTCACGTGACCGAAGAGTTCTGATTCCAGAAGCGTTTCCGTGAGGGCGCCGCAGTTGATCGCCACGAAGGGTTTGTCCTTGCGGTCACTGCTCTGATGGATGGTGCGGGCCACCAGTTCTTTGCCGGTGCCACTCTCACCCGAGATGAGCACGGTCGTGCGGCTGTTCTGCAAGGAGGCGATGGTCCGGTAGACATCCATCATCCGGGGACTCGAACCGACCATGACGCTGCGCTGGGCACGTCTGCCGCTTTCAGGAGATTTCCGGCTGTGTCGCCGCACAATGGCCCGCTTGACCAGGGCCTTCAGTTCCTCGTTGTTCCAGGGTTTAGATAGGAAGTCAAAGGCCCCCTCCCGGACCGCCTCCAGGGCCTTCTCCAGGGTGCCGAAGCCGGTCAGCAGAATGGTCTCCACGCCCAGGGGTTTGGCGATTCGCAGCAGATCCAGGCCATCCTGATCCGCTTCCAGGTTGATATCCGAAAGCATCAGTTCGAAGCCGCCCTTATTGAGCAGCTCTATGGCTTCCTGAGGACCCGTAGCCTTCACGACCTCCAGATCCATGCCGTCCGGGCCTTGCCCCAGCAGCAGTTCCAGGAGATCGCAGGTCTCCTGGCTGTCGTCCACCACAAGTACACGTGCCATATTTTCCTCGTTCATTCCTGAAATTATCGCACTCGGAAGTAGAAGCCCTCCCGAAAGGTGGATAAGATACCCGCATTACACACACAGGAGAATCCCATGAAAGCGATGCTGCGGATCGCGCTTATGACGGTTGTCTCGGCCGCCTGTCTTCTGGCTGGCGACTTGACGATCGCCTCCCATTCCAAAGTCAAGGGCCCCTTGGGCATGTCGGGAGAAGGTATTCAGACCCAATACTACAATGTCAATTTCCAGAAGACCGTGGACGAAGGCACCAAGGTCGATTCGCTCGTGGATTACAACAAGGGCGTCTTCTACACCATCAAACACAAGGACAAGAAGATCGAGCTGATGACCTTTGATGACCTCATGGCCATCGGCGAGGCCATGGACGCCAAGCTGGCGCAGATGGGCAACCTGCCCAAGTTCCTTCAAAACGCCATGGGTGGCGGCGATCCTGGCGAGATCAAGGTCGAGAAGGTCGGCGAGGAAACAGTGGCAGACCGGGCCTGCAAGAAATACAAGCTGACCATCGGCAAGATGGTCCAGGAATTGAGCCTGGATCCCACCCTCAAGACCCCCATCAATCCGGCGGCCTTCGCCAAGTTCACCAAGCTGCGTGGCAATATGTTCGCCGGCCCCTCCGCCGCCGGCATGAAAAAGATGATTGAGGAACTGAGCAAACTCCAGGGCATCCCCCTGAAGACGCATATGACCGGGTTCATGGGCGTGGATAGCACCATGACGGCCACCGAGGTCAAGACCACTCCCATCCCCGCCAGCGTGTTCACGCTCCCGGATGGCTACAAGACCGAAGACACGGGAAAAAAGATGTTGAAGGATCTCGAGAAAAGCTGAAATGTGACCATCGCGCCACCAAAAGGGACCGCCTGCCGGTCCCTTTTCCTTTTAGAATCAAGACCCATGGCAACGAATCCTTCCTCCTTCGACGACGGCCTCGACCGACTAGAAACCTTGGTCCAGCAATTGGAAAACGGGCACCTGAGCCTCGAGGAGGCCCTCCTGCGCTTTGAGGAGGGCGTCGCTCTGAGCCAGGGACTCCATCAGCAGCTCGGCGATGCCCAGCGACGGGTGGAAGTCCTGCGGCAGGGTCTCGGGGGCGAATACCGGGCGGAAGCTCTGGAGGGAGAGCCGTCTTGACCGCCCAAGCCAATGACCTGGTCAGGGCTGATCTCGATCGCCTCCTACCCATCTTCGAAGCCAAGTACCTGCTGCCTTTTCAAAGCGGCGAGGCGGTACGGCTCGCAGAAGCCATGCAGTACAGCCTGGAAGCAGGTGGCAAGCGCGTGCGACCGGTGCTGTGCATGCTGGCGGCGGAGGCGATCGGTGGCCGGGCCGAGGCAGCCCTCTCCTGTGCCATGGCCCTGGAATTCATCCATACCTATTCCCTCATCCACGACGATCTCCCGGCCATGGACGACGATGACCTGCGCCGGGGCAAGCCCACCAATCATGTCGTGTTCGGCGAGGGCCAAGCCATTCTTGCGGGTGACGGGCTGCTGACAGAGGCCTTCCAGGTGATCGCCGCCGATACCAGCCTGTCCGCCGAGCGGCGGATCGAGGCGGTGGCCGTGCTAGCGGAAGCCGCGGGATGGCGGGGCATGGTCGGGGGTCAATCCCTGGATCTACTGGGCGAGGCTTTGACCCGCGCGGGGAAGCCCCATGATCTCGAACATCTGCAAGTAATCCATCGCCTGAAGACCGGCGCCCTGCTGCGGGCTTCCGTGGAATTGGGAGCCGTGGCGGCGGCTGCCACTTGCGCCCAACGGCAGGCCCTCAGGAAGGCGGGTAGTCTCCTGGGCCTGGCCTTCCAGATCCAGGACGACATCCTGGATGCCACCTCCAGCGAAGAAGAAATGGGGAAACGCGTGGGCAAAGACGAAGGCAAGGGTAAAATCACCTACCCCGTGCTCCTGGGTTTGGAAGGCGCGCGCCGGGCGTTGAACGAAACCACAGAGCGTGCCCTATGTCAGTTGCAGTCACTTCCGAATCCCAGCTCTCTCACGGCATGGGCGAGGTTCTTGGCCCAGCGAGGGAATTGATGTCAGACAGTACTCCTTATCCACTGTTGGATTCCATCACGGCACCCCAGCAGATCCGCCACTTCTCTCCGGGCCAGCTTGAGCAACTTGCCGGCGAGATCCGGCAATTCCTCATTGATTCGATCAGCGAGACCGGTGGCCACTTCAGCTCCAACCTGGGTACCGTGGAACTGACGGTGGCCCTCATGCACCGCTTCGACTTCCTGCAGGACCGCATCGTCTGGGATGTGGGTCATCAGGCCTATCCCTACAAGATCCTCACGGGGAGAAAGAACCGCTTCCACACCCTCCGGCAGCACCATGGGCTCTCGGGATTCCAGAAAAGAGACGAGAGCGTCTACGACCATTTCGGCGCCGGGCACGCCAGCACGAGCATCTCCGCCGCCCTGGGCATGGCCATGGCGAGGGACCTGCAGAAACAGGACTTCGCCTGCATCGCCGTCATCGGCGATGGCTCCATGACTGCAGGGATGGCCTTCGAGGGCCTCAATCAAGCGGGTTATCTGGAAGCCAAGAACTTCCTGGTGATCCTCAACGACAACGACATGAGCATCAACCCCAATGTGGGTTCGCTCCAGGGCTACTTGAATCAGCTCATCTCCGGCCAGTACTACCATCGCTGGCGGGACCGCATCGAAGGTGCCATCAAAGCCATCCCCCTGGAAAGCGTCAGCAAACGCCTGGCGAAAGCCGCCAAGTGGAGCGAAGAGGCCTTCAAACGCATCGCCATTCCAGGTCTCCTTTTCGAGGAATTGGGCTTCCGCTACCTGGGTCCAGTGAAGGGCCACGATTTGAACGCCTTAGCCAAGGCTTTGGTGGAAGCCCGCGAGAAGATGGCCGAGGGCCCCGTCCTGCTGCACGTGCAGACTCAAAAGGGCTTTGGCTACGACCCGGCCGTGAAGGATCCCCTCAAGTGGCATGGCGTGACCGCCTTCGATGCCGAAGCCGGGGTCATGAAGAAGGCGGTAGCCGACCCTTCCAGGCCGACGCCTCCCAGCTACACCCAGGTCTTCGGCAGCACTCTCGCGGAACTGGCCAGGCAGGACGAGAAGATCGTGGCGGTGACTGCGGCCATGCTGGATGGCACCGGCCTCAATCTCTTCCAGAAGGCTTATCCCCAGCGCTGTTTCGATGTGGGCATCGCCGAGCAGCACGCCGTCACCTTTGCCGCCGGGCTCGCCGTCCAAGGCATGCGGCCGGTGGCCGCCATCTATTCCACGTTCCTGCAGCGGGGCTTTGATCAGGTCCTCCACGACGTCTGCCTACAGAACCTACCCATCACCTTTGCCCTGGACCGGGCCGGCATCGTCGGCGCTGATGGCCCCACCCATCACGGACTCTACGATCTGGCTTACCTCCGTTGCATGCCGAACATCGTCATCATGGCACCCAAGGACGAAAATGAGCTGCGTCGGATGCTGATGACCGCGATTTATTGCAACCGCCCCGCCGCCCTGCGCTATCCCCGCGGGATCGCCCTGGGGGTTCCCCTGGAGAATCCCATCGTCCCCCTGCCCATCGGCAAAGGCGAATTGCTCCGGGAGGGCGAGCACACGCTGCTGGTCGCCCTCGGCACCATGGTCGCTCCGGCGCTGCGAATCGCCGAGAAACTCGCGGAGGAGGGCATCTCCTGCGCGGTCATCAACGCCCGCTTCGTCAAGCCCCTGGACGAGGGTCTGCTTGGCACCTGGGCCCGTCGCGTCCAGCGGATCGCGGTCATGGAAGAAGGCTGCGCGCCCGGAGGGTTCAGTTCAGCCATCACCGAATTCCTCGCGGACAACGGCATTCTGAAACCGGTGCTGCGCTGTGCGATCGCCGATCACCTGGTCCAGCATGGCGATCAAAAACTCCTGCTGGAGGAAGAGGGCCTTGGACCTGAGGCCCTCTTCAAGCGGCTTTCAGCCTTCTGCCGGCGCGCATAAATCGACCCGAACAGCCACTTGGCCATGGCGCTTGGAACACTTGTGCGATAGTCATCCATTGGGATATCGTCAGGGCTATACTTGCCAATCGGATCCATCCCGACCTAAAGAGTGAGGTCACCGTGAAATTGCATCTCGGCCCAATAGCCGTCTTCATGCTGGTTCTTTCGACGGCGCAGGCGTTCGCCGCCCCGACCTGGGATCCAGTCAAGAAGGCCTCCGGTTGGGCCCGAGTCGACAAGGATGGATCCATCGCGTTCTATGATCCGGCCAGCAAAAAGATCTATAGCTGGATGCGGGAGGGTGGAATCTTGGGCGAGGTGGATGTCTCCAGGTTAGATCAAGCCCCCGAAAAGTGGGTGCTGGACTTTGCCTTCAATGCCTGGGTGATCACGGGCCGCAATCTCACCTACGTCGAGAAGAACGGCAAGAATTTTACCGTCAAGCTGCCTTACGAAGTGGGGGATCTAGCCTGGGATGCCCATGGTTTCTACCTCAGCTACAAGACCCCCGAGCCCTACGTCGAGATGCGCGGCTACGACAGTGGCAGCGTGGTTTGGTACATCCGGAACCGGGCCATGAAGGAAGAGCCCGCCCCGGCCGTATTGCATCGGCTCATTGTCAATGAGGACAAATTCCTGTTCATCGGCAGCCGGAACAGCCTGCAGTTGGAACAGATCGATGGCACAAACGGAAGGCTTAAGGGCGCCACCGCCTTCGCCTTCAATGGCGGCCTGACGCCAAACCTCACCCTTGGCTCCCAAGACCGGGGCGCCATGGCTTGGTGGCTCAACATGAACACCGCCGTGTCTGCGGTGCCTGCCTCGCAATTGCCTGCCCTCAGGCAAGGCGGCCTTTTCCTCGCCATCGAGAATCTGGCCAACACGACCGTGGAATTCGTCCCCACCGGCTTAAGCGAACAACACTCGTTCATCGGGATTCTGGAAGCGGACGCCGTCTTCATCGCCCCTGGCGGCGGGCTTGTGTTCGTCCCCGTCAAAAATTAGGAACCGTCGCAAAATTACTAAGTTATTGATTTACAACTGTTTATGGCCCGGTGTCTTGCAACAGTTGTCTCCAGACCGTGGGTTCACTCATGGCTCCCGTGTCATCGAAGTGCCGACTCTCGATGAGATAGCGATAGCCCTGCTCCGTGAGGAAGAGCTGACGGTTGCGAGCAAACTCCTGCTCACTGGTGTCGCGGCTGAC
>JANYIU010000286.1 GCA_025361955.1 Holophagaceae bacterium
GCCAAGCAGCGGGAAAGGCTCGGGATCGTCTCCGACGGACCGGCTCATCGGGCGCTGACCGATGTGATGGATGCCGCCAAGGTCCTGAACTGGTTGGTAAACGGGGGACACCCTTCCCTCAAGGAAGCCTTCCTGGGAAACCATAAGTTTGTAGAGAAGAAAGTCATGGTTGGCTATCAGGACATCCTGGCGGCAGGTCAACTGCACGATCTTCTCAAGTGGTTCTTCGAGAAGCAGGGCTAGCCACCTTGCCCCCTTGAGCATGAACATGACAGGATGCCTGGATGCCGTACCCTTCTTCGATTCTTCTGCTTCATGGCCTGGGCGGTTCCGGGGAAGGTTCGGTGAAGCTGCTGGAACAGACCCTGCGCAAGAGCGGATGGGACCAGGCGACTTACCTCCGCCCCACCCTCCTGGCCGTGCACCGGCCTGAACCGGGCAAGCCGATGGACCGGGTCTTTGTGCAGGCCTGGGATGAATTGAACGCAGTATTGGCCGGCCGAGTCCCACACCTTTGCGTGGGTTTCAGTTTCGGCGGACTGCTGGCCCCTTTCGCGCCATCTCCCTTGCGCCTTTCCATTTGCAGTCCGTTGGCCAAGCTGCCACCTGACGCACTCCAGCGGGCAGCCTCCCGCGAAGGGTGGCAGATCCTCCACGGAAGCCTCGACACCGTGGTGCCCGCGGATGAGCATGTGGCTGTCCTACCAGAACATGTCCTGCGCATCGCAGATCCGACTGGATCGCATGACTTCGATTCCTGGATGGACCGGATTGCAGCCTGGGTTCAAACAAGCTGGGAAAACCATCCCATCAACGGCGTCCTCCGAGGAACCGAAAAGAAGCCTCACTAGTCTGGCTCGCCCTGCAGATTGACGCGGCCACAGCTCCTGCAGGAAAGGACAGCCCCAGCCAAAATGCTTATCATCATTGGAGCATGCTTTCCAAAACCACCCAAGGTCTCAGTGATTTTAGCGACTTTTATTGTCGGAATAATGGGCAAGTCTTGAGTTCATCCTCTAGAGACAAATGGCACAAAGGATTTCATCACAAGGGGAAGATGGAGCGGCTCAACGGCAAAATCAAATTCCTGACTCGCCAGGCATATAGGTTTCTGGGCATAGCCTTCTTCAAACTGAGGCTCCACTTCCTCCTCGAGACGTACGTCCTGATGCCAAGCTGATCAGGGAAAACCCAGTCATTGCGGACCTATCTGGTTGCCTATACGACAACGACTGTCGCGATATTCCTTCTATCCTTATTCAGGAGAGTGATATGGCAAACATGGGACAACGGACGGCTGAACGGATCACAAACATGATCCTGTCCGGAATCCTGCTCCCGCCCGTTCTGGCCCTGGTGAAGGCCGTCACGCCCCTGCCCATTCCCTGGATTGCAGTCTTCATTCCATGGATCGGCCTCTTCCACCTGACTCTTTGCTGTTTCGCCGCGAGGATCATCGCGCGGATTCTGCTGGACCTGATGCACGTTCGTTCCTGAGCTGAAATGCCCATAACCTTCCGGTCTTTTCTGCCTCGGTAATTGGGATCGGAATCGACGCTCAGATCGGGGCAGACCTTGTGGATCCGTATCTTGAGATCCCAGTGTGGCGGCCCAAACCAGACAACGCTCCGGACTCCTACCCCCTGTGAGGGATCCCTGGTCTTGCGGGCAGCCCCCAGCTCTGCATTCGTCAAGGGAATGAGCTCACCCCATCGCCCTTCGCATCAGAGCTCATCGATCGATCCTTGCGCAGTTTCGACCATCGCGATTCTCCTCTCGAAGAATGCAGTTCATAAATTGACATGGAATGTCGCGCAAGAAGCAATGGCACAACCGGATCCGGTGGAAACTTCGATAGGCCCTGGAGGCGGACCCCGTTGGCATAAGCCCATGCTGCGACAGCCTGTGTCGCCAGTCGCAGCCGATAGTTTCCCTGGAGCGACCATGAACCCCCTGGAACCCGGAACACCGCAGGCAGTCCCCAAGAGCAGTGCCGCCGACCTCACCACGCTCAAGGCGCGGCTCTTCCGGGCCCGGGCCACCCTGGTGGAGGCCAGCCCCTTCCTGGGCAGTCTGGTGCTTAAGTTGCCCCTGCTCATCACGGAGGATCCACGAGTGACCACGGCCTGCGTGGACGGGCGCGGGATCTGCACCTTCGGGAAGGACTTCCTGCAGGCCCTGGGGCTGCCCGCCCTGCGCTCGGTCCTGCTGCACGAGGCTCTACACCTGGCCCTGGACGCCTTCCCTCGCTGCGGAGCGCGCAAACCCCTGCGCTGGAACATCGCCCACGACTTCGCCATCAACCAGCTCATCGACGAGAGCGACTTCGGGCGGGATTTCCTGAGCCTGCCAGAGGTCTTCAAGCCGTTGCTGGATCCCCACTTCAAGGGACTCCCGGCCGAAGACATCTACGCTCTGCTGCCGAAGGATCTGGGTGAGCTGGGCCTCTCCGATGCGGACTGCCTCCGGGACGGCATCGAACACATGTCCCGCGAGGAGAAGGTCGCCCTGGGCAAGGCCATCCTGAACGCGTTCAATCCCGGGGCACTGGACCCGGAGGAGTGGGCCTCGGCGCGTGTGGCGCTTGAGCGGGTCCCCGGACGCATCCGCGGGGAGCTGCCACCTTCCCTGGCGGAAGGCGATGCCGCCATCTTCGACCGCCTGCGGGCCCTCTTTCCCGTGGGCTTCGGCCCCGGAGTCAGCTTTGGCGACCTATGGTTCGACGCCTGGACCGCGCTCACGGAAGCGGAACGGGAGGCCCTGCGGGAGTCCTGGCGGGAGAAGCTCCTGGAGGCCGCCGAGCAGGCCCTCAAGGGCGACAAGGGCATCGGCCACCTGCCGGGTTGGGCGCAGAAGCTCCTGGGCCCCCTCCTGAACCCGCATATCCCCTGGCAGGCGAAGCTGGCCCAGAAGATCCACGGCCACCTGAAGGGACGCCGGCGCACCTTCTCGCGGCCCGGACGGCGTTCCCATGCCGTGGGTGCCGTGCTGCCCGGCCCCATCAAGGACCGCGGACCGGTGGGGGTCTTCGTGGATGTCTCCGGCAGCGTGGGCCCTGCGGAACTCGGCGCCTTCATGGGCGAGCTGGTGGGCATCCTGCAGAACGCCGACCTCCCGGTGCGCCTCATCACCTGGGATGCCGCTGTGCAGGAGGACCTGTTCCTCGAGCACCCGGAGGACGTGCGCGACGCTATCCAGCAACGGAGCCTCGCGTTCAAGCGCGGCGGCGGCACCGATCCCCGCTGCGTCATCGAGCACCTCGAGTCGCCGGAAGCGCTGGACCTGCCTCCGGTCAGCTTCGGGGTTCTCCTCACGGACGGGTATGTGCCCTGGCCTGATGCCACGGACTGGCCCATCGACCTTCTGGTCGTGTGCAGCGCGGCGCTGCCCGAACCCCACTACGGCTATGACGCCCTTCGTCTCGAACTTGGAGAACTCCATGGTTGAAAAGATCCAGCCTGCCTACCTGCCGAAAATCCGGCCCGGCGACCTGCCGGACCTCGCCGTGGCCTTGGCCCATAGCGGGCTTGCCATGATGCTCTATGGGAGCCCCGGCATCGGGAAGACCGCCCTCTTCCAGGCCCTGGGCAATGAGTCCCGCCTGGTGGCCTGGGCATCGGAGCAATGCGGCGAACGGCTCGAAGTCCTGCCAGTGGTGACCCTGAGCGCGCCGGAACTCAACGTGGAGGACCTCCTGGGCGTGCCCACGGTGGAGGAACTGATGCGCAAATTGCCGGACGGGAGCGAGCGGAAGTTCAAGGTCACGCGCTGGGCCACGCCTGCGGTGCTGGACCCCACGCGGCCCTTCATCCTCTTCATCGACGAGCCCAACCGCTGCGAACCTTCGGTCCGCAATGCCCTGTTCCAGCTCATAACTGGGCGCACCACCTCCGGGGGCTTCTGCCTGCCCCAGGGGTCGGTCGTCTGCATGGCCGGCAACCGGCTGGAGGATCGGGCCGGGGTGCGCAGCATGGACACAGCCTTCAGCAACCGCTGCGCCCACTTCGAGCTGACTGTGGACCACGAGGCCTGGCTGGACTGGGCCTCCCGCCAGAAAGGCTTCTCGCCCATCGTGCGCGCCTTCCTCGCCCGCCATCCCGGCTATCTCAGCCACTTCGACCCAGCCAGCCCCAGCCCCCAGCAGCCCACGCCCCGCACCTGGGCGGGAGCAGGCTTCGCCCTCTCCAAGACACCCGAGACATTGCACAGCCAGGTCATGCAGGGCATCGTGGGCGTAGAAGCCGCGCAGGTCTTCCGCAGCTTCCAGAAGCATGCGGACGTGGTGCCCGATGTGGCCCACTTGCTGGAGGACCCCAGGGGCGTCAAGGTGCCTGCTGAAGGCCAGCTCGACCAGGCCTGGATCCTGGCCACCGCCTTGGGTGACCACCTCATCACCCCTTCCAAGACCCCGGCAGGGCAGCGCGACCCTCTGGGAAATGCGGTGGGGATCGTCATGGCACGTCTGGCCAGGGCCGGCTTCGAGGAGGTGGCGATCTTCTCCCTGCGCCGCGCTTGGCGCAATGCCGAGAAGCACCGCAAGGGCGCGGGAGCGCTACCAAATTTGCGGTTCTTCAGCGCCGTGCAGACCCTGAGTGAGACGCCTTCGTTCCAGCGCTTCCTGGAGGCCATGCAGGAGGAAGGGGCGGCATGAAGGTCATTGTCTTGAAATCGCTTTGGACGCCAGGGAGTCAGGGGCTCCATCGGTCCTTCCACAGGTAGCGTGAGACAACTCCTGTCGCTGAGCGGCGGCGATCCTTGTTCCAGAGGAGGTTCTCTTGAAGTTCGGTGCGAGCGTCCCTGCAAGGGTTGATATGAAGGGCTTCGTCATCCGTGCCCTGCCGCTCCTATCCGTTTTGGCTATCTGGTCGGGGCGCTGATGGGCTCTTTGCATCCTCCTCCCTTACCGCCAAACCCATATTCTCGGCCAAAGATCGAATTATTGCGGGGCGAGGACATGGATGATCCGATTTCGGCCCTGCTTATAGAGGGCCACTACTCGGAAGCATTGCCCTTGGTCCTGGAATCGGCGACTCAAGGCCGGAGAGAGAACTCGTTCGGGGCATTACTTGATTCACTGTGCAAACTCTGGCTGATCTATGACGGATTGGGTCAACTTGACAACACCATTGCAGTGCTGGAGGAGGAAGTTGCCCTATGCCGTCATCGTGGGCCTCGCGAGTTGTTTCCCGAATCACTGTGCAGCCTTGCCACCGCCCTGGCAGGCGTCGGGCGGATGAGTGAGTCCTTGGCCTGTCTCCGCCACGCCCAACGATTGCTCCGCCGTCAAAAGAACCCAGCTAAACTTTGCCAAGCTCTCTGCCAAGAGGCAAGAATGTTATTGGAATTGGGTCGCCCGAAGCGAGCGGAAGCTCGCTTGCGCTGCGCTCCTGCTTGGCCTCCGAATGAACCAGGGGGATTCCCGCATGATACCCTCCAGTTGGGCAGCCTCCTCTCCAGATGCCTTGAACGGCAAGGGCGTCTTGCGGAAGCCGCAGACGTCCTGCAGAGTGCCCTTGCCGCGCCACGAGATGGCCTCATATTTACCCACTTTACAGACCTTCAGCGACTAGGGCGGCTATACGTGAGACTCAACCAGCCATGGGAGGCCAAGGTATGTTTCCACGAAGTTTTACGCTATCTCGAACCATGGGACAACTCTGTCTTAAGCAGGTCCGTGCAGGCAGATCTCCGTTCCCTTGCGGCCCGCTTAGCCCCTCCACAGGCGAAGAGAACTACGCATTGATGCCGTCGACACCATTGATCCCTTCGGATATTCTTTGGGCGGCATCATCGCTGCACTGAGTATCGTTAATTGTCTCCTCTGGTTGTAACGAAGGAAGGAATGTCGCCATGCCTGACTCCCAAGTGTTGCTCGATGACTTGAAGCGCCTCATCCAGAAGGCTGATAAGTTGCATCAAGATCTATCAGCCTTGGGGAGTCAGGGCATAAAACCGTTCTACTCCAATATTCGCACCGTGGCAGAG
>JANYIU010000292.1 GCA_025361955.1 Holophagaceae bacterium
GATCGTGGGGCCAGAGAAAGGGCTCGCCACCGCCCAGCACCACGCCCTCCACGCGGCCTTTCAGCGCACCGAGCAGGGCCGCCGCATCGTCGAACGACATCACGGAGAAATCTGTCTCGCTCGCGCAAAATTGGCAGCCCATGTCGCAGAACGGCGTAAGAAAAAGCGACGCGATTCGCTTGCGCGGATCCAGCTCGTGGAGATCAAGGGAATTCATTAAGAAACGCTAACAGGCGCCTGCTGAAATGTGGGTCACGAACCGGAAAAAAGGCCCCGCGGATGCGGGGCCTTTTTTCTAGCTCTTAACTCTCGACTCTTAACTGTTCAACTTTTTAACTTTTTGACTTTCTTAGTACATGTCTTCCATGCCGCCCATCCCGCCGCCGGGGCCGCCCATGGGGGCTGACTTCGGCTCGGGGATTTCGCTGATGATGGCTTCGGTGGTGAGCATCATCGCAGCCACGGAGGCGGCATTGCGCAGGGCGCTCTTGACCACCTTGGCGGGATCGACCACGCCGGAGGCCACCATGTCGCCGAACTCGCCCGTGGCGGCATTGAAGCCAAAGTTGCCTTTGCCTTCGCGAACGGTATTCACGACAACTGAACCCTCGACGCCAGCGTTGTTGGCGATCTGCCGGGTGGGCTCTTCAAGGGCCTTGCGGACGATGGCGATGCCCGTGGCCTGGTCGCCGGTGACCTTGAGCGCGTCGAGCTTGGCAATGGCGCGCAGCAGGGCCACGCCGCCGCCGGCGACGATGCCGTCTTCCACGGCCGCCTTGGTGGCGTGCATGGCATCTTCGACACGGGCTTTCTTTTCCTTCATCTCGGTCTCAGAAGCCGCACCCACCTTGATGACCGCAACGCCGCCGACGAGCTTGGCGAGACGTTCCTGCAGCTTTTCCTTGTCGTAGTCGGACGTGGAGATGTCAACCTGCGAGCGGATCTGCTTCACACGGCCCTGGATGGCCTCGGTCGTGCCGGCGCCTTCGACGAGGGTGGTGGTCTCTTTGTCGATGGTCACCTTCTTGACGGTGCCAAGATCGGCCAGGGTCAGGTTCTCCAGCTTGAGTCCCAGATCCTCGCTGATGGCCTTGCCTCCGGTCAGGATGGCGATGTCTTCCAGCATGGCTTTGCGACGGTCGCCGAAGCCGGGCGCCTTGACGGCGGCCACATTGATGGTGCCGCGGATCTTGTTGACCACCAGGGTCGCAAGGGCTTCGCCATCGATGTCCTCGGCGATGATGAGCAGCGGGCGGCGGCTGTTCACGACCTGCTCCAACAAGGGCAGCAGATCGCGCATGTTGGAGATCTTTTTCTCGTAGGCCAGGACGTAGGGATTCTCCAGCTCCACCTTCATCTGATCGGGGTTGGTCACGAAGTAGGGGCTCAGGTAGCCGCGGTCGAACTGCATGCCTTCCACGACGGTCAGTTCCGTCTCGCGGCCCTTGGCCTCTTCCACGGTGATGACGCCATCCTTGCCGACCTTGCCCATGGCTTCGGCGATGATCTTGCCGATCTCTTCATCGCCATTGGCGGAGATGGTGCCGACCTGTGCGATGGCATTGCCTTCGACGGGCTTCTTGATATCGTCGATGGCCTTGACGACCGTTTCCACGGCGAGATCGATGCCTTTCTTGATCTCCATGGTGTTGGCGCCGCTCACGACGGCCTTGATGCCCTCGCGGTAGATGGCGCGCGCCAGCACGGTGGCGGTGGTGGTGCCGTCGCCGGCCACGTCGGAGGTCTTGGAAGCGACTTCACGGACGAGCTGGGCGCCCATGTTCTCGTGCTTGTCCTTCAGCTCGATCTCCTTGGCGACGGTGACGCCGTCCTTGGTCATGAGGGGAGAGCCGAATTTCTTGTCGATCAGGACATTGCGTCCTTTGGGGCCGAGGGTGACCTGCACCGCGTCGGCGAGCTTGTTCACGCCGCGCAGAATCGCCTGACGGGCGTCTTCACCGTAGATGATGGATTTAGCCATGTTTTATCTCCTGATGGATTCAAGTGGAATGGTGGGGTTCTGTTCGATTCTCATTGCGACCGCATAAACGAGGCGGCCTGGAGCGCAAACCTAGCTCAAAATCGCCAGGATCTCATCCTCGCGGACGATGACGTGGTCCACGCCGTCGAGCTTCACTTCGGTTCCGGTGTACTTGCCGATCAGCACCTTCTGCCCGGCCTTGACGGACATGGGAACGCGCTTGCCGTTGTCATCGAACTTGCCTTCGCCAACCGCCACCACGAGTGCCTCCATAGGCTTTTCCTTGGCGGTGTCGGGGATGATGATGCCGCCCTTGACGGTCTCGGCGGGATCGACACGCTTGAGCATGACGCGGTCGTACAGGGGGGTGATGGCCATAGGAGCCTCCAGAAGGAATGGTTGAAGTGAAGCCACTAGCACTCGGGTGTGGCGAGTGCTAATTCTAGCCTCATTGGGCTCAAGGTCAATCAAGAAGTTTTAAATTCAACCTACAATATGAGTATTTATGACTAATATTTTATGCTCGTCATTCTTTTCTTCAACTACCAAGAGCCGACAGCCCCCGGCGGATGTACGCTGGATACATGACTCTCCTCCCAGTTCTGATCGAACTCCAAGCCACCCATGATTATTTGAGAACGATTGAAAGGGATCTTACGGCACTCCCGCCGGACCTCGCGGCCCTTCATAGCCAGATCAAAGCCCAGGACAAGCGTCTTGGGGAGCTCGAACGAGGGATCACCGAGGGAACGGCCCAGGTGGGGAAGCTGACCAAGGAACTGGAACTGGCCAAACGCCTTGAGGAACATGCTCGCAAGCACCTCAAGACCGTCGATCAGAAAGTGAAATATGCCGCGGCCATTCGCGAAGTGGATGAGCGTGAACGGCAACGCCATGGGCTTGAACGGCCCCTGAAGGAATTGGAAGCCAGGTTGGTGGCCGCCGCCAAGGAACAGACCGAAATCAAGGCCCGGCGGATCGATGCCCAGACTCAATTCGATGAATTGCATCAGGTCTTCATGTCTGAGCACGAAAACCAGGTGACCGCACGAGGGGTGCTTGGGAAGAAGCGGAAAATGCTGGAATCACAAATGACTCCCGCCGAGGTGACCCGCTTCGGTCGACTGCTTTCCCAGCGCATGGGCAGGGCCGTGGTGAAGGTCGAAGGTGGGATTTGCACTGGGTGCCGCGTGAGGCTCCGGAGCCCCTTTTTGCTGCAGTTGCAAGAGGCCAAGGGACCCCTGGGCTGCGAGTCATGCCAGCGGATCGTCTACATCGCCTGATCGGCAGCATTGCGTAAACCGGAGACGTTGCGTGAGCGGGATGGACGAGCGCTTCAAGGTGTTGCTTGGTCGTATCGAGCAGGCCTGCGACCGCTCCGTGAGGAGTCCGGCGGATGTCGAGCTCTTGCCGGTTTCCAAGCGTCAATCCATGGCTGCCATCCGTGAAGCCACGGCGTTGGGATTTCATTCCTTCGGCGAAAACTACGTTCAGGAAGGTGTGGCGAAGCACCTGGAATTGCCGGACCTGGCTTTCCATCTAATTGGCCCCCTGCAGCGGAACAAGACCAAATTGGCCCTCTCGCATTTTGCTGAAATCATGACCCTGGACCGCCTGGAACTCGGCACCCGTTTGTCCCGGCTGGCGGTAGAACTGAACACCG
>JANYIU010000313.1 GCA_025361955.1 Holophagaceae bacterium
TTGCAGATCCAGGTTTTAGTGAAGCAGGCGCCCCAAGGGTGCCGCGTGCAGGTATGGGTTGGGCCAGGAAGGAAATGGCAGGGAAAGCTGTCAGATGGCCGCGAAGTGAGGGTCAATCAAGCTTTTCCCGAAGTCGGCAAGGTGGTGGCATCTTTAGAACTACCGGTTGCCTACCGACGCTGGACCAGGCAGTACATCCCGGGGCAGACGGCCGATCTCGTTGTGCTTGTGTTCACCCCCCCAACAGGTTCACCACGTTACCTTGGGTTCCATTTGGATACCGACTTGAACACAGGTTTACTCCGGCCAGGACGAGGAATGAAGCTCTCCCTCGAGTGCGCTTGGGAAGGGCTGTGGAACGATCCGCTCACCCTTCCAGATACACCATGAGTCGTTCAATATTTTTGGATGAAACCTAGGGCCTCAATGTTCCCATCATCCTGGGGTAAGGTGCCGTCTCTCTCACATGGGGCAGCTTGCAGATCCAGGCCACTGCCCGTTCGAGGCCCAGGCCGAAGCCGGCGTGGGGGACGCTGCCGTATTTGCGGATGTCCAGGTACCACTCGTAGTCTTTGCGGTCCAGCTTTTCGTGCTCGATCTGGTCGAGGAGGTACTGGAGGCTGGAGGCGCGCTCGCCGCCGCCGATGACTTCACCGTAGCCTTCGGGGGCCAGGAGGTCGGCGCCCAGGGCCAGCTTGGGGTCAAGGGGGTCGGGTTCCATGTAGAAGGCCTTGAAGACGCGGGGGAAGTGGTGGACCCAGAGGGGGCGGTCCATGGCGTTCATGAGGATGGTCTCGTCGTCGTTGCCGAAGTCTTCGCCCCAGTTGATATCGCTGCCCAGCTCGTGGAGCTTGGCCACAGCCTCGGTATAGGTCATGCGGGCGAAGGTGACGGCCAGGGTGGTCTCCAGGGGGGCGAGATCGCGCTCCAGGATGGCCAGTTCTTCCTGCCGGCCTTCCAGGACGCGCTGGACCATGAACTTGGTCAGCCGTTCGCCCAGGATCATCACATCTTCGAGGTGGGCGAAGGCCACTTCGGGCTCCACCATCCAGAACTCCGTGAGATGGCGCCGGGTCTTGCTCTTCTCGGCGCGAAAGGTGGGCCCGAAGCAGTAGGTTTTGCCGAAGGCCGCGAGGCCGGGTTCCTGGTAGAGCTGGCCGGACTGGCTGAGGAAGGCCATGCCCTCGTCGAAATACTGGGTGCTGAAGAGGGTGGAGGTGCCCTCGCAGGCCGACGGGGTCAGGATCGGGGCATCCAGCAGGGTGAAGCCGTCTTCGTCGAAAAAGTCCCGGATGGCCTTGGCCAGGGTGTGGCGGATCCGGAGGATCGCCCATTGGCGCTTGCTGCGCAGCCAGAGATGGCGGTTTTCCATGAGGAAGGCGGTGCCGTGTTCCTTGGGAGTGATGGGGTAGTCCACGCTGTCGCCCACCAGGGTGAGGGACTTCACCAGCAGCTCGGGGGCGCCGGTCTTCGGGTGGGCCTGAACCAGGCCGGTCAAGGTGATGGCCGATTCCTGGGTGAGCTTACCGGCCAGCTCGTAGCTCTCGGGTTCGGCCTCGCTGGCGCTGCAGACGCACTGGACAAAGCCGCTGCCGTCCCGCAGTTCGAGGAAGCGGATCTTGCTGGTCCGGGCGTTGCGGACCCACCCCCGCAGGGTCACGGTCTGACCGAGGTGCTGTGGCAGGTGGCGGATTTCAACGATAGGGGCACTCACGGGACACTCCGAAGGCAATCCTTCATCATGCCGTGATTCAGGCTCAGGCTGAAGAGCTCAGACCGAACTGTGTAACCGAGGTTCTTGAATAAGCCACTGGATCGCAGATGTGGATAGTTGTCTTTCAAGACTCAGTCACACCGCCTGAACGCTCCTTGTGTGCGCTCCGCAGTCCGGATTACTCCGGCCCCACGCAACACTCGGCCAGCTTTACCGGACGGGCTTGAACCCGCAGGGGACAAGTGTGAAGTTTCAATCTGACTATGTCATCTTTCCTCCTCGCCAAGGCTTTGTCTGGCGCACGGGTACCCCAACCAACGTGACACCAGCCGTCGTTTCCGCGCGGACAGTTGGCACAGGATCGAATAAGGACTATATTCAGACCTATGGGGGTTCCCGTGCATTACTCTTCCCAGGTCAAGCCCATCACCCACCTTAAGACCCACGCAGCGGAAATACTGCTCCAGCTCGCCGAGCGCCGGGAACCCCTGGTAATCACGCAAAACGGGGAAGCAAAGGCTGTTCTTCAGGACGTGGCGAGCTTCGAGGAGACACAGGAAACGCTCGCACTGCTCAAACTCCTGGCCATCGGGAATCGAGCAGTTGAAGAAGGCCGGATCAGCTCCCTAGGCGAGGTTGGCAAGCGCCTACGGGCCGCGATCCAATCCTGATGCGATACGACGTACAGATCACCGAGGGCGCCGAGAGCGATCTGGCCGCTATCGTGTCATTTCTGCTGGAGCGAGAAGGCCCGACCATTGCCGAGCACGTATTGTCTGGGCTTCTCGACACCGCTGACAACCTCACCAAGTTCCCTGAGCGCGGTTCCCACCCGAAGGAGCTGATTAAGTTGGGGATTCGGGAATTCAGACAGGTGATGTTCCAGCCTTACCGCCTGATTTACCGCATCGCAGGGAATCAGGTTTTTCTGCTCCTGGTGGCAGATGGGCGACGGGACTTCCAGAGCCTATTGGAAAGGCGTGTGCTGAAGGGGTGAGGGTCTTGCAAAGGGTCGATTGTGTGACAGCGGACAAGTGAGGCATCTTCCTGGTATGGCCATGGAGCAAATGGCCAGCGAGGAAGGGTGATCCTGCCGATCGGATTTTCAGCCGTGGGAAAATTTGTAGCGGTTGTTGAAAAGATTTTCCTGATTACCCTTGAAGCCAAGCTTGGTTGTGAAGAAAAGCCATTAACCACAGATGCATAGGATGCACACGGATAATAAAGATGAGAGCCGTCGGCATCCGGCGTCCTGGCCACGGTTCTTGGAGGGGCAGCGCCGCTGCGCACGCTGGCGTGCTTCTCGGCGCTGCCCCTCCAAGAACGCGAATGGCTTTGGCCATTCGCCCCGCAAAGCGGGCGAGCCAGGATGCCTTGGGCGTGCGAAACGTGATCCCCTGGATATTATCCGTGTTCATCTTTGTGGGGAAAACCATTTATCACTGGCGAGACATGGGTTTTTGCAGCTGAGTCTGAGTGGTAATCGGCAAGATTTTTCCAGCACAGATGCATACGGATAAAGAGCTCAGGCCGAATTGTGTAAGTACGATCTTGAAAAGGCCACTGGATCGCGGAGAGGCAGCGGGGGTCGTACCGAGCGGATCTTTATCCGTGTGCATCCCATGCATCTGTGGTTGAAATTTTGGTGGCTGTCCAGACCGACCCCAAGAATCCTGCCGTGGTCCTGCACCTGCGGATGAAGGCATTGGGGAATTTGGCTGTCAGGGCCTCCGCTATACCTTATTCGCGTCTGTGGGTTCCCCAGCAACAGGCAGCTTGGGAGATCCAAACTCCGGGGCCTGGATTCCGTGTTTCTTGAAAAGCCCGACGATCAGCACTCTGGCGGAACGGTTTGGCATGCGTCCTTGGGCCCAACGCCGCAAGGTGGTTGGATCCACACCCCCCAGCGACTTGGCCAGTGCACCAACCCCTCCCAGCTTCTCGGCCAGGTCTTTCCATGGACTAGAAAGGGTGCTTGGACGGGGCATCAGCAAAACGTTCGTACAGGCAGCTGTGGGATAGCATCGCTCGGCTGGCACAAGCCAAGCGCATAGTGCCAGTAGTGCCACGACTTCGCGTTGAACCATCCTGGTTCAGCGTGGCCCAGAACCTCCCGGAAGGATTCCTCCCCTACCGAATCAAGGAGGGCACTGACATCGTCCAGATCCCCGAGGTTCATGACTTGGGCGATCACCCTTGCGGGTCGACGCATGGCCTCATCAGGGGTTTCCCACCAGATGTATCGAGCAGCATCCGCTTTGAGTAGGTCGCAAGCGACTTGATCCATCAGACTTCTCCAACTCCGAGACTGGACGAAAGGGCTGTCAGTGCCGGGACACTTCTCACAGCAGAGGATGCCGCGATAAGGGCTTCACGAACCGAAACAGGCAGCTCGCGCAAGTTCCCATCAGCAAAGTAGGCCAGAGCCTTCAATGCCTCACTTGGCTGGAAGGTCCTGCCATAAAGGCTCTTTCCTGCGGCCAGACCTTCATCGAGATGAACACCCCGTTCAAGCAGTGCGTGAATGTCGAGATAGTCTTTCTTCTCGGCCCGCTGTTGCATGACCTTGAGCTTCGTTCCCAGCAAGTCGAGCAGGGACGCCGCAACCACAACGCCATCACGGGTCACTTCTGGGTGCCCCACTCTTCCAATGGTCAGTCCGCCGAAGAAAGAGACCTTAACTCCTTCTCCAACGCCATCGGCTGGAGCGACCCACAAAGTGAGCGTGTTGGGCTCCTCCTGGATGACCTTTGACCTCGCGTGGAATGGAAGGGCTGCGATAAGTGCGGAATGCTCGAAGGGAAGATCTGAAAAGAAAGCAAAGTCCACTGAAACCCGGTGCCCAAGGCGGAGGCAGATGGCCGTCCCACCGTAAAGGACGAACCCGTGGTCCCGCAGGGGTCGAAGGGATGGCCATAGAGCGCGTTGGTTTGCAGGCAGAAGATGCAACGCGGGGACGAAGGTGCCATCAGCTGGCTCGTTCACTTTGGCTGGGTCAGCAAAATCCATAAGGTATTCTTCGTGGACAATCCGGGCCAAGGGTGTTGTCAAATCAGTTACCAGAGGCTTGACCGGCTTTGAACCATCGGGGTTTGTTGGGAAATCCTGTGGTCCATCCGCATCAGGTGGCCCATTAAATCGCGGACACATGGGACCTCCGTCGCTGCCTAAGTATCGGGCTTTAGGCCCGAAACAACAAGGGCTATTTCATGATTTCCAAACTGTTTTCAGGCTGAGTCTTGCCGCTAATCACGGCGGCTTTTTTTTCCGTATGAATCCTGCGGATCCGTGATTGAAAAGATTTTTGAACCACGGATGTGGAACCAAGACCCAATAGCCATGGGGTTCCACATGGGTTGAAGGCTGGGCGAAGGATGCTTCATCCGTGGCCAATGATCCGGTTTGATCCAGGTTCAGGCTTGGTCGGCGTCGCGGAATTTCTGGCCGACGATCATCTGCAGGCCGCGGATGTGGTTCAGCACGCGCTCCAGTTTCTGCCGAGCGATGTCCTGGAATTGGGCCTGCTGGAGCAGACCGAAGATCTCGTCCTGGATCTGGGTGCCGATCCGCTCGATCTCGGCGATGGTGGCTTCCTGGCCAGGGAGACGTCCCAGTTGCAACTCCTGTTTGAGCCGAGCCAGTCCCTGGAAGGCCTGGTCCGCATGGGCGAGCATCGTCTCGATGCGGTCCACCACCTTGGCCATCTCCTCCTCGGTGTGGGCAATGGCCGCCTCCATCTGGGGGATCAACTTGTGCGAATCGCCTTCGGTGCGCCGGGGGGCCAGCTCGATGAGCTTCTTCAGACCCGCGTCGAGTCTCTGGGCGAGGTCCACCCTGCTCGTGCTCGTGGCCTGAATCCGGGCACTGCCCAGAGCCGTGAGCAGGCGCGTGTCCAGGATCACCACCACTGGGTCCAGAAGCACGAAGCCGGTGGTCCATCCGCCCTCTGCACCGGCGAGCAGGGGGCTGGCAGGGCTGATCTGGTCCCGGGTCGCGGTGATGACGGATTGCACCTGATCGACCAGGACGCCGGTGCGGTGCTGGTCGATATCCAGGATCAGGATGTTCTCGAAGGCCTTGGTGGCGAGGGCGGGCAGCCCCATCCGGGTCCTCAGGTTGATCACCGGTAGCACATTGCCCCGCAGATTCAGCAAACCTTCCACGCCCTTAGGCATGTGGGGCATGTGATTGAGTTCCAGATTGTTGGTAATCTCGGCGACCTGGGTCAGTAGGATCGCGTAGGTGCGCTGGTCCAGTGTGAAGGTCAGGTATTGCTGAGGGGGCTCCGGGACGCGCTCCCCGGCGCTGCTGGCAGCGCGGATAGAGTCGGTGACCGCAGGGCTCACAACCCCTCCTGAACCGCCAGCGCCATCAGTTCCGCTGGGTCGAGGATGAGCACCACGCCGCCGTCGCCCATGATGCTGGCCCCGGAAATACCGGGCAGGCTGGCCAGATAGGGCGCCAGTGGTTTGATCACCATCTCCTGACGGCGCATGAAGGAATCCACGATGAGCCCCATCCGGCGGCCCTGGGTGGAGACCACGACCACGGGCAGATCGGCCCCGGCCGCGGTGGGTTGGCCTTGGTCCTTGAACCGCAACAGTTCACTCAGACTGGAGACGCCCAGGACCTCCCCACGCAGATTGATGGCCTTGCGCTGAGTGAGATGGGAGATCGTCTCCAGCGGAACGAGGAGAGTCTCTTCCACGGCGGTGCCAGGCAGCGCGAACACCTGTCCCCCGGCGCGCATGAGCAGGGCGTCGATGATGGCCAGGGTGAGCGGCAATTTGAGGGTGAAGATGGACCCCTTGCCCACCATGCTCTTCACGGTGACGCGGCCATTCAGGCGCCGGACATTGGAGCGGACCACATCCATCCCCACGCCGCGTCCGGAGATGTCGGTGACCGTCTGGGCAGTCGAGAAGCCGGGCAGGAAGATCATGTCCACGGCTTCGTCATCCGCCATGGAGTCGGCTCGTTCCTGGGTGATCAGGCCTCTTTCCAGAGCCTTCTTGCGAATGATGACGGGATCGATGCCCTTGCCGTCGTCCTCGATCTCGACGAAGACCGAATCCCCTTCATGTCGGGCCCGAAGAGTGACCATGCCAGTCTCGGGCTTGCCGCATTTGATGCGCACGTCCGGCGCCTCGATGCCATGGTCCGCGGAATTGCGGATCAAGTGGATCAAGGGATCGCCCAGTTCCTCGATGAGGCTCTTGTCGATTTCGGTGTCCTCACCGACCATCTGCAGTTCGATCTTCTTGCCGCTGGCCTTGGCGAGATCCCGCAGCATGCGCGGGAATTTGGTGAAGATGGTCTTCACCGGCACCATGCGAATGCCCAGCACTGAAGCCTGGATTTCCTTGCTGACCTGGTCCAGATAGACGCTCGATTTGCGCAGTTCCTTCACCAGGTCATCCTGGACGCCGGTGAGTTCCAGGGATTCGAAGCGTTCGACGATATGGCTGATCATGGTCTTGCTGATGATCAGCTCGGCCACGGTATTCATGAAATTGTCGAGTTTCAACTGACTGACCCGGATGGTGTCGCTGCCTTTGTCAGCCTTTTCGGGTGCGGCCGCTGCCACTTTCTTGGCGCCTAGGACGGCTTGGGCCTGGGGTCCAGGTCCGGCGGCGGGAATCGGCGCGGCCGCTGGCGCGGTCGTTTCAAGGGCGGAGGCTCCCTCCGGCGTCAACTGGAAGTATTCGATCCGGACATGCTTGACGCCGTTGAACAGCTTGCGGACGGTCTCTACCGATTCGCTGGGCTGGATCAGGAGCACCAGATCAAAGGGGAACTGTTCTGCCTTGAAATCGTCGAGTTCGGGCTGGCTGTTCATGAGGTGGGTGGAGTGCAGCAGTTGCCCCACCAGCTCCGCCATGGAGAGCATGGACAAGGGGTTGAAGGGCGTGCCCAGCAGCGTCGGCAGCAGTTCGATCCGGAGCGCTACGACGCTGCCTCCGGCGCTCAGTTCCTGCTCGATGACCTTGCGGGCCTCGGTGTCCAGCTCCTGCAAGCGGGCTGGCAGTTTGCAATCGATCCCCGGATTGCTCGTCTGTGGCTGGGTAGGCGCGGCAGCCTTGGGGATGGCGCCACCGCTCCGGAACGCTTCCAGACGGTGGATCAGCGGGGTGATATCCGGATCATTCGGGGCGCCCTGCTTGCGCAGGTTGATGCCGACATCGCCCACCAGCACCTTGAGGATGTCGACGGTCTCGAAGAGCAGCTCCATGACTTCCGGGGTCACGGTCATCCGGCCTTTGCGGAGTTCATCCAGGATGTTTTCGCCGATGTGCGAAAGCGATTGCACCTTGGCGAGACCCAGGAAGCCCGAAGCCCCCTTGATGGTGTGGACGCTGCGGAAGATGCCGTTGAGGATGTCCAGATTGCCCGGGGTCGCTTCCAGGGTCAGGAAGTTCTGCTCAATCATTTCGAAGTGTTCCTGCGCTTCCACCAGGAAGTCTTCGTAGAAACTGGGGTCGTCCAGGGAGAAGTCGCTCATGATTCAGCCCTTTTCTTGCCCTGGAAGGATTCCAACTGGTGGCCCTCCACGTCGGTGAGCAGATGCTGGAGATCCAGGATGAAAATGACGCCCGCGTCCGTCCTGGCCACTTTCTGGATGTAGGTGTTGGCGCCAGCGGAAGCGACCCGGGGCGGATCCTCCAGCTTGCGCTGGTCCACGGTCTTTACTTCGTCCACGGAGTCGACCACCAGCCCCGTGAAGACGCCCCCGATGGGCGTGATGATGATGCGGGAAAGGTTGCTGGCGACCTTGCGCTCCAGGCCGAAGCGGTCCCGGAGATCGAGCACGGGCATCACCTCGCCACGCAGGTTCAGGACGCCGTCGATGAAAGAGGGTGCGCGGGGCACGGGCGTGATCATGCCGACCATGATGATCTCGCGGACCTCGTGGAGTCTCAGCCCGAAGGCCTCGGCCCCGAGCCGGAAGACGACCAGCGGGAGGTCATGGGAAACCGCCAGGGTCTCGTCCGCCTGGTGGCTCAGGAGGCTGGTTCCCATGGCGGCGATCTTCTGTTGATCGTCGCCGCGGATGATATTGAGGACCTTGATGATGCTGACCATGCGATCGGGCCGGACCACCACGCCCTCGAACTTGGAGGCTTCGTTTTCGCTCAGGGTCTGGGGCGGGGGCAGGATATCTTCCGCGCGCAGCCGGATGATCTCCTGGATGCTGTCGACCGCGATGCCCAGTTTCGCTTCGCCGAAATTGAGCAGGATGACCATTTCCCGCTGGCGAATCTGATCGGCGTCCTCCACCCGCAGCAACTGGATGAAGTCCAGCAGGGGCAGCACCTGGTCCCGGAGGCAGATGACACCCAGGACATAGCTCGGCGCATCGGGCACCTTGGTGACCGGCGGCAGCTCGAGAATTTCCTCCACCTGCTGGAGATTGATGCCAAAGGACTCCTGGCCCAGGGCGAAGGTGACATAGGGGAGTTCCTCGATCACCTGTTCTTCGCCGTTTTCGTAGCTTCCCGCAGCAAACGCAGGCGCGGCGGTGTTGCTCTCCAGCAGGAGTTGCCGTTGACTGAACTCGGAGCTGTCGAGGATCTTGTCCAGGTTGATGAGGGTGATCAGGCGAGTGCCCACGGTGACCATGCCCGCCAGGTAGTCGCTGCGCACGCCCGCCACCAGCGGAGGCGTCTCCCGGAGCGTGAAATCCTCGAGCCGGACCACCTCTGAGACCGCGTCCACTTGCAGCCCCGTGCCCTGTCCCGCCAGGTTCATGATGATGATGCGGGTCTTGGCCGTGGGGGCCTGGGGGGGCAGGTGGAAGCGCAGGCGGCTGTCCATCACGGGAATGATGCTGCCGCGCAAGTTGACCACCCCCAGCACGAAACTGGGCGCGCCCGGAACCGGCGTGATATCCGTCCGGGGCGTGATTTCCTGCACCCGGTTGATGTCCAAGCCAAATTCCACGCCATCGAGCGTGAACGTGACCAGCTGTCCCGATGGGACGAGTTCGCTGGCTTGTTTGGCCTGCAGCTCCGTGGTTGCCATGGGCTAGTCCTTCTGCTTGCGCTTGAGAAATTCCTCCACCACCGCGTCCGCATGGGCCTTCTGCTCATCCGGGGTGGTGCCCGTGGCGCGGATGGAATGGCTGATGGAGGCGCGCTCGCCTTCGCTCTTCAGCCCGGTGCCGAGCAGGTCGACGATGTAGTCGTGGATCTGCCGCAGATGGAAGACGATCCGTTCCAGCTTTTGGCGGGTGATGTCCTGGAATTGCATCAGGTCCATGGCCTCGAAGACCTTGTCCTGAATCTCTTTTCCCGAGGTCATGATCTGCCGGATGGCCTCCTGGACGCCCAGGTCCTGGGCGCCCGGCTGCTGCATCACTTCGGTGATGAGCGCCTGTTGCCGGGCCACCAACTGGGTGATCAGATCCAGCTGATCCATGACCCGGTTGGTCTCGCGCTCGGTGACCGCCGTGACCGCGTCCAGTTCGGCGATCACTTGACCCTCGGAGGGCGGCTGGACCTGAACCGACCTGGCTGCCGCAGGCGCCGGTGCGTCGGCTGGCTTGGTTCTCTTGGCCTTCGTCCCTGCCAGCGGGGAGCCTGCAGCCTGCAATAAGGCATCGATTTCCGATTTATCCATAGGGGCTCCCCTAGCCGAGCAGCGATTCGATTTTTTCCTTCAGGGTGTCGGGCGTGAACGGTTTCACCACGTAGTTGTTCACGCCAGACTGGAGCGCCTGGACGATGTCTTCCTTGGCTGCGTTGGTGGTGACCATCAGAATCGGGATATTCGGATTCTGACTCCGGACCGCCTGGACGAACTCGAGGCCGTCCATCTCGGGCATGTTCCAGTCGGTGATGATCATCTCCACGCCGCCCTGGCCGAGCTTCTCCAGACCCGTCTTGCCGTGTTCGGCTTCGACCACGTCCGTGTAGCCGATGCGGGACAGGGTGTTGATGATGATGCGGCGCATCGTGGAGGAGTCGTCGACGATGAGGATCTTCAAGGGATTCTCCTTAGATGGATCTGAGCTATTTTTCGTCCAGCGGTTTGGCGGCTTCGATGTACTTCAGCAGCGCGGTCATGTCCTCGGGATAGACATTCAGGAACTTGATCCCGAGTTCGAACTGCGAATTCTCCAGGGCTTCCACCCGGACCACCTGACCCACGGCCAGCAGGGGTCTCAAATCAAGCTCCTGGATCGGCCCCGAGTGACTCTGATGTTTCCCCCACCCGGGCACCCGCAGCTCGAGTTTCAGCAGGGTCCCCAGTGGGATCTCCCGGGGAGAACTCAGCAGCAGGCCACCTCCGGAGACATCCCGGTAGGCGCTCTGGGCCGGGTCGGCAGCCTTGGAGAAGGTGATTTCCTGGAAGCCCACGGTGGCCCCCATGGGAATGCGCTGGTATTGCCTGCGTTCGGAGGTCATGGTTTTAGATCCTGGAAACCTAATCGGTGCTCTGCGGGAAGGACATGAATCTGGTTCCGATTCGAACCCCTAGGCTGCAGATGGGCCCAGGGGGGCTCACTCGTTCCAAGCAATCTCGAAGGGCCGGAGGTCGTGTTCAATGCCCTTCAGGCAGACCGGGGCCAGTTCCCTGAGGCCTGCCAGGCCGATGATTTCAGCCGTCCGGGGTCCGATCACGATCTGACCGGCTTTGGCGACACTGCTCTCCAGCCTTGAGGCCAGATTGACCGTGGCACCCATGACCGTATAGTCCATGCGCTTCTCGCAGCCGATATCCCCCGCAAAGGCCACGCCGCTGTTGATCCCGATGCGAATCTTCAGCTCAGGATAGTCCTCGGGGCGGTTCAGGTTCATGAACTGCAGCCCCTGCTGCATGGCAATGGCCGCTGCCACGGCATGCTGGGCGTGTTCGGGGTCCGGACTGGGGGCACCGAAGAAGGCCATGATAGCGTCGCCGATATACTTGTCCAGGGTGCCGCCACGCAAGAAGATCTGTTCCGTCAACACTTCGAAAGAACGGTTGAGGATGGCGGCGACCTTGAGGGGCTCCATTCCTTCCGACATCCGGGTGAAGCCGGAAATGTCCGCGAAGAGAACGGATACTTCGCAACGCCGGGCTTGCAGGATGGGGGCGTCCAGGTTTTGGGCCGCCTTGAGGATTTCACTGACCACCTGGGGGCTGTGGTAGCGCTCCAACCGCAGGCGGAAGCGGGTCTCGCGCTCGTGCTGGATACCCACGGCGGCGAAATTTGCCATGGCCGATAGGAGGTGCTCATCCTGGACCTTGAAGCCGCCTTTGCTGAGGCTGGTTTCCAGGTAGATCACCCCCAGGGCCTGATCTTCGACGATGAGGGGGGCGCAGAGGGCGGAGGAGATGCCATGGATCTTGATACTCTCCCCGCCTGCGAAACGGGGATCCACCCGGGCGTCGGTGGTGAGGATCGCCACCCGGTCGTTCATGGCTGTGCGGGCGATGGTCCGGCTGATGGGGTTGGTGAGGGTGCCAGGCTTCTCTTCCCAGACGAACTCGGGGACGAGTTCTCCCGATGGTTCCACCAGGAGGATGAAACCCCGCTGGCAGCGGATCTGGGCCGTGACCAGGGCCATCACCGACGCCAGGAGCTCCTTCAAGCCGGCCGCGCGGAGCAGCTTGCCCGCCATGCTGGCCAGGAGCTGGAACAGGGTGTCCGCTTCAGCCGGGGCCTTCTCTTCCTTGTTCCGGGCCAGCATGGCTTCCAGGGTGGCATGGGGGACCAGGATGCTCCCGGAGACATCGAAGGCTCGCTCCTCCAGGGCGATCCTGGGATCCGTCCGGGGCGAAACGACAACCACTCCACCGGTGGCGGAGGTGGACAAAGGCTTGACGGGGATTTCCTGCACCCACTGGGCGCTGATTTCTCCCATTTGGATGGCGTCGCCCGCCTGGAAAGGCGCCGGGCCCGCGATCAGGGTCCCGTTCACTGTGGTTCCATTGAGGGATTTCAGATCGATGACGTGGGGTTTTCCATCCTTGAGGAAGAACTTGGCGTGGACCCGGCTCACGGCATTGGAGGCCACCCGGATGGTGGCAGCATCCCCCCGGCCGACGGTGATGCCCGCTTCGGTCAGGTCGACGACATGCCTGGTTCCTTCCACCAGCAGGGTGATCTTCATGAGCGGCTTCCAGAGGAGTGACTGGAGTTTACCAGACCTAGGCGTGCCTTTCGGCCCGACCGGGGTACTCTGTTAGTTCTGGATTCGGAGTCTGAATGACGAAGGTCGGTTTCATGTCCCTGGGGTGTCCCAAGAACCTAGTGGACAGCGAAGTGATGCTGGGGCACCTGAAGCTCAAGGGCTTCGAGCTCACCCATCGTCTGGAGGAAGCCGAGGTGCTGGTGGTCAACACCTGCGGCTTCATTGACAGCGCCAAGCAGGAGAGCATCGCCGCCATCCTTGAAGCCGCCTCCATGAAGCAGAAAGGCGCCTGCCGGAAGCTGGTGGTGGCAGGCTGCATGGTGGAGCGCTACCGGGAGCAACTGCTGGCGGATATGCCCGAGATCGATGCCTGCCTGGGCACCCGGGACATCGAGCACATCGCCGAGGTGATCGGGGCTGATGACCGCCTGTTCGAACCCGAGCGGAACCCCGCCTACCTCTATGACGAACACAGCCCGCGCCTGCTGACCACTCCCAGGGCCTCGGCCTACCTGAAGATCAGCGAGGGCTGCGATCACGCCTGCGCCTTCTGCGCCATTCCCTTCATCCGCGGTCCCCAGCGCAGTCGCAGCCAGGAATCGATCGTGGCGGAAGCCCGGCAGCTGGTGGCACTGGGGGTGCTGGAGCTCAATCTGGTGGGTCAGGACACCACGGACTACGGCCGGGATCTCGGCGATCCGGACGCCCTGGAGAAGCTGGTGCGGGCCTTGGGTCAGGTGGATGGCCTCCGCTGGTTCCGCATCCATTACAGCTATCCCAATCGGCTTACCGAGGGCGTGCTGCACGCCATGGCGGAAACGGAGCGCTGCGCCAAGTACTTGGATCTGCCGCTCCAGCACGCGGATGCCCAGGTGCTCAAGGCCATGGCCCGAGGCGGCGGGCGGAGCAGCTTCCTGAAACTCCTGAAGAAGATTCGCCACATCGTGCCTGAAGTCTTCATCCGCTCCAATTTCATCGTCGGCTTCCCGCCCGAAACCGAGGCAGCCTTCGGGGAATTGCGGGACTTTGTCGCGGAGGCTCAGTTCGAGCACATGGGCATCTTCACCTATTCCCTGGAGGAGGGCACGCCCGCCTTTGGCCTCGGCGACCCGGTGCCCGAGCGCACCAAGCAGAAGCGGAAGCGGATCCTCATGGAACTGCAGCAGAAGATCTCCCGAGCCAAGAACACCTTGCTGGAAGGCCGGGTCCTCGAGGTGCTGGTGGAAGGGGTGCATGAGGAGACCGAGTTGGTCTTCAAGGGGCGCCATCAGGGCCAGGCCCCAGAAGTGGATGGCGGCGTTTTGATCGTGGCTGGCGAGCCCAAGGTGAACACTTTGCAGCCGGTCCTCATCACCAAAGGGCATGCCTATGACCTGGTCGGGGAAGTGCTGGAAGGCGACACCGCTGCGGCGATCCGGGCCTTTGAACAGCGCCCGCGCAGCAAGGGACCCAAGAATGCTTAACCTCAGGCACATCACCCGCGCCTACGAGCTGGGCGGCGAGCGGGCCGGGGTGTTCGACATCAGCCTCCACGTGCCCTCGGGAACCTTGGCGGTGCTGGCCGGACCCTCGGGCAGCGGCAAGACCACTTTGCTCCAGGTGGCGGGTCTGCTGGACACCGCTGAGGTGGGCGAGGTGGTGCTGGAAGGTCGGGTCGTTTCCACCCTCCCGGAGCGGGAACGCTGCAAGGTGCGCTTGCACAGGCTCGGCTTCGTCTTCCAGACCTTCAATCTGGTACCGGTGCTGTCCGCCCTGGAGAATGTCATGCTGCCCTTGCAACTCCAGGGTGTGGCGGAGCGCCCCGCCCGGAGCCGGGCCCAGGGCATCCTGGAACGGGTGGGCCTGGGGGATCGGCTGCAGCACCGGCCCGGTCAGCTCAGTGGGGGGCAACAGCAGCGCACGGCCATCGCCCGGGCCTTGGTCTCCGATCCCATCCTGGTGCTGGCGGATGAGCCCACCGCCAATCTCGATCACGCCCACGGTGGCCCCTTGATGGCGTTGATGGCCGAACTGAGCCGCGAGCGGGGCGTAAGCTTCCTGGCTGCCAGCCATGACCCGACGGTGATCAGCCGGGCGGATGTGGTCTTCCGCCTCAACGATGGGCGGCTTGAATGATCCTGCCGCGTCTCGCCCTCCGCAATGTCTTGCGCCAGAAGCGGCGCACCCTGCTCACGCTGCTCGTGCTGGTGGCGGGCTATGTGGCCCTGGCCTTGGCTGGGGGTTTCATGGCCCAGACCTTCCAAGGCCTGGCCGATGCGGCCATCCGCGGTGGGATTGGTCATGTCCAGATCCTGCCGGTGGGGAGTCTGGAGAGCGATGAGGGGCAGAGCCTGGAACATGCCCTGCCGGACGGAGAGGCCATGGCCGCAAGCCTCCGCAAGGATCCCGCGGTACTGGAGGTGCTGCCACGCATCGCCTTCATGGGTCTGGCATCGAACGGCACCCGGAGTGTCGCCTTCCTGGGCACGGCCGTGGATGCGGAACGGGAACCCCGGTTCATGGCCATCTCGGATCGCTTGGCCGACGGTGCCAAGGCCCCCGGTGGGGTCGGCTCGCGTTGGCTCAGCACTGACCCCGCTGCCCGGGAAGTGGTGCTCGGCATTGGCCTGGCCAAGAGCCTGGGGGTCGCGGTCGGCGGCAGCCTCACCCTGATGTCCACGACCCCCGATGGGGCTCTCAACGCCGTGGATGTGGCGGTGGCCGGCCTCCAGGATCTGGGTTTAAAGGAACTCAATGATCGGAGTCTTTGCGTGAGCCTGGATACGGCCAGTGCCCTGATGAATGCGGGTCCAGCGCGATCCCGGCTGTCCGTGCTGCTGCGGCACCCCGAGGCTGCGGCGCAGGAGGGACCCCGGCTCGCGAGGCTAGCGGGGAGCGGGGTCGAAGCCCATCCCTGGTTCGAATTGGCGAGTTTCTACCGGCAGGTGAAGCTGCTCTACTTTGCCATCTTCGGCTTCATGGGTCTGGTGCTCGCCTTGGTGGTCCTACTGGCCACGGCTAACACCCTGCTCATGAGCGTCATGGAACGCTTGCGTGAACTGGGCACCCTCCGCGCGGTGGGCATGCCACCCAAGAGCCTGCTGGCGCTGCTCCAGTGGGAAGGGGCCATGCTCGGCCTCGCGGGCAGTGCGCTGGGTCTGGTGATCACCTTGCTCCTCCGCTTCGCTTTGAACGCGCTGCACCTCCAGATGCCCGCACCGCCTGGCACCAGCCATGGCTATGAATTAAACATTCATTTCGTCCCCATGGTCTACCTGGGCGCCTTCCTGGGGCTTCAGGCCGTGATCCAGGTATCGGCTTTCTTTCCTGGTCTGAAGGCCGCCCGGATCCGCATCACGGAGGCGCTGAGACATGTCTGATTCCAACGGGAAGGCCCCGCGCTGGGCTTGGTGGGTGGCCACAGGACTGGGATCCGGCTGGCTCCGGCCCGCGCCGGGAACCTGGGGCAGCCTGTCGGGGTTGGGCGCCTGGTGCCTTTTTACCTTCGCCGTGACCAGGCACCTGCCGCTCACGCCGCTTGGCACAGCTGCCATGGAAGGCCTCTTCATCCTGGTGATCGGTCTCATGACCTGGCTTGCCGTGCGGGCTGCCGATCGCGTGGTCGGAGAAACCGGGGAAAAAGATCCAGGCTACATCGTGGCCGATGAATGGGTAGGGATGTGGGTAACCCTCTGGCCCCTGCGTTGGGAAGCCCACCGGCTCGCCACGCTCGGAGGGTGGCGCTGGGTCTTGGTTCTGGCCGTACCGTTCCTGGTCTTCCGTATCCTGGATATCTGGAAGCCCTGGCCGGTCGATCAGATCCAGGATTTGCCGGGTGGACAGGGCATCGTCGCGGACGATCTGGTGGCTGGGCTCTACGGCCTGCCCCTGGTCGCCCTGATCACCCCTTGGATGCTCGACTGGGTGGGCAGATAACAGATAAATAGAAACCGCGAATTTCGCTAATGAACACGAATGGAAACAAGACATGACCGGCCCGCGCCAAGGCTTTAGTCGCGCAAGTGCGCAGCGCTTATTCGCGGCATTCGTGGTGCCAATGTTTTGCGGTCAGTTGCTGGGTTCGAAGACTTCCCGCATGTCGCAAAGCAGGCGCTTCAGGTTGTCTTCGGAAAGGTTCAAGGCGACCTGCTGCTTCACCTCGTCCTTGCGGAAGAAGGCGATCCGCTTGACCACTACCTTGTCCCGGCCGATGCAGATCTCGTTGAACTGGATCTGATTGTCGTCCTTGTAGGGTGGCAGGCTGCGAAGTTGGATGTACATGCCCCGCCGGTCATGATCCACGATCTCCAGCCGCTCGTTGAGATAGGTCACCTGTTTAGTGAGATTTTCGGCCCTGGACTTGAGTTTCGCGAAGCTTTGTTTCTTGTGTACCAGGCGCTCCACGGCCAGGTGTTCCACCTCGACCTGATGGCCATGACGGCGCAGGGCTCCATAGGCCAGCCCTTCCTGGGTGGGATCCCCTTCTTGAAATGGCTCGAATCCCTGAAAGTCACCCGGCAATACGGTTTCGTCGTAACGCTTGGCTTTCCGCGACAACTTCATTGCAGCACCCCGGGGACCCGTGACTAGAAACGCTTGAGTGGAAGAGGTAATGTTTGCCTAATAAAGCAGAAAAGCTTGCCTAACTTCTTATCGTCATCTGGACGAATTAGGTTAGACCTGCCGGGAATATCAGGCAATTCTTTCCAGCTGTCGAGAGGTTAGGTGTAATTATTCCCTGAAATGAGCTACTTTTCGCCATTCCAAGGAAACAAGAGAAGGCAAAGGCTCACCACCTCTTATTGACTGCTGGGCCAGCGGACGCGATAGATCGGCCGCTCCAGAGACCGGGACCAGGCGCTCCAATTCCCTTGGCCACTTTCTTCATGAATGAGGCGGAACATCCCCTCCAGCTTCCCATCCAGGTCATCCAGGTAATGCACCAGGAGGGCTTCCGGGGTCTTGGGTAGTACCGGAGACCCGAACTCGAGCTTGCCGTGGTGGGCAAGAATGATATG
>JANYIU010000037.1 GCA_025361955.1 Holophagaceae bacterium
TTGAGCCCCGCTGTTTCCGGTAGTGCCAACGCCAGGTTCATGTTCTGCACGGCCTGGCTGGCCATGCCTTTGCCGAGGTTGTCGAGGGCCACCAGCACGACGCCGGAGCCGCTCTTGGCGGTCACGGAGATGTCGGCGAAGTTGCTGCCATTGACGGCCGTGACCTTGGGCGAATCCGCCACGATCCGCACGAACGGGCAGTCCTGGAAGGCCTGCTCAGTGCGGGCGCGGAGGGCCTTGGCGTCGAGGTCGCCAGGCAGCGGGAATATCAAGGTGGCGAAGATGCCGCGCACCATCGGGGCACTCTGGGGTACGAAGGCGAAATTGCCCTCCACTGAGCAGGCCTCCATGGCCATGTGCACCTCGGGCAGGTGCTGGTGGCCGAGCACCTTGTAGGCCCGGAAATCCTGGGCGCGCAAGGGATGATGGGTGCCCTCGGAAGGGCTGGCGCCGGAACCGCTGGAGCCCGTGGCCGCGCTGGCCGCGAGGAAGCCCAGCTTCAGCCCGCGCAAGGGGATGACGCTGAGTTGGAGCGCCGTGGCGAAGCAGCCGGGATTGGCGATGCGCCGAGCCCCCAGGAGGGCCGCCTTGTTCCACTCGGGTAGCCCGTAGACGAAGCGCGGCAGCTGCTCAGGGCAGGGGTGAGGCTGATTGTAGGCCTTGGCGAAGACGGCCGGATCCTGAAGCCGGAAGTCCCCGGAGAGGTCCACCAGCAGGAGGCGTTCGGCGATGCCTGCGGCCTTCCAGGCGGCCTCCAGCTCAGGCAGTTTCTCGGCCAGGGCGCCGTGGGAAAGGGCGGTGAAGACCACAGGCTGCTCGTATTCGGCGAATGTTTTCCAATCGATGTCTGTTTCAAACTGACCGTCCACGACGCTGCGCAGGTTCGGGTGCGCCTTCCAGAAGGGTTCACCGGCCAGAGTCCGCGCGGTGCCCCGCAGGCTGTTCACCTGCGGATGAATTGACAGCCAGCGCAGCAATTCACCGCCACCGTACCCCGAAGCCCCGAGAATCGCGATATCCAGCTTCATGTTTCGACCTCAAAAGAGTGGAACCGCGAATGCCGCGAATGGACGTGAAAAAGCCTGGAGGAAGGGTGCATCACCTGCTGTTCCATTCGCGCGAGCGCGAAGCGCATTCGCGTCCTTCGCGGTTTCAGAATAACTAACTGAGCTCGGCTCGTTTGCGCAGCGTATTCAGCAGGAGTTCTCCGAGGGGTTTGGGGTTGGTGCGGGCGTTGATGCCGGGCAGCCCCAGGGATTCCACGAAGCGCACGCCGACGCGATTGTCGGTAGCAGGGCCTGAGACGACAGCCACCTCGATGCCGAATTGCTCGCGCAGGAAGGACACGCCACCCACAACCCCCACGGGATCGTTGGCGCACAGAACATAGGCGGCGGCGTAGTTTTTCAGTTCAGGGTCGGCAAGGACAGCTTGCACACCATAGTCCCCCATAATGCCGTCCCCGGTCTCGGCCACGATGATATCCACCCCCTTCGCGGCCAATTCTGAGAGCAGCAGGCGGCCCGTCCGGGCAGCGGTCTCAGGGCCTGTGCAGGCCACGCCCGCGTCGGTGAAATCCAGTACCGCTTCCGCCCCGTAGTCCCGCATGGCCAGGATATCCCGCAGGAGACTCACCCCAGTGAGCTTCGCGCCGCCGACCTTGAGGCCTGCCCGGTCGAGGTGGCGGATGATGGCGCAGGCCGCGTGGGTCTTGCCAGAATTCATGCAGGTACCGGCGACGAAGATCACCGGCACGGAAGGGGTGCCCAGCTTGCCCTCTATTGCCCCGGATTGGAGGGTGGCGGGCAACCCCACGCGACTGCCGAATTCCTGGAAGAGCAACACCTGACCCAGCACCTCCACATCAAAGGGAGGACCCACGTCGGGATTGCTGGAGACGCAGGTCCCGATGACCCCCCCGAGGTTCAGCATCTGCAGTCGGTCGCCAGGTTGCACGGCCTTCGGCAGGATGCCCTCATAGCCGTGGAGGGCGTTGCGGTGGCCCAAGGCGCCCACGACCAGGTCGCCGTCGTGCAGCACGCTCATCCGGCCATGGACATCCTCCAGCTGGTTGTAGATCGTCTTTTCCCCAACGATCCGCCCCGCGATCACGGAGCCTTCCGCTACCAGGATCTCGGGACTAAGCGTCACCCAGCGGCCCAGATGCAGGTTCCGGGTGATGGAGCCGATCTTGTCCAGGTGGATGCGCTGCAGGGTCATGCGCCCCCTCGAACCATGTGGGACAGCTGTTGCGGGACAGCAAAGATCTTCGTGAACCCCGCGGCCTCGGCCCCGGTCCAGAGGGAGGTGCCTTCGCCGTAGCTGGCGAGGTCCTTGCGCATGAGGCTGAAGGGGGAGCGCACGCCTTCCACCGCGAAGGTCCGGGGATAGAGGGTCATCCGCACGTCCCCGAGGACGGCACTCTGGCTGGAAGCGAGCAGGGCCTCCAGGTCCCGGCAGAGAGGATCGAAGAACTGGCCCTCGTGCAGGAGCGAGCCATAGAGGTTACCCAGGGTCTCCTTCCAGAACAGCTGCCGACCCGAGAGCACCAGCTTCTCCAGCTCCCGGTGGGCGGTAATGAGCATGTGCGCGGCAGGCGCCTCGAAGCCCACACGCCCCTTGATGCCCAGGATCGTGTCACCCAGGTGGAGGCCCCGGCCGATACCGTACGGCTGGCCGATGCGGTTCAAGGACTGGATCACGGCCACGGGATTCATGCTGGCGCCGTCCAAGGCGGAAGGCACGCCCTTGTCAAAGGAGACCGTGAGGGTCTTGGGGGCGAGGCCTGGCTCCACGCTACCCGCAGGATAGGCCGTATCCGGCAGGTGCTGCCAGGAGTCGTGGGTCTCCTTGCCGCCCACCGAGGTGCCCCACATGCCCTCGTTGATGCTGTAGGTCTCGGTCTTCTCGGGGAAGGGGAAGCCATGTTCCTCCAGGAAGGCCCGCTCTTCGGCCCGGCTAGGGGCCAACTCCCGGATGGGTGCCATGAGCAGGAGCTCCGGCGCCAGCGTCCGGAAGGCCACGTCGAAGCGCACCTGATCGTTGCCTGCGCCGGTGCTGCCGTGAGCCAGGGCGGTGGCGCCGATGGTTCTGGCGTGGCCTACCGCGCGCTTGGCCTGGCAGACCCGCTCAGCGCTCACCGAGAGTGGATAGAGCCCGCCCCGCAAGACATTACCGGCAATGAGGAAACGAAGGTAGTCGTAGAAGAGCTCCTGCCGCGCATCAAGGGTGGTGTGGGAGGTGGATCCCAGCCGCTTGGCCAGAGCCTCGAGGCGAGCCAGTTCCGCGGGGGGGAACCCGCCGGTGTCCACGGTGACGGTGTGGACTTCGTGGCCCTGGGCCTTCAGATGGAGGACGCAGAACGAAGTATCGAGCCCTCCAGAGAAGGCAAGGAGGATGCGCTGGCTCATGGGAACTCCTGTTCTTAAGATACGAAGGAGGGGAAATGCACGATCAAAGGGTCCATGCGAAAAGGCGCTCAGTGGCTGTCTGGAGTTGTTCGCGGCGGGTTTGGATCCAGGTTTCGGTAGCGGCCAACGCCGCTGAGGTTTCGGCAAGTCCCAGGCGGTTCGCGCTGCCCAGGTGAGTGTTCGCTGAGAAATTCCGGTTGGGGTGGAAGCTGCCTGACTGGATCTGGCCAGCCACGGCCTTGTAGGCATCGCGGAAGGGGATGCCCTGCTCGGCTACGAGACGGTAGGCCTCCTGGGCTGCGTAGAGATCGTCGGTGCAGGCCAGTTGGCAGGCGACTTCGCGGAGCTCCAGTCCAGGCAGGAGGCGGCTGCAGACGTCCAGCAGTTCCCTGCCCTTGACCAGAGCTTCCAGGAAGGGCTTCTTCAGGAACTGCAAGTCCCGGTGATAGCTGGAGGGCAGGCCGCCCGCAAGGTGGGCGAGCAGGGCGGAGAGGCCCCGGAGTTCCCGGCACCGGGCCCTGGCCAGCTCTACCGCGTCGGGGTTGCGCTTCTGGGGCATGATGCTGGAGCCTGTGGTAAAGGCATCCGGCAGGGTCACGAAGCCGAACTCCTGGGTGCTATAGAGGGAGAGATCCCAGAGGGCCTTCTCCAACGTTCCGGCCATGGACACAATCCAAGCCAGCACCGCCAGCTCGTGTCGTCCCCGGCTGTTCATGACATCGATGGGGCTGCTCTGCACCCTGCTGAATGCCAGCAGTTCCGCGGTTCTCGCCCGATCCAGGGGGAGCGGCACGCCGAAGCCGGCCGCGGCACCCAGGGGGCACCGGTCCAAGCGCTGCCACAGACTGGGCAGGGCCTCCAGGTCTTCCAGCAAGCCTTCCGCAAAGGCCGCTCCCCACTGCCCCCAGGTGGAGGGCATGGCCCGCCGCAGGTGGGTGTAACCCGGCAGGGGGCTGGCTTCGTAGCGTGTGGCCAGAGCCACGAAAGCGTGCGCCAGTTGGGTGGCGGCCACTCCGAGTTCCAGGAGCTGATCGCGCATCAGCAGGCGCAGGGCCACCATCACCTGGTCGTTCCGGGACCGGCCGAGATGGACCCGCTTGCCCGTATCGCCGAGGGCCTCCGTGAGTGCGGCCTCCAGGGCGGTGTGACCGTCCTCCTGCTCCTGCGCAATGACCAGCTGGCCCTTGCAGGCCGCCTCCTTGAGTATTCTCAGCTGGGCCACCAAGGCCTTGGCTTCGGCTTCCGGCAACAGCCCCGTCTCCCCCAGCATCCGCGCATGGGCGGCGCTGGCTTCGGCGTCGTAGGGCAGCAGCGCAAGATCCGTAAGCGGATCCTCGCCCACGGTGAAGCGATGGAGGCGCTCATCCAGGGGCAGGCCCTTCGACCATAATCGCTCAGCCACGGCAGTCCTCCAGGGCCTTCAGCCGGAAGAACTCCCGGGCCAGGGCCGCGTAAAAGGTGGTGCCCGCGCTCAGTTCCTTAAGGGAGATCCATTCGTTGGGCCGGTGGCTCCGCAGCGTGTCGCCCGGGCCCGCTTTCACGGCCGGCAGGTCGCCCAAGAAGGCCCAATCGGAGGTGGTGTCCGAGCCGACGGGCACCTTGGTCCCAGCCGCTTGGAGCGCCGCCCGCACGATGGGATGGGTGGGATCCGTCGCCATGGGTCGGTAGCCCGAGGCCAGGACGGACACCTTGCTTTCCAATTCGGCGGCAAGCCGCGCGGTGACCTCTTCGTCCTTCAGGTTCGGCGTGATGCGCAGATCCACAATGAATTCGCACTGGTCGGGTACCTGGTTCCGGGCCAGGCCGCCGTTCACCTGGGTGACCACGGGTCGCGTCACACCGAGGAGGGGATGGGCCTCGAAGCTCATGGCCTCCAGTTTCACCATGTCCCGTGCCGCCTTGTGAATCGCATTCTCGCCCAACTTCGCGTGGGCCACATGGGCGGACACGCCCTTGGCGGTGCATTGCAGGACCAGCATGCCCCGCTGGGCGGCGCAGACCTTGAGTCCGGTAGGCTCGCCCACCACGGCGGCGTCGAAGTGACCCAGGTGCGGCAGGAGTTCGGCGATGCCCTTGCCGCCTACCTCTTCTTCCCGGACGAAGGCGAACACGGCGGTGCCCTCGGTGCCAAGCTCGCTGGAGGTAAGCATCTGCGCTGCCAGGATCATGGCCGTGACGCAGCCCTTGGCGTCGTTGGCGCCCAGGCCATGCAGGGATTCCCCTTCCCAGTGGGGCTTGAGCGGGTCGGTGTTCCAGCCCGCGCAGGGCGGAACCGTATCCAGGTGGCTCACCAACAGCAGGCGCGGGGAACCCCTGCCCACCTCGAACCAGAGGTTGTGGCCCAGGTGCTGGGGCTGGAAGCCCATGGCGGTGAGTTGCAGGGTAAGAAAGTCTGACAGGGGGCCTTCAGACCCCGAGACGCTGGGAATGCCCACCAGGGCTTCAAGCAGTTTCGCGGGGGTCATGAGGCACTCGACGTGGAGATCATGGTACCGCTGCCCTCGTTGGTGAAGACTTCGGTGAGCAGGGCATCGGGGAGCACCCCGGAGACGAAGTGGACGCTGACCACGCCCAAAGCCAGGGCCTTCCGCGTGGCGCTGAGTTTGGGCCGCATGCCATCTTTGATGGCGCCACTCTGCTCCAGTTCCGCCAGCTTGCCCAGGTCCGCGAAGGGCACCAGGCTGTGGGGATTGGCGGGATCCGAGAGGAGGCCGGGCACTTTCAGCATGAAGAAGAGCTTTTCGGCCTTCAGGGCGATGGCCAGTTCCGTGGCGACGGTGTCGGCGTTGGTGTTGAGCACCTGGCCGGTCTCGTCCGCGGAGAAGGGCGCGATGACCGGGACGAAACCGCCGTCCATGAGGTGCTTGAGTAGACTCACGTCCACCGAGATGACATCGCCCACCATGCCAAAGTCCACCACCTGCCCGTCTACGGCCACTGGCGGCCGCTTCCGGGCTTTCAGGAGCCCACCATCCAGGCCCGAGAGCCCCACGGCGGGAAGCCCCTCGGCTTCCAGATCGGCCAGGAAGTCCATCTGGAGCTGGCCCTTGAAGGCCATCTTGGCGGCCTCCAGCACATCGGGGGGGGTGATCCGTCGCCCGGCGACCTTCTGGATGGGTAGATCCAGCTGCTTGCAGAGGTTATCCAGGCCGACCCCGCCGCCATGGACGATCACCAAAGGGATGGAGAAGCTCCAGAGGAGGGCCAACTGGGCGCACACGCCCCGGCGCAGGACGGGATCATCCAACAACTCGCCCCCGAGCTTCACCACGAAGGTGTGGTTGCGGAAACGGCGGACGTATCGCGCCGCGCTCCGGAGGGTGTCGAAGGGTCGCATCGTAGCGTGCATTGCGTTCTCCTCAGCCGTTCAGAAGCCAGTCCACCAGGGCTCGCTGGACATGGAAGCGGTTCTCGGCTTCGTCCACGACTTTGCTGCTGGGATGGTCCAGGACACCGTCGGCGACCTCAACGTTCCGCCGCGTGGGCAGGCAGTGCATGAAGATGGCGTCCTTGGCGGCCTGCTCCATGTGGGCCCGGGTGGTCATCCATTCGGGGAACTGCTTCACGGCTTCCGGACCCAGGCCGGATTGGGTGGCTGGGCCCCAGGCTTTCGTATAGACCACCCGGCTGCCGGCCAGGGCCTCGTCCAGATTGTGCGTAACAGAGACACTGCCGCCGGTGGCCTGGGCATAGGCTTCCGCTTCCGCCAGCACTTGGGGATGCAGTTCGAAGCCCTTGGGATGGGCCACCCGCACCTCGCAGCCGGCGGCGGCGGCGGTGAGCAGGAAGCTGGCGGGCACGGCCTTGGGCAGGGGCTTGATGTGGGGCGCCCAGGTGAGGGTGACAGGCAATTGCTTGGTGCTGCCGAAGGCTTCCTTAGCTGTCATCAGGTCCGCCAAGCCCTGGCAGGGATGCTCCACGGCGCTCTCCATGCTGATGACGGGCACCGTGGAGTACTGCCGGAAACCGTTGATGACGGGATCCAGGAAATCGGCCGCGTCGTCGCTGCCGCCTGCGAAGGTCCGAACAGCCAGGAGGTCCACATACCGAGCCAGTACGGGCACGGCCTCGCGCAGGTGCTCGGCCCGGTCACCGTCCATGACGGCCCCGATCCGGTCCTCCAGCTTCCAGACCCCGTTGCCGACCTCCAGAACGATGGCGTTCCCGCCGCCCCGCATGGCCACAGCCTCGAAGGAAGCCCGGGTCCTCAGGGAGGGGTTGAAGAACACCAAGCCCAAAATCTTGCCGGGGAGGTGGCGGGGATGGGGACCCGCTTTCCAGGCTATGGCCTGGGCCAGAATGGCTTCCAGGCCTTCGACGCCGAGATCGGCAAGCTGGGTGGCGTGGCGCATATCAGTCTCCGCTGGGGAAGGTGGTGACGGCCTCGAGGAGGGCTGCCACCGCGAGGGGGCTCAGGTTCAGGGGGGGCATGAGACGCAGCACTTCCGGGTGGCTGCTCCCTCCGACCAGAATCCGCTTGGAATAAAGATGCTGTTTCAGTTTGGCGGCGCCACCCGGGATCTGCAGGCCCAGGAGAAGCCCCTCGCCCCGAACGCTGCTGACGCAGGTGCCTGAGAGCCCTTTCCGCAGCTCGGCTTCCGCGGCCAGGGCGCGATCCATGAGCCCCTCGCCCTGGATCACCTCCAGGGTGGCCAGCAAGGCGGCGCAGGCTAGGGGGGAGCCCCCGAAGGTGCTGCCCAGGTCCCCGGGCTTCAGGCAGCGGGCGATGGGTTCGCTGATGAGCAGGGCGCCCATGGGCACGCCAGAGGCGAGGCCCTTGGCACTGGTAATGAGGTCCGGCTGGATGTTATAGCGGCTGGCGGCATAGGGATGGCCCAGCCGCCCCATGCCGGTCTGGACCTCGTCGAAGATGAGCAGCGTTCCGGCAGCCTGGGCCTTCGCTTGGAGTTTCTGGAAGAAGGCCGGCGAGGCCGTCCGAATGCCGGACATGCTTTGGATGGGTTCCAGGATGACAGCGGCCACCTGGGTAAAATCGTAGGCGTCCAGGGCGGCGAGGTCATCCCAGGCGAGCCGCTCGCAGGGGGCCAGGAGGGGTTCGAGTCCCTGGGTGATCTTGGGATCGTCGGTGACCGAAAGGGCCAGGAGGGTTCGGCCGTGCCAACCGCCTTCGAAAGCGGCGAACCGGGTCCGGCCCGTCATCAGAACGGCCACCTTCAGGGCGTTCTCGTTGGCCTCGGCGCCGCTGTTGCAGAAAAAGACGGAGCCAAGCCCCAGCTTCGCCTCGGACTGGGCGAAGCTCAGCAGGGCTTCCGCTGCCTTGTCCCGCACGGCCACGGAGCCCGCGGTACTGTAAAAAATCAGCTCCCCGGCTTGCCGAGCGATGGCTGCCACCACTTTGGGGTGACAGTGGCCAGTGCTGCAGACGCAGTGGCCGCCATAGAAATCCCAAAAAGGTTTGCCCTGGTCATCCAAGACCTGATCCCCGTGACCCTTCGCCAGGAGGAAGGGGAAGGGGGCATAGGTCGGCAGCAGGGCCGGGAGGGGCTTGGGGGTCCCTGCAGCGAAGGGGGTTGTGTAAATTTGCGTAATTTTCAACATGGCAATTTTAAGAATGGAGAATAGGAGCGCTCTGTGTCAACCAAAAATTAATCAAAATATGAGATGCATCAAATTCAAACAGAAGAATCGACTATTGCAAATAAATGTAAATAACCAACAATGGAAGGCATGAATCTCGACCAGCCCATCCTTCGCCATCTGGAACAACAGGAGATCTCGGATCAGAGGATCTTGTTGGAACGGCTGCAGGCCGAGGGTCTGGAACTGACCCTCGCCACCCTGTCCCGGCACCTCAAGAAGCTGAACGTCCGCAAAGAGGCAGGCGTCTACCGGCGCATGGCTCCGCCCCCCATCGTGCCAGTGCCCTTCTCGACCACCAAGGTGCGGCCGAATCTCCTTATCGTGAAGACGGGAGCTGGCTTGGCCCAAGCCCTGGCTCTGGCCTTGGATACTTCGGATCTTCGCTATCTGGCCGGCACCGTGGCTGGAGACGACACACTCTTCTGCGCGCCCTTCGAGTCCGAACAGCTGGATGCCCTCGAGGCCGAAGTGAGGAAGCGTCTCGCCGAAGGCCTTGGCCTGGACTACGCGTAGTTCTCGGGATTCCTGAGACGATTGGCGATCCGCTCCCGGAGCGCATCGGGTACGAAACCCGTGATGTCGCCGCCCATCATGCCCACATCCCGCACGATCTTGCTGGAGAGGACACTGAATTCCTCTTTGGGCATAAGGAAGACGGTTTCCAGGTCCGGCGCCAGCTTGCGGTTCATCGTGGCCATCTGGAATTCGTATTCGAAGTCCGAAAAGGCGCGCACCCCGCGAATGATGCTGGTGGAACCCTGCAGCTTGGCGAAGTCCACCAGGAGCCCATGGAAGGTCGCCACCTCGACATGCTCGAAGGGCTGCACCAACTCCCGCAGGAAATCGATGCGTTCCGCCACGCTGAAAGCCGGGTGCTTGGAAGGGTTGTGAAGGACGGCCACCACCAAATGGTCCACGAGCTTCTCCGCCCGCTGAATGAGGTCCCAGTGACCCATGGTCACGGGATCGAAGGTTCCTGGATAAATGGCTTTCAGCACGCGCACGCTCCCGGGCAGGGAAAGAGTAGCAACACCGGAAAGCTAATAGCGAGAAACTGAATGCAACAGACATCCTGGTTCCGGAGACCCTGACGCTGTCCTCGGGGATTTCCAAAAAGTCCCAATCTTGGCCATGGGGATTACTATCGTAGTCAGATCTTTCATTCTGCTTGCCGATGTCAGTCCTGCATCTTTTACCTGTTGATTCACTGAATGCGCATGAACACTGATAACTCGATTTCCCCAAGCGGCCGCCAAAATTGGCGGGTTGAGATCCATTCCCTCTGGGCTTTGGCCTTCACCGTCTTGGCCTTGGCAGCCATCGGTCTGGTGGGGTACAGTTCCTTCACGATTCACGAGTACCTCGCGCGTAAGGCGGCCCAGGATCAGCTCGCGCTGGTCTCAGGACTCAAGGTCAAGCAGATCCAGGCCTGGATCGACCACGAGAAGTCGACCGCCATCGGCTTGAGCCGGGGCATGCTGATGTCCGTGGCGCTCGAGGATTGGCTGGCTGGAGGCCCGCTATCCGCCCCGGACTGGGCGCGCATACTCGAGAGACTGAAAGGGATGCAGGGCATCTTTGGCTACCAGGATGTGGGCCTGCTGTCCATCGGTGGCAAACCCCAGTTATCCAGCTCCGGACTCCAGGAAGGAGTGGAACGCTATGACAAGTGGGTACTGGCCGACGCTCTTCTGACCAGCCGTCCCCAGCTGACCAGCGTGCGCTGGAACCAGGCTACCGCCGCTAGCGACGTGCACCTGGATGTGCTGGCACCCATGCTCGCTCGCCTTCGCGGCAAGGAACAGGCAGTAGCCCTGCTGCGCCTCCGCATCAATCCCAGCCGGAATCTATTCCCAATGGTGCAAGAGTGGCCCATCCCTACGGAAACAGCCGAGACGCTTCTCACGGGGGTCCAGGGTGCGGATGTCGTCTTCCTCAGCGAGCTGAGGCAGCGAAAAGGGTCGGCGCTGCAACTGATCCTCCCCATGAACCAGCCGGATCTGCTGGCGGCCCAGGTGGCCCGCGGCGCCGTAGACGTTCCCCTCGAAGGGGTGGACTACATGGGGCACAAGGTACTGGGGATGGGCCGGGCCATTCCCGGTACCCAGTGGTTTGTGATCGCCAAGCAGGACCAGCGCGAGGTCTTCAGGGACCTCTGGCCCAGGACGCTGCTCACAAGCCTAGTGGCCCTGGGTTTCGTGACCGTGGCCTCCCTGTTGGTCCGGTTCTGGATGAAGCAGCGTGTAGCTGCCCAGACCCAAGCGGAACTGGAAAAGCTGGCCAATACGGATCGTCTGACGGGCCTAGCCAACCGACGGGGGTTCGAATCCCACACGCAACAGGAGTTGCGCCGCATTCTGCGGCAACATCACGGCAACGCTCACGCGGACAAGCTGGCGGTGGTCATGCTTGATGTGGACCACTTCAAGTTCTACAACGATACCTATGGGCACATGGCGGGCGACTCGTGTCTCAGAGCCATCGCCGAAGCGATGCAAGCTTGCACCCACCGGCCTGGGGACCTGGCCTGCCGTTTCGGTGGCGAGGAGTTCATCCTGGTGCTGCCCGATACAGACGAGGGAGGAGCTCTGAGCGTGTCGGAAGCGGTCCGCCAGGCCGTCCAAGGACTCGCCCTGCCGCATCGCACTTCGCTGGTGGCGGATGTGGTCACCGTGAGTGTCGGCGCCGCTGCGGAGGAAGTGGGCGAGGAATTCAATCTCGAGGTTCTGATCGAACGGGCAGACCAGGCGCTCTACGCAGCCAAGAAAGCCGGTCGGAACCGGGTGGTGGGCAGTTCGTCCCTGGTGTGACAACCTAGGAGCATGCCCAATTCACGTCTATCCATCGGTCTCCTGTTCGGGGGCGAAAGCCCGGAACACGAAGTCTCCATCGCCACGGCGAGGAGCATCGCCAAGCACCTGTCCAAGGACCGCTTCGAGGTCCGGCCCATCGGCATCGCCCGGAACGGGGTCTGGGTGGTGAAGGACGATCCCTTCGCCCGACTCAGCGCTAACGAACTGCCGGAGCGGAGCCGCTATCCCTTCCTGCCCTTGGAAAAGGGTGCAGAGGAGACTCCTCTCCCGGATGTCTTTTTCAACGCCCTGCACGGAGCGGGTGGCGAGGACGGTCAGATCCAGGGCTATTTGGAACCGCTCCACCGGCCCTACACCGGGGCGGGCCTGCTGGCCATGGCCGCGGGTATGGACAAATGGATCAGCAAGCGGATCTGGGCATCCGAGGGCCTCCCCGTGACGCCCTACGTGGGCATCACCGAGGAGCAGTGGGGCAGAGATCGGGAAGCCGTGCTGATGAGCTTGGCAGCCCTGGGCCTCCCGGCTTTTGTGAAACCGGTGAATCTGGGTTCCAGCATCGGGATCCAGAAGGTTAAGCGGCGCCAGGACTTGGCCGCCAATATCGACCAGGCCTTCCGCTTCGACCGCCGGGTCCTCGTGGAGAAGGGCCTGGATGCCCGGGAACTGGAAGTGGCGGCCTTGGGTGGTGATGATCCTTTCATTAGTGTCGTGGGGGAAATCCAGGTGGCGGGCGAATTCTACGACTTCAACGACAAGTACATCGACGGGAAGAGCTCCACGAAAATTCCGGCGGAGCTCCCCGGCAGCGTGGCCCGGGAGATCCACCGTCATGCCCGCGAGGCCTTCCGCTCCCTGGACACTTACGGTATGGCCCGCATCGACTTCTTTCTGGAGCGGACCACTGGGAAGGTCTACCTCAACGAGATCAACCTGATCCCCGGTTTCACGAGCATTTCCATGTATCCCAAACTCATGGAAGCCAGCGGCATCCCCTATGAGGAACTCCTGACCCGGCTCATCGACCTCGCCCTGGCGCGCCACCAGCAGATGCAAGGCAAACAGCGCGGTTACGAGAGCGGGACCAAATGGTACGCATGAGGCGGAATTGACCCATTGAGATCCCGATCGCGCAGCCTATGCTGAGTTAGGGTTTGGAGGGAGCATGGACGCTGTGTCCGTCAGTTTGGCTGGCATGAACGCCGCAACGCTGGGTGTGGCTGTGGTTGCTAACAATGTAGCCAATGCCAACAGCAAGGACTACAAAGCCAAACGAGTGGATTTCCAGGAGGTCAGCGGGGGTGGGGTGAAGCCCTCAGGCCTGCACGAAAGCGACGAGACGGTTCTTGCCGGTGGGTCCAATGTCGACCTCACCACCGAATTCACGAGTCTCTTGGCCTTTGCGGATTCCTACAAGATCAATGCCAAGGTGCTCGAACTACAAAAAGAGCGCCTGGGAACGGTGCTGGATATGAAGGCCTAGGCTCAGCCTGGGGCGGTATTGAAACGAATGGCCTCCGCCCGGAGGCCAGGGAACGTGATCCAAGTCTCTTGGGGATCTTGGAAGATAATCTGTCGAATCACGGTTCTTGGCTGCTTCAATCCCACAAGGCGGATCCATCATGATCAACAATGCACTGATCAATCCTCGCAGCATCGTGGTCGTGGGGGCTTCCAACGACATCCACAAGCCCGGGGGGAAGCTGCTCAAGAATCTGCTCGATCACGCCTTCAAGGGCCAACTCTATGTGGCCAATCCTAAGCAGGACGAAGTGCAGGGCATCAAGTCCTATCGTGACCTGAATGAGCTTCCCGAAACGGATCTGGCCATTCTCGCGATCGCTGCTGCCCACTGTCCCGCGGCGGTGGAACTGCTGGCCAAGCAGAAGGGCACCCGCGCCTTCATCATTCTTTCGGCGGGGTTCAGCGAGGAAAACGAAGAAGGGGCCAAACTCGAACAGCAGATCGTGGCAATCATCAACAGCGTGAACGGCTGCCTCATCGGGCCCAACTGCACGGGCATCCTCACTCCTCACCATGCCAGCATGTTCACCCTGCCCATCCCGGAATTGACCCCCAAGGGCTGCGACTTCATCTCCGGTTCCGGCGCCACGGCCGTGTTCATCATGGAATCGGCGATCCTCAAGGGCATCCAGTTCTCCAATGTCTTCGCTGTGGGCAACAGCGCCCAGACGGGTGTGGAGGATGTTCTCGCCTATCTGGACGAGACCTTCGATCCCGAGACCAGCTCCCGGATCAAACTCCTCTACGTCGAGCACATCAAGGATCCAGATGCCCTGCTGGAGCACGCGTCTTCACTGATCCGCAAGGGCTGCAAGATCGCCGCGATCAAGGCGGGCACTTCGGAGGCGGGCAGCCGCGCCGCTTCCTCGCACACCGGCGCTATCGCCAGCTCGGATCTGGCGGTGGAGGCCCTGTTCCGGAAGGCGGGCATCGTGCGTTGCTTCGGCCGCGAGGAACTCACCACCGTCGCCGGGGTCCTTCTCCACAAACCCCTGCATGGCAAAAGGATCGCCATCATCACCCATGCGGGCGGCCCTGCCGTCATGCTGACCGATGCCCTATCCGCGGGTGGCCTGGAGATCCCCAAGATCACCGGAGTCAGGGCCGAGGCCCTCCGCAAGAACCTCCTGCCGGGGTCGTCCGTGGCCAATCCCATCGATTTCCTGGCGACCGGTACCGCCGAGCACCTGGGCATGATCATCGATGCCTGCAACAAAGATTTCGACAACATCGACGGCATGGTGGTGATTTTCGGAACGCCGGGGCTTTCGGAGATTTTCGATGTCTACAAAGTGCTCCACGAGAAGATGGCCACCAGCAAGAAACCCATCTTCCCCGTGCTGCCTTCGCTGATCACCGCCAAGAAGGAGGTGGAATACTTCCTCTCCGAGGGCCATGTCACCTTCCCGGATGAAGTGCTGCTGGGCCGTGCCCTCACCCGCATCTACAACACTCCATCTCCCGCCGAGGAGAAGATCGAGTTCCACGGGGTGGACATCCCCAGGATCCGCAACATCATCGATCACTGCGAACGTGGCTATATCGCGCCGAAGACCATCCAGGCCCTATTGGCTGCGGCCAACATCCCCTTCGTGAAGGAAGGCGTGGGCACCACCCAGGAGGAGATCCGGGCGTTGGCCACGGAGGCGGGCTACCCCATCGTCATGAAGGTGGTCGGTCCCCTGCACAAGTCCGACGTGGGCGGCGTGACGTTGAACATCAAGTCGGAGGAGCATCTGCTGGCGGAATTCGAACGCATGATGCGCATTTCCGGCGCCACGGCTGTGATGGTGCAGCCCATGTTGTCCGGTACGGAACTCTTCATCGGGGCCAAGTATGAGAAGAACTTTGGCCATGTGGTGCTGTGCGGCCTGGGAGGCATCTTCGTCGAAATGCTGGAGGACGTCTCCTCCGGCCTGGCGCCCCTCACCTACGCCGAAGCCTATTCCATGATCCGCTCGCTGAAGAGCTACAAGATCATCAAGGGTGCCCGCGGCAAGGAAGGCATCAATGAGAAGAACTTCGCCGAGATCATCGTCCATCTCTCGACCCTGCTGCGCTTCGCGACCGAGATCAAGGAACTGGACCTCAATCCCCTCCTTGGGACGCCCACCAGCGTGACGGCCGTGGACGCCCGCTTCCGGGTGGAATAGGTCCAAGTTCATCAGAGTTCTAATCGTTTCCGATGGGATGGAGCAGCGGTATCATTCCAGCCACTATCCACTCCATCGGAGTCCGTCATGTTCGAATCCGCCGAACTGGGCCATTGCATCGACAAGGAGGTCTGGAAGCAGGAGGTCCCTGGGCTTCGGGAGGCCCTCCTGGATGCCCAGTACGACCTGGTGGCCGCTCAGAAGTTTCCGGTGATCATCCTCATCGCGGGCGTGGACGGCTCGGGCAAGAGCGCGGTGGTGAGCACCCTGAACGAATGGATGGATCCGCGCCACATCCAGGTGAATGGCCTCGATGACCCCTCCGCGGAAGAGCAGGAGCGGCCCCATATGTGGCGCTACTGGCGCATGTTGCCCCCCAAGGGGAAGCTGGGGATCTTCGACGGGAGCTGGTACACCTGGCCCGTTCTCCAGCGTGTCAGCGGTCACCTTTCCAGCGAACGGATGGACCAGGACATGGAGCGGGTGCGTCGCTTCGAGCAGATGCTGATCGACGAAGGTGCCCTGATCATCAAGTTCTGGATGCACCTCTCCAAGAAGACCCAGGAGAAGCGACTGCTGAAACTGGAGAAGGACCCCAAAACGCGCTGGCGCGTGACGGAGCGGGATTGGAAGCACTTCAAACTCTACGACTCCTTTCGGGAGGTCTCCGAGCGGGCGCTCCGACTGACCAGCACCGCCGATTCCCCGTGGATCGTGGTGGAGGCCACGGACCCACGCTACCAGCAGCTTACGGTGGGGAAGGTCCTGCTAGGACGGCTTCGGGCCCGCCTGGAGAATTCAGCCCAGAAGCCCATGGTCGTCAAAGCCCCGCCTTCCATTACCAGCATCGATGGGCGCAACATCCTCAGCACCTTGGATCTGACCCAAAAGCAGGATAAGGATGGCTACGACCAGCAGTTGGAGAAGCTTCAGGGCGAGCTTAACCTGCTCACCCGGCACAAGGATTTCAAAAGGCATTCTGTCGTCCTGGTCTTCGAGGGGGCAGACGCGGCCGGAAAGGGGGGGAGCATCCGCCGCATCACCCAGGCCATCGATGCAAGGGTGTGCCGCATCATCCCGATCGCCGCGCCCACCGAAGAGGAACGCGCCCAGCCCTACCTATGGCGCTTCTGGCGCCAACTTCCGCGCGCCGGGAAGTTCGCCATCTTCGATCGTTCCTGGTACGGGCGGGTGCTGGTGGAGCGGGTGGAGGGTTTCTGCTCCGAGGCGGATTGGATGCGGGCCTATAGCGAGATCAATGACTTTGAGCACCAGCTGGTGAGGAATGGGACGATCCTCATGAAATTCTGGCTGGCCATCTCCAAGGAGGAGCAGCTGCGGCGCTTCGAAGGGCGCCAAGCCACGAGCTTCAAGCGCTTCAAGATCACCGAGGAGGACTGGCGGAACCGCGAGAAGTGGGGCCAGTACGAAAATGCCATTTGCGACATGCTGGAGCGCACCAGTACGGAAATCGCGCCCTGGACACTGGTTGAAAGCGAAGACAAGCTCCATGGCAGGATCAAGATCCTGAAGGCCTTGTGCCGGAAGATCGAGACAGCGTTGTAAGATCCCATTCGTGAACCCGACTCATCCCGCCCTCGTCTGGATCTTAGTTGGCATCCCCATCGGCCTATTTCTCATGGGGGCCAGCCTGTTCGCGGTCCGCTGGAGTAAGTCGAGGGGCAGATCCCGGAAGGATCCCGAGGAGATGCTGTTAGGGGCCGTATCCCAGAGCCTTCGGGAAAGGGGCCAGCTGGCGGCCAGTCTTGGTGAGCTCCGCACCGTCCACGAGCGGCTACTGGACGCGCTCCCCTTCGGCATTCTCTGGGTGGATCAGCAGCAACGGGTGGCGGCCCTGAATGCGGAGGGACGGAACCTTCTGGGCGTCAAGCCGGGCGTGGTGGGTCTGGAAGCCAGCTTCGTGCTAGAGCCTTTCCCATGGCTGCTGGAGGCTCTGGCCCAGACGCCTGGACGCAGTTGGCGTTGCGAAGGTGGTGGTCGTCGCTGGCGCTTGGGTCGCATCGAGGCGCCGGACAAGGTGGGCGCCCTGGTGCAACTCGAGGACATCACGGAGCTGGAGGTGGAGCAGCGGCGAGTCCAGCTGCGCGAGCGGTTCGCGGAACTCGGGGAGATGACTGCGGGCATCGCCCACCAACTGAAGAATGGTCTGGCGGTGTTGAAGGGGCAGGGCCAACTCCTAAAGCGGGCGGGTCATGAGGACGCCGCCAAGGATATCCTCACGGAAACGGAGGAACTCGAGATTGTCCTGCAGCGGTTCCTTCAGTGGGCCAAGCCCCTGGAGCCGGCTTGCGCATCCCTGCGCCTGGAGCAAGCTGCCGAGCAGGCCATGGCGGAGATCCGCAGGCGTCCCGTGAGCCAAGGCCGGAGCATGGACTTACAGGGCCAAGGTAGCGCCCAAGCCGATGCCATGTTACTGCATCAGGCCCTGGTGAATCTGCTGGAGAACGCTTGCCAAGCCAGCCCGGTCGGAGGCCACATCGTGATACGCGTGACCGAAAAGAATCTGGAGATCCTGGACGAAGGGCCAGGGCTGGGCGAGGAAACCCTCAACCGAATGCTCAAACCCTTCGAGAGTGGGCGACCCGATGGCACCGGACTGGGACTACCTTTGGCGCTCAAATGGATCAACGCCCAGGGTGCTGACCTGCGAATCGAACCCAGGCCGGAGGGCGGAACCCGGGCTGTGATCCGCTGGTGACCATTAAGTTGAAGACCACGAAAAAACTCCAGAACCACCAAAGGTAGTACTGGAGTTGAAAAAACTTGAAAATTCAGCCTAGCCCTCACCTACACGCATCGCTGTCAGGGAAGTCAGATGGATAGTTTACTTATCCCGGTTCTGCCTTTAGTTGCGTGAATTACCGATACGCTCCCTTTGGGTATCCATCATTGGCTGTTCGCTAGGAGTGAAGGATTGCATCGGTTCCATCGTGCCCTCCGACCCAGAGTACAAATTCTGGACTGAACTTTCCCTGTCCACAAGGCGGTCGTGCCCATTGTTATCGTCATTTGCAAAGACAGGGGTGCTCATTATGAGTGAACCCACAATGGCAAAAGCGCTGAGAGTAGTGCGGTTGATAGTCATAATTCTCTCCTGAGTGGCCCAAACAGCCACAAAAAGGGTCCAAAGACCCAGTGGATTTCAAAATCCACCTGCATGTCTCAGCTCAATCGATTTTGGCTGATCAGGCAGGAAGCTTGTTCAACCTTGGGGTGCTGCATGAAGTGAGAATGTGACTCAAGCTCAAAATAAAATGGGTCAAGTTAATCTAAGCCTATTTGTATCAAGGAAATAAATTACATGTCGAATAGACTTTTCCTCCCCATCTCGGGGAATTGGAGAATCGTTTTGTTCTAAAGCCCTCCCAAGGCGCAGAGGTTTACGACCCCTGCGTGTGTCGAAGAGCCAAGACTCGCCCTGAATTTTACGGAATCGAGGGTGGATGCCTGCATGAACGCCACTGAAAGATGCACCGCTCAAGGAATTTTTTGAGAATCATCCGGCTCGCCTTGCCCTATGCTGTTGGGCACAACTTACCCAGAGAATACAACTCGAACGTGTTATTCGATCGTAAGGGCCTGGATGGATTCCAGTAGGCAGTATTTGGGCGACCTATCAGCGAGTTGAGTGTTCAATTCAACAATGTTGAAGTAGCCTTTCGCGTCCACCCGGGAGCTGCCATTGCCGATCTTGCCCTCAGTCAGCAGCTTGAACGTGATGTATTTGTAACCATCAGGCGACTCTGGATCAGCGATCACAAAGCAGTTTGGATCAGCTATCCCTTCGCGATTCCTACCGTATCCGACGAGAGTCACCCAATGGCCGAAATCTCTGCTGTACTTCCTGCTGGATTCATCGAGGCAGTACCACCCGAGACTGAACCACATGACCGTGTTGCCGGACGACATGGAGCGCACGACGGAGATGTCAGGGGGAAGGAGGCCATAGTTGGCACAACCATTTCCGCTGGAGACCCAGGATTTTGGAGCATATCCCACCGTTCTCAGGTAGGTGTTGACGCCGCAGGTAAAACTCGTCAAAGACGTGCTTTCCCTATAGGTCCCCATCAGCCCTGCCAACCGCTTGATCATCTTTTTTTGAGCGCTGGAATCATTTTCGGCGGAGGGTTTCAGGGCAGGGTACCCTCGGTCAGCCAGCCACATGAGAGCATTCGAGGCGGCGGTGGGCCCACAGAAACTCTTCCCGCCGCCAATGAATTCGATGTTTCTTTGCTGGAAAGATGGCATGCCCTCCAAGAGCGCGGAAACTTGGATTTCCGGCAATGGGGGAGCCAGGGACTCTCCCTTGGCGCAGACAGCTACTATGACAAATGAGGCTCCCAGATAGGTTGATCTCGCTGTCATGAACACTCCTTTTGTGGCTGGTTCTGAGTCGCTCGATTTAGTGAGGAGGCAAGCGAGTTGACCTCGATTTCCCCATAGGGACCGAGACGCCACCGCCTCGCCTCGGCTAGGTCCAACACCGGATTTCACGCGGCCCGCTCCGTGGGGTGCGAAAGTTGCGCACTATTCTGGCCGCCCGAAATCCTCACTATTAACCGGTTGTCAAAGGAACCCCAGGCCGCGCATCATAGGATTTGTCTGAGAGGAACGCCATGCCCGCCGGGGCCAAGCACAAACGAGACGAAGAGACCCTCCACATCCTCCGCGAAGCGGCGAGGATTGCTTCGGAACACGCCGTCCAGCAGGTGCACCAGCACCGGCTTGTGCTCACTGTCGCCGAGGATGGCTACATCGTCGAGATTGCCCCGGATGGATCGCGTAAGGCCCTCAAGAAGCTGAAATCCCCCCGCCCCGACCTACCCAAGGGCATGGTCCTGGCCTACCGCTGAGCCGTGCCTGTCAAGCGGATGAGGGTCATTGCGGGTCCGAACGGATCCGGAAAGAGCAGCGTATTCCATCAGGTACAGCAAAGCGTCCACATGGGGCACTACCTCAATCCAGACGAACTGGCGATCGCCTTCCATGCGGCTAGACAGGTGGATCTGACCACCTTCGGGCTGGTGCCGGATCCGCACGCATTCCATCAGTACCTCCACCGGAACCGTTCTCTTGTTCGAAAAGCGGATGATGCAGGCAAACCTGTCGTCCTGACTTTGCACAGGACCCACCTGAAAACCGGCACTACAGATGGTCTGGGGTACACAGCTGCCCTCGCCTCGGGCTTCATCCGTGAACAACTGGTGATCTCCGGGCAATCCTTCACGTTTGAATCCGTGCTCTCGGACCCGGGAAAGTTGCAGGATATGGAAGCAGCCAAGGACGCTGATTACCGGATCTATCTCTACTTTGTCTGCACCGAAAGTCCAGATATCAATGTAGCGCGTGTGGCCAGCCGGGTGAGCCAGGGCGGCCATGATGTGCCCGAGGACCGCATCCGGAAACGGTATGAGCAGACCCTCCGGCATCTCTACCCCGCCGTTCTCCGATCGGACCGGGCCTATTTGTTCGATAATTCGGCAGCCAAGATGGAACTGGTTCTGGAGGCCGACGGGCGCAACTTGAAATCGTTGACGCATAAGATGCCCGCCTGGGTGGAAGAGTATCTGCTGGTGCCTGCCCGGGCGGCGCACATCTAGCGATCCCATCCTCCGAGGTCACCGGTCACTCGGTAACTGAGGTAACCCGGTTACTCGCCCCGAAGACACGAACCGCGCTACTCAACTCGATCACCAATACCAACTCGTGAATCCCACCGTTGGTCTCTTCCCCTCAGTTCCCGGACTCTCCCCGTTGACCTTTTCGGGCTCTTCGCTAAAAGGCGCGGGTAGCGGGTTGCCTGGAACGTATTCCCAACAGTATGCGCTTCGTGATTGTCCGATCGGATGGTGCAATCAGGCTCAAAGAATGGGATTGGGTGGGCGCAGCAGAGAGTTTTATCCCCAAGAGATGAATCTGGCTCAAACAGTTCTATGCTTCAAATCGAGATGTTCGCCGCGTCGAACAATACCTAGAACTGAATTTGATATCGTACTTCCTTGTTATCGACGCCAGTCCCGTGTCCAGTGGGACGATTACCCGGTTGGATATCTAAATACACATCAATCACAGTTCCAGCGTCACCCTTCAATATTCCCCGGGCATTTGCTGTAGCGGTTGAAACAGTTGTCACGGTTCCAGCGGACATTCCCCAAGAATCTTTTGCCACTCCTTGGGAGACGCCTCCGCTAGTAATAATTGCTGTATATTGACCGGAAAACCTTTCGTTAGTGGATGGATTGAAGGCAGTCATAGTCCCAGTGTCATAACTGACTTGAATGGCAAAATTGTACTCATTTCCATCTTTCAGGGAAAACATTTTCCCCGGCAGCATATCCCCAAGTTTGACGCCTTGCTGGGGAGGCACACAACCAGTCAGGACGAGCACAAGAACGATCATGGCATTGCGAATGTCCATAGAATCCTCCAGCTTGATGGAACTAAACATGTGGATAAAATCGAGTGCAGAAATCCTTAATTCCGAAATGATATGGCAAATAGCAAAGGGATAGAAGCAGAATTGCACTACCTCTCGCCATGTCAAGTGAATCAGGAAGGCTCTTCGCTAAAAGGTTTGGGTTAGGGGGTTGGCTTCTGGGTAGTGCCGGCTCCAATGGAAGGATGGAAGCAAAACGACCTTTTCAAGACGGCACTCGGACTTCAGCCCCATGGGAGGTTGCGTCTCTGGACTTGAATGTAGGCGAACGGAGGCTGGACATCCGGGTTGATTTCCAGAGGGGCTCTTCCCTTCCCTGCCCAGTCTGCGGAAAGCAGAGCAAGGCGCATGACACTGAAGCACGAACGTGGCGCCATCTGGAGTTCTTCCAGCGCGCCGCCTACCTGACAGCTCGGGTACCCCGCTGCAATTGCGACGAGCACGGCATCAAGACCGTCGATGTGCCCTGGGCGCGCAAGGGCTCGGGCTTCACGCTGATGTTCGAGGGCTTGATCATGATGCTTGTCCGCGAGATGACCGTGAACGCCGTCGCGCGCCTGGTGGGTGAGCACGACACACGGATCTGGCGGGTGCTGAATCATCACGTGGATGAGGCTCGAGCCAAGCAGAATTTCTCGAAGGTCCAGACGATCGCCGTCGATGAGAAGTCCTATCGACGCGGCCATCGCTACGTCACCTTCGTCATGGATCTGGAACAGCGGCGCCTTCTGTTTGGAACGGTGGGGCGCGATGGCGATACATTGGCGGCGTTCGTGGAAGAGCTGAAGGCGCATGGCGGAGAGGCAAGGCAGATCCAGGATGTCTGCAGCGATCTCTCCCCAGCCTTCATCAAGGGCATCCAAAAGCATCTACCGGAAGCAGAGACCACCTTCGATCGCTTCCATCTGATGAAACTGATGAACGAAGCGCTGGACTCTGTCCGCCGTGAGGAATCGCCCTCCACTCCGGGTCTGAAGAAGACGCGGTATCACTGGCTGAAGAACCCCGTTATCTGACCCAATCTCAGAAAGCGCGCCGCCAGGAACTGAAAGCCGTGAACCTTCAGACTGTCCAGGCCTACCAAATCACCATCGCTTACCTCATCGCTGGCAAACTCGACTTCAATACCTCCCCCAGGCTGGCTGGGTTACCCACATGAAACAGCGAAGAGCCCCTTTTCGGGCGGGGTGTGGGTTCTGCGGGCAAGACAGGTCAACTCTCATGGACGTCCAGAAACTCAATCAGCACGGGCCTCAGCTTAGGCAACCTGCGGTACATCAGCCTCACTGCAGGGTCATCACAGGGCAGCGCTCATGACCCGCGACTTGGCCGCTGTGGAACCATTCTGTAGGGCGCTCCAATGGCCCCGATTGTTTTGAGTTCATCACGATCAGGTCGCTCCCGCGAACCTGGGAGACGGTCGAGACGGCTTCGGCCAAGGGCCCTGCCAGGATTTCAATCTGGATTTCACCGGGGATGACCCCTACCTCCTGAAGGAGGGATTCAACCAGAGCTTCGGCCCGAGAAAGGCGCTCCGCAGTCTTCTTTTCGATTTCAAGGACGCCCAGAAAACCCGGCACCGATGGGTAGGTCACAACGATGCAAAGACTGGCCGAATGCATCTGGCGGGCGGTCTCTCCCGCCGTTCTGGCGGCCAGCTTGCCCTGCTTCAGGTTATCGGTGGCCAGCAAGATGTGGTTGAACATGGCTCGTTCTCCTTTCCGACTGAGGTGATTTCTCTGATGAGCATGGTTTCCCTGACCGCCACGTCAGGGCCTCCGTTCAAAGAAGGCCCGTAAAGACCCTGGTCATGGTTTAGGCGGAGGCGATCCAGAGTTTACTTAAATTTTGGTCTACCAGCTCTGCCCTAGACTCGTTGTTTCGATAAGGCTGTTCGCCTATCTTGGGAATTGAGCCCCAGTTGATGCTTTCTCTTACAACCTCAAGGATCGGTATTTTGTCGCGTGTTGCAATGAGAAACTCAATTGATTTCTTTTCTAAATACTTTAGTTTAGCTAATGTGTAAACTCAGCACCATGGACTTGACTCCCTCCACGCTCATCCAGCTAAGGGCCTTTGAAGGGGTCGGGCGGCACCTCAGCTTCAAGCGAGCAGCGGAAGAGTTGTTCGTGACCCAGGCAGCCCTAAGCCATCATGTCCGCCACCTTGAAGAGGAGCTCGGAATCCAGTTGATTCGCCGGCTCCATCGCCGGATCGAGCTGACCGGCGAGGGGACCCAGCTTCTCTCGGACAGTGCCCGCGCACTGGACGCCCTGTCCGCGGCCCTGCGGAATGTCCAGCGCGTCGCCAAGGAAGACGTGCTCACGATCGGCGTCTCGCCCTATTTCTCGCTGCGCTGGTTGACCCCGAGGCTGGGAAGCCTATGGCAGCGCCATCCCGGGATCAACCTGCTGCTTCATCACACCTATCAAGCGGCAGACTTTCTGCACAACAAGATCGACGCAGAGATCACCTGGGGTCACGGCAAGTGGCCGGGAGTGGAATCGACCCTGGTCCTGGCGACACAGCTCACGCCCATCTGCACCCCCGAATACTGGGAGCGGTTCCAGGGACAGTTGAAGCCAAGGGATCTGCTACAGCACCATTTGTTCTATGAGGTTGATCGCGGCCACTGGCAGCAGTGGTTCGCGACCGCCGGCGTAACGGATGCGGATCCTTTCGAGGCGATGCGGATCGACGATCCACATGCGCTCCGGCAGGTAGTGCTCGACGGTCACGGGTTTGGCCTCTTCTACGTGGAGCTCTCCCGCGAGGATGTGCGCACCGGGAAGCTCCTGCAACCTTTTGACATCGGTATCGATCCAGGCTGTGCTTACTACCTGAACCGCCCCAAGGACGCCCCGACCCGCGCGAAATTGCATACTTTTACCGGCTGGATCCTGGATGAGGTGGCGAAAAACCCCTTCGCCTAGGCTCTGTCTCCTCACAACCTGCAGGCAGGGCTGAAGGGAATGCTGGGGCTGCAGGCAGCCGCCACCTCGGAGGACCTCTTCGAGTCATGGGGGCGGTTTCCTGGGCCTGAAGAAGGGCGAGAGACTCCAGTTCTACCGTAAGGAATCCACGGCTCAGGGCAGTGGTCGGTTGGACAAGGAGAGGTATTCATGGAGCAACCTCACCAGGGCCGGTGTCTCCACCAGCACAGAGTGCGCGACCATATCCCGCTTCGCTAGTCTCCGTGTAACCTGAACCAGGGAGCTTGATAGTGCCGAAAACAACTGTCCTGACTGTGTATCAAGGGCGCGCTGGCGATCACAACGATTTGGCAATCCCCGGTGCCGCCTCTATAGGAAGGATTCTGTCGGAAAGGCTTGGTGCCAAACCCATCATCATTGGGGAACCAGAGCCTGCGTTGAGCATCGATTGGAAACACGAGCTGGCTCACGCGATGCCCTCTCTACGAGCCATGGCCGCCCACTATGACTCGGTCCTAGGAAAGGGCCTTGTACCGATCACGGCAAGCAGCCGATGTGCCGTCTCACTCTCCACACTACCCCCGATCGCGAGGCATCGACCGGATGCTTGTGTCATCTGGTTCGACTCACACCCTGATCTCAACACCCCAGAAACCACCACAACCGGGTATCTTGGCGGTCTCTCTTTGTCGGGTCCGGCGGGACTATGGGATTCGGGATTGGGCAGCGGGCTCAGTCTATCCAATGTAATCCTAGTGGGTGAGCGTGATATCGATCCGTCTGAACAAGCCCTGATTGATGCTGGCATTGTTCTCCTGGTTTCAGCCCAAGTAGGCTTCGAGAACAAGCTGCGAACGGCCATCGCAGGGCGTCCTGTTTATGTGCATTGGGACTGCGATGTACTCAGCCCTGGAATTGTGCCCACTGATTATCAGCACGAAGGCGGACTAACCTTGTCTGACCTCTTCAATGCTTGCGTCGCCATGACTCAAAGCGAGATTGTCGGTTTTGAAATTGCGGAATTTGAGAACGCGTGGGAAGTCAACGGGGAAGCGGTATCACCAGTCCCCCTCCTCGACGCGCTTCAGCCCTTAATCGAAAACATCGTGGAAGGTACCACCCAGAATTGAATCCGTCATGCCGTCCTGACGAATCTTTCCGCTTGTACGTTTCGGATGAAGGAAGAGCCTTGTGATTGACGTGACTCCCACGGCCCTTACCCCATAAGATTGATAGCAGCCCGCAGCTCATCCTCGCGGGTCTCGATGCAAATCATCGGGGTCTCAACCCTGCGATGGCGCATGGGCTTCTGGATGCTCGAGAGGGGCACGCCCTTCTATTTCGGGATGTTGGCGAAAGAAGCTCTCAGCCTGTGGTGGGTGATCCGGTTGGAGAGTTCAGCCACCTTCAAAGCCCTCTGGAGATATGCCGTGGTGTAGTCGCGGGTACGCGGCTTCTCCTCGACCTTGCGTCAAGCCCGGCAACGACCTCAGCCGAGGCTGTAGTCGATGCCGTGATCCTGACGGTGCTGCAGAGCGCTCTTCAATGGATTCCGGAACCAACACCCCACCAATCGGAGGCATAGCTCCCAGCCGAATGGCTGGATCCTTCCAGGAAACACGTTGACGATGCTGACGATGAGGATTACGGTGAATGCGATTCCATAAGATCTTTGAACCAAAGGGCATCCCAAGGCAGGCAGCTCGCCAATAGCAACCCTCATCGGCCCGCCTGGCTTGTCTCCTTTGGGGCTTTTGCTGCTCTTTCCACTCAGGTTCAACGTTGAGTCTGAATGGCTGTGTAAACAGTTTCCCTCGATTGGAGGATGGCAAATGGCTACGGTGAATAAAAGACGGTTCATCCGATTGCTTCCATGGGTCTTCCTGTTCTCAGGATTGTTGTCCATCACGCCGAAGCTGTGCGCGACTCAGCCTGAACCTCAATGTGTTTGTGCTGAATGTGGTAAAACATGCGGCAGCGGCCATACGGCAGCTTGCTCGTCCAGCCCAAAGACATAGACCCTCTGGATTTTGCTGTTCAGGGAATCGTGCGCCGGGCTTCAGTCGACGGCTTTCCACGTCTCTTGTACCCGGGTCTCTTCCCCTTCCCTGCTGGCTCCATGATTAAATTGGGGCATGAACGCCTCTGCCAACCCCCTGCTTCAGACCTGGGACACGCCCTACGGCCTTCCCCCTTTCGACCAGATCAGAACCGAGCACTTCGGCCCTGCGCTTGACGCTGCAATGGCGAGCCATGCCGCCGAAGTCGCCGCCCTGGTTTCGTCCTCCGAGCCTCCGACCTTCGCCAACACCATCGTGACCCTCGATCAGTCGGGAGCCGACTTCCAGAAGGTTACGGGTGTCTTCTTCAACCTGACGGGGTGTCTGACCGACGAGGCCCTCCAAGCGGTCGAGCGGGACTACAGCCCCAAAGTGGCTGCCCATGTGACCCGGTTGCTTCTGGACCCGGCCCTGTTCGCTCGGGTTGACGCCGTCCTCGCGGCCCGTCACCGGTCGGGGTTGACTCCGGTCCAGGTCCGACTGACGGAGAAGATTCATCTCGATTTCGTGTTGGCCGGGGCCCGGCTGGCACCGCTTGCCAAGGCCCGGGTGGCTGAGATTGTCGAGGCCCTCAGCCAGAAGTGCACGGCCTTCGCCCAGGCGGTTCTGGCCGACGAAGAAGAGACCTATGTTTTGATCGAGGACACGGCCGGTCTGGCAGGATTGGCCCCGGACCTGGTCGATGCGGCCGCCGCAGCGGCCATGGCTCATGGCCACGGGGGAAAATGGGCAGTCACCGTGGGCAGGCCCTTCGTCGAGCCCTTCCTGACCCAGTCGACCCGCAGGGATTTACGGAAGCAGGTCTACGAAGCCTTCACGGCCCGGGGTGAACTGCACCAGGACCGTGACACCAAGCCGCTGATCAAGGAGATTCTGGAACTCCGGGCCGAGCTGGCCAAACTACAGGGCTACGCCACCTACGCGGACTACGCCTTGGTGAACCGGATGGCCAAGACTCCGGAGTCCGTGGCCGGCCTGCTGGACCGGGTCTGGGCTCCCGCCGTGGCCCGGGCCGCCGAAGAGGCGAAGCTCCTCACGGCCCTGGCCAAGGAGTCCGATGGCATCGACAGCCTCGAGGCCTGGGACTGGCTCCACTACGCCGATCGGGTGCGCGTCCGGGACTACCAGCTCGATGAGACCGAGATCAAGCCCTACTTTAGCCTGGATGCGATGGTGGCGGCCATGTTCTGGTCAGCGGGACGGCTGTTCGGGGTCGATTTTATACCGATTGAGGGGGTGCCCCTCTACCATCCTGACGTGAAGCTCTACGAGGTCCGTCGGAAGTCGGATGACGGTCTGCAGGGCGTCTTCCTTGCCGACAACTTCGCCCGGACTGGGAAGCATTCCGGCGCCTGGATGAGCAACTATCGGGAACAGAGCGCTGGGGTCGTCCCCATCGTCTCGAACCACAACAACTTCACCAAAAGTAAGCCCGGCGAACCGGTGCTGATCAGCTTCGACGACGCCTCGACCCTGTTCCACGAGTTCGGCCACGGCCTCCATGGGCTCATGAGTCAGGTGGCCTACCAGGGGTTGTCGGGGACCAACGTTTTGCGGGACTTCGTCGAACTGCCGAGCCAACTGTTCGAGCACTGGGCCATGGTCCCTGAGTTACTGGAGAAGTTCGCCCGGCACCACGCCACCGGCCAGCCCATTCCGGCGGCCCTGGTCGAGAAGATCCGCAAGACCCGGACCTTCAACATGGGTTGGGAAACGGTCCAGTACCTGGGGCCGGCCCTCCTCGACATGAAACTCCATGCCCTGACCGACCTGAAGGCCTTCGAGGCTGGAAAATTCGAACAGGACGAATGTCGGCGCTTGGGAGTGCCGACCGCAGTGGGCCTGCGGCACCGGCTGCCCCACTTCCAGCACCTGTTCACCGGCGACAGTTACGCGGCCGGCTACTACGTGTACCTGTGGGCCGAGGTGCTCGAGGCCGATGTGTTCGCGGCCTTCGAGGAGAAGGGCAACCCCTTCGACCCCGAACTGGCGGCCCGGCTACTGAAGCACGTCTACGCAGCCGGCAACTCGGTCGACCCAGGCGAGGCCTTCCGCGCGTTCCGAGGCCGGAACCCCGAGATCGGGGCCCTACTCAAGAAACGGGGTTTGGGGGTTTGAGCGAGCGCTGGGTGGTCTTCCGGGCCCTGGGGTGGCTAGCAGCTGGGTAACGCACCTGCATTCGATTCGCTCTGAACAGGCGGTCTCAGCCTGCCACCACCGACCTTGTCCCTAGGTAGGCCGCGCGCACCGCAGGGTCCTGCGCGATCTCGTGCGCAGGGCCCGTCTTGACGATGTGTCCCTGTTCAAGGACATAGGCTCGGTCGGCGACTGCCAGCGCCTTGTGGGCGTTCTGCTCGACGAGGAGGATCGTCTTCCCGAGACCCTTGATCTCCTTGATTATCTCAAAGACCGTTTTCACCAGGAGGGGTGCCAGACCGAGGGAAGGCTCGTCCATGAGGACAAGCTCGCCGTTCGTCATGAGAGCCCTGCCCATTGCGAGCATCTGCTGCTCGCCACCCGAAAGCGTTCCAGCAATCTGCTTCATGCGTTCTCGGAGGCGGGGGAAGAGCATGTAGACCCGCTCCAAGTCGACTGCTATCTGCTTCCTGTCATTCCGGAGGTAGGCGCCCAGTTGGAGATTGTCTTGGACGGTCAAGTTCGCGAACACGAGACGACCCTCGGGGACGTGGCAGATGCCCATCTTGACGATCTTGGCCGGGTTGCGGCCGACTGGGTGGCCCTTGAAGACGACCTCGCCGCTCGCCGGCTTCAGGAAGCCAGTGATCGTGTTGAGCAAGGTGGATTTGCCAGCGCCGTTTGCGCCGATGATCGTGACGATCTCGCCCTCGTTCACTTCCATCGAGACGCCCTTCAGGGCCTTGATGCCACCGTAGGATACGTGGAGGTCCTTCACACTCAGCATCACTTCTTCTCCTCCTCGGCGCCGAGGTAGGCCTCGACAACCTTCGGGTCGTTGGCAACCGCTTCGGCGCTGCCGTCGGCCAGGGTACAGCCGAAATTGAGGACATGGATATGCTCGCAGATGCCCATGATCAGGTCCATGTGGTGCTCGATGACGAGGACCGAGAGGTTGAACATCTTCCGTACTTTGCCGATGAGGAGCATGAGCTGCTCGGTCTCGTCGGGGTTCATGCCCGCCGCTGGCTCATCCAGAAGTAGGAGCTTCGGATCGAGGGCGAGGGCCCGCGTGATCTCGAGCCTGCGCTGGAGGCCGTAGGGCAGGTTGTTGGCGGAGATGTCCTGCCTTTCCTCAAGCCCCATGATGCCAAGGAGCGAGCGCGCCTTCTCCTTCAGGATCTTGTCTTCCCTCCAGTAGCGCGGGAGTCGGAACACCGATTCGAACAGGTTGTGTTTGGCGGAGAGGTGGCAGGCCGTGTAGACGTTGTCGAACACGGACAGCTCCTTGAAGAGCCTGATGTTCTGGAAGGTCCGCGTCACCCCGCCGCAAGCGATCTTGTAGGGCTCCTGGTCCTGAATGGGCTTGTCCTTGAAGAGGATCTGGCCCTCAGTGACCTTGTAGACACCTGTGATCAAGTTGAAGATAGTCGTCTTGCCGGCGCCATTGGGACCAATGAGTCCGGAAATGCCACCCTCACGGACTTTGAAGCTCACGTCGTTGACTGCCGCGAGACCGCCGAAGCGCTTGGTCAGACTCTTCAGCTCTAGAATGGTGACCCCGCTCATGCCGCGTCTCCACGTTCAGCTGCCTTGATCTCGGCCTCGAGCGTGGCCTTCGCCCTTCTGGCGGCGAAGATCTTCCGGATACCCGACGGCGTCAGCTCCATGCCTCCCATGATGCCCTTGGGTCTGCCAACCATGATGACGATGACCGCCAGGCCGTAGATGACAAGGCGCCACTGGGCAAAGTTCCTGAAAACCTCAGGCAGGGAAACCAGCAGGATGGTGCCGACAATCGTTCCGGAGATGGATCCTAGCCCACCGAAGATCACCATGATGGTGAGGTCGGTCGACTTGAGCATATTGAACATCGTCGGCCTGAGGAACTGGAGGTAGTTGGCCAGCAGTGCGCCCGCGATACCCGCCATTACTGCGCTAAAAACCAAGGCGATCATCTTGTAGCGGAAGACGTTCACACCTGCCATCTGCGCCGCGAGTTCCTCCTCGCGAACCGCGATCATATTTCTGCCCTGACGGGAATTGATCAAGTTCCAGGTGATGGCGATACACACGATGTCGAGGCCCACCACCCACACCCAGGTCGTGAGCTGGGGAAGGTCTGCCCAGCCGCGCGCACCACCGACATAGTTGGTGTTGTTGAGGATGATGCGTATGGCCTCGCCGAAACCCATGGTCGCGATGCAAAAATAGTCGCCCTTCAGCTTGAGGGTGAGTTGCCCGATGAAGACTGAAATGATGCCCGCAGACAGCCCCCCAGCCAAGATGGCCACGGAAAAGGGCAGGTTCAGCTTGGCGGTGACGATGGCGGAGATATAGGCACCGATGGCCATGAAGCCACCGTGTCCGAAGGAAAAAAGCCCCGTGAATCCAGTCAGGACGCAAAGGCCCAGGACGGCGATAAGGTTGATGCCGATGAGTACCGCGATTCCCTGTATATAATCCATGCCTGGCTCCTAGGCCTTGTCTTCATTGTTCTTGCCCATGATTCCCGAGGGTCGGATGACGAGCATCGCGATGAGAATGCCGAAAGCGAAAAGATCC
>JANYIU010000061.1 GCA_025361955.1 Holophagaceae bacterium
AGCTTGAGCCAAGCCCGGATCCAGTGTTCGGCGTTCTCGCCAAAAGGCACGAGACGTTCCTTGCGACCCTTTCCCATGACTTTGATAAATCCTTCATCTAAAAACACCGAGAGGGCCGGAATCTCCGCCAGTTCCGTGACCCGCAAGCCCGATGCATAGAGGAGTTCCAGCCAAGCGCGATCCCGCACACCGAGGGGTGTGCTCACATCAGGGGCGCACAACAGGGCTTCCACCTGGGATTCCGAGAGCGTCCTGGGCAGGATTCGGGGAGGGCGTGGCGGGCGCACGACGGCTTCCGGGCCTGCCGCACCTTCTCCCTCCATCCTCATGAAGCTTAGGAACTGCCGCAGGGCCGAGGAAAGCCGAGCGATGCTCCTCGAAGCCTTGCCCTCGCCATGCTGACTGACCAGGAACCGGGTCACCTTTTCCCGGTCCAGATCCGACGGAGGGGTCTCGTTGCCCACGGCCCAGACGGCAAGCTGGCGCAGATCCGAAAGATAGCCCGAAACAGAGTGTGAGGATAATCCGCGCTCCACGGCCAGATAAATCTGGAATTCCGTCAGCGATTGGCCCCAACCCAGCGGCCAGCCGCCTTCTGGCTCAGGATGGTCGGGTTTTCGAGGCATGGGCATCCGTATGGTGACTTGGCATCACGATGTGGCTGTGATAGCCTCGCATGGTTTCGAGGAGAACAAGAATGGCCGAAATCCGTAAGAAGGTAATTGCGATCATCGCCGAACAGCTTGCCAAGCCCGAGGATTCCATTTCCGAAAGCAGCCACTTCGTTGACGATCTGGGCGCCGACAGTCTGGACACGGTGGAGATCATCATGGCCATCGAAGAAGCCTTCGGCCTCGAGATCCCAGAGAGCGAGCAGGAGAAGATTCGCACCGTTGGCGATGCCATCTCCTACATCGAGAAGAACTCCAAGGCTTGATCCCCTTGAGTCTTTGTTCCATGCGCCGCGGAGCTCTGAGCTCTCGCGGCGCTTATCTATGGATGCCCCCGGAGGGTCTCTGGCAAGGGACTTACCGGTAAAGATTTCGTTGCACCCCTGTGGCATCCTGGTTTTGCATTCGAGGTGACGCTATGACATCCATCCAACGACGCCGCGTAGTGATCACCGGCATGGGTTCGGTCAACCCCTGCGGCCTGACCGTTCCAGAGACTTGGGACGCCTTGCTTGCGGGTAAAAGCGGGATCGGGATGATCACGAGATTCGATGCGACGGACTTCGCCTGCAAGATCGCCGGGGAGATCAAGGGCTTCGAGCCAGACAAGTTCATCGAAAAGAAAGAACAGAAAAAGATGGACCCCTTCATCCAGTTCGCCATGGCAGCGGCCACGGAGGCCATGGAGGACTCGGGCCTGGCTGGGTTGGGTCTGTCCAAGCTCGAGCGGGAGCGCTTCGGCATCAATATCGGCTCCGGCATCGGCGGGCTGGGCACCATCTGGAACGAGGCCCACAACTATCGCGGACCCCGCCGCACCAGCCCCTTCTTCATCCCCAGCCTGATCATCAATCTGGCGGGCGGCTGCGTCAGCATCAAGTATGGCCTCCAGGGCCCCAGCAGCGCCTGTGCTACGGCTTGTGCCACTGGCACCCACTCCATCGGCGACGCGGCCCGGTTGATCATGTTCGGCTATGCGGAGCGCATGTTGGCCGGCGGCAGTGATTCCGTGATCAACGAACTGGGCGTGGGCGGCTTCTCCGCCATGCGCGCCCTGTCCACCCGCAACGACGCCCCCGAGAAAGCCAGTCGTCCCTTCGACAAGGACCGCGATGGATTTGTCATGGGCGAGGGCGCGGGCATCCTGATCCTCGAGGAATACGAGCTGGCCAAGGCGCGCGGCGCCAAGATCTACGCTGAAGTGGCTGGCTACGGGATGAGCGGCGATGCCTATCACATCACCAGCCCCAGTGAGGATGGCGACGGTCCCATGCGCGTGATGAAGGCTGCTCTGGAGGATGCCGGGATCACCCCGGAGCAGATCGGCTACGTGAATGCCCATGGCACCTCGACCCCTGCGGGCGATCGCATCGAGTGCTTGGCGATCAAGCGTGTGTTCGGCGATCATGCCGCCAAACTGAAGGTGGGTTCCACCAAATCCATGTCCGGTCACCTGCTCGGCGCCGCTGGCGCCCTTGAGACCATCGTCACCGCCATGGCGCTGAAGACGGGTCAGGTCCCGCCCACCATCAACGTGGTGAACCAGGACCCTGCTTGCGATCTGGACGTGTGCGCCAACGCGGCCTCCAGCTTCAGCGCGGAGTATGCCCTGAACAACAACTTCGGGTTCGGCGGCACCAACGCCTGTGTGGTGCTTAAAAAGGTGTGATCAGTTAAGGTCGGGCAGGGCCAGTGGCCGCCATCAATGCTTAGAATCAGACGACCGGGAGCACTTCTCCCGGTCGCTCTTCGTAACTGACCATCAGTCACTTACCATGTCACTAAACCCGGAACACCGAAACTTGCTTGGCCAGGGTCTCGGCTACGCTGGCCAGATCCCTTGCCGTTCGGGCTATCTCCTCGGTGGTGGCGGAGAGCTGGGTGGTGGCTGAAGCCGTCTGGATGGATTCATTGACTCCGCGTTCTACCTGGCGGGCGGCTTCTTCGCCCGTGCGGCTCTGTTCAGCCGTGGCCTGAGCGATATGCGTGGCGAGGCGGCCAAAGGCCGTTAGGTTCTTGCGGATGGTTTCGAGGGCTTGCACGGTGGAGGCCACCGTGCTGCCCCCTCGGTTCACGGCATCGTTGGCCTCCTGGATGAGGAGATTCACTTCCTTAGCTGCACTGCCGGAGCGTTCGGCCAGTTTGCGCACCTCCTCCGCCACCACGGCGAAGCCCTTGCCCATTTCCCCGGCCTTGGCAGCCTCGATGGCGGCGTTCAGGCTGAGGAGGTTGGTCTGCCGGGCGATCTCCTGGATGACTACGACGGCCTGGGAGATGGCTCCGGCCGTGCGGGTGATCCCGGCCATGGCCTCCGTGGTGTTGCCCCCGGCTTCAGTGCCTTGCTCGGCGGCCTTCTGGGTGTCCACCAGTTTGATCTGGGTCTCCTGAGCACCGGAAGCGACTTCGGAGATGCTGGCGGAAAGCTCTGTTATGGCCGCAGCCATCCGTTCGGAACCTTCCTTCTGGATGTTGGTGCTCCGGGCAATGGTATCCGTGGTGGTGGACATTTGGTCCGCCGCGGCGGACAGCTCCTGGGAGCCGCTGGCCACCAGGTCCACCGCCGCCTTGATGGCGCTGACGGTCTCCTGGAGCCGGTTACCCATGGCGTTGAGGGTCTTGGCCATGGCCCCGAATTCGTCCCGGGTGCGGAGACTGCTCCGTGCCCGGAGATCGCCATTGGCGGTGGCCTGAAGGACTTTGGCGAATTCTTCGAGTGGCTTACTGATGCTGCGGCCCACGACCAATCCCATGAGCAGGCTGAGGAGCACCACGGCCGAGCCGATGACCAGGGTGAGGGTGACCGTGGTTTCGTAGGATTTCTGGATATTCCGGATGGTTTTCTGGGCATCCTCCTTGTTGAGGTCCGCCAGCTTGGTTGCAGTGATGTTCATGAGGGAATCGATGGGCAGGAGCTTGGTCTGGATGATTTCTGCGGCCTTTTCCTTTTGGCCGGAGCGCGATGCCGGGAAGACTTCCTCGTCCCGGATCTTCTGCATAGCCTTGAAAGAACTGACGAGTAGTTCGTAATTCTCTTTCTGGGTTTTTGAGTCGAGGCTTTTGCCGAACAGCGTCATGGGTTTCTCGAACTCTCCGTCGAAGTATTTGCATTCGCTCTCGCTCTTGGCCATGGCGCTCGTGTCCAGGGTCAGGGCATGGGAGAGCGTGACATTCTGCATCCGCAGCCGCGCCGAATTGCCCTGACTCAGCAGGGCATTGGGTGTCAGGTTATTGTTGAACATGCCGTTGGCCCCGCGGAACGATGCCTGGAGGCCCCACAGATTGAAGGCCATGAGCCCGCCCAGACAGGCCAGGACGACGCAGAACGACAGCGTGAGTCGACGGTTCACGGAAAGGTTGTAATACCACCCAAAACCCATGGGATAGCCTCCTGGCATTGCGTTCATTTCGGTGCGGTGGCCCTTATCGGTCCGGTCCGGATCCCTACACCAGAAGCATCGGTAGCCTGTGCAACCCGCATTATTCCTGAACGATTTTATCTTCAAAGGTCGTGGGTTGCGACTTACGGGTCGGCATCACGGAGCACCGTGTGACCCGGCGCGGTAGGCGGTAGAATCGTTCCATGGCCAAGCCGCTCGCCTTCAAACTCTGCGCCCCGTACCAACCTGCCGGTGATCAGCCTGAGGCCATCGAGCAGCTGGTGAAAGGCATTGCCGCCGGAGATCGCTGGCAGACACTGCTGGGCGTGACCGGTTCCGGGAAGACCTACACCATGGCGGCCACCATCGCCCGGCTGAACCGGCCCGCGCTGATTTTCGCCCCGAACAAGACCCTGGCGGCCCAGCTGTTCAGCGAGTTCAAGCAGTTCTTTCCAGAGAACGCCGTCGAATACTTCGTCAGCTACTACGATTACTACCAGCCCGAGGCCTACGTGCCCGAGCGGGATCTCTTCATCGAGAAGGATTCCAAGATCAACGAGGAGCTGGAGAAACTGCGCCTCAATGCCACCCGCAACCTGCTGGAGCGCCGCGACACCATTGTCGTGGCCTCGGTGAGCTGCATTTATGGCCTTGGGGATCCCAGCAGCTATTTGAATCTCTCCATCACCTTGCAGTTGGGGGATCTCAAGGATCGAGCCATGCTCCTGCGCGATCTTGTCGCCATCCAGTACGCCCGCAACCAGATGAGTTTCGAACCCGGCGTCTTCCGGGTGCGCGGTGATGTGGTGGAGGTCTATCCCGCCTATGAGGATGTGGCCTATCGCATCGAGCTCTTCGGCGACGAGATCGAGCGTCTCACCAAGATCGACCCGCTGCGGGGCGTGGTCCTGGAGAAGCTGGAGAGCCTCACGATCTGGCCCAAGTCTCATTACGTGACGCCTGAAAACAAACTCCAGAATGCCATTCGCGATATCAAAGTCGAGCTGGAGGAGCGGGAAAACGAGCTGCGCGAGCAGGGCCGGATCGTCGAGCTGCAACGCCTGCACCAGCGCACCATCTACGACCTGGAGATGCTCAAGGAGATGGGGGTCTGTTCCGGCATCGAGAACTACAGTCGTTTCCTGGACGGACGGATGCCTGGAGAGCCGCCCCATACCTTGCTGGACTACTTCCCTGAAGACTTCGTGCTGTTCATGGATGAGAGCCATGTGGCCACCGGGCAGCTCCACGGGATGTACAACGGTGACCGTAGTCGGAAGACCACGTTGGTGGACTATGGGTTCCGGCTGCCTTCGGCCCTGGACAACCGGCCCCTGCGCTTCGAGGAATTCGAGCACCGGGTGAAGCAACTGGTCTTTGTCAGTGCCACGCCGGGAGACTACGAGTTGCGGCAGAGTGGGGGCGTGATCGTGGAGCAGGTGGTGCGCCCTACGGGTCTCGTGGATCCCCTGGTGGAGGTTCGGCCTGCGGTAAACCAGGTGGACGATCTGCTGGAGGAGATCCGCAGGGTCACCGCCAATGGGGAACGGGTGCTGGTGACCGTGCTCACAAAAAAGCTGGCGGAGCAATTGACTTCCTACTATCAGGAATTGGGCATCAAGGCCGAGTACCTCCATAGCGAGATCGACACCATCGCACGGGTAGAGCTGCTGAAGGAGCTCCGCCGTGGCACCTTCGATGTGCTCATTGGCATCAATCTCCTGCGGGAGGGCCTGGATCTTCCGGAAGTTTCCCTGGTGGCGATCCTGGATGCGGACAAGGAGGGCTTCCTGCGCAACAACCGCAGCCTGATCCAGACCATCGGCCGCGCCGCCCGCAATGTGCACGGAAAGGCCATCCTCTACGCCGACGTGATGACCGGCTCCATGACCCAGGCCATCGGTGAGACCGAACGCCGCCGCGCCAAGCAGACCACCTACAACGAAGTCCATGGCATCACCCCCGAGACCATTCGCAAGAACATTGACGATGTCCTGGGCGACGCCCTGGCCCGGGAATTCATCACGGTGCCCCGGGAGAAAGTGGCTGAGGAACCCATCCTCTACCTCGACGACGCGGGCTTCGAGCGGGAGATCAGCAAGCTCGACAAGCAGATGAGGGACCACGCCAGCCGCATGGAATTCGAGCAGGCAGCAGGGGTTCGGGACCGGGTGCTCAAACTGCGACGGGAGCGCTTGATCGATATGGCCGTGCCGACAAAGATTCCGTGAATAGGACGGACAAGTTGAAAAGCAGAATTGAAACAGCCTCAAGCAGGGAGTGCGTGATTGCGGTTTCCTTGACCCTGTAAACCCTCCCCATCCTGTTTCCTTACCTCCTTTTCAACGTGATCAGCGTGATCTCCGGCGGGACCAGGAAGCGATTGGGGGGGCCCCAGAAGCCTGTCCCAGGGCTGGTGTAGAGCCACATGGGACCGTGTCGGTGAAGGCCCACCGGGTAGTCGTAGAACAGCCTGACGATGGGGCTCCAGGGGAAGAACTGGCCGCCATGGGTGTGGCCCGAGAGCTGTAAGTGGATACCTGCGCGGGCGGCCTTTTCGGCGCCCAGAGGTTGGTGGTAGAGGAGCAGCTTTATGGTTTCCGGTGCGACTCCAGCCATGGCCTTGGCAAGGTTTGGACCTTCACCCTCGCCTCCGCCAGCCGGATCAGGCAGGCCGATCACAACCAGGTCAGTCTCTCTGTGCCGCAGGATTTCGTGCTCGTTCAGCAGCACCCTCCAGCCTAGGTCCCGGACTGCTTCCAGCCACTGTTCCACGCCTGAATAGTATTCGTGGTTGCCTGTGATGAAGCGGACGCCATGCACTGCCTGCAGTTTGCCCAACTCGGCCAGACAAGCCCGCTCCTGCTTCACGTCCCCATCGGCTAAATCGCCGGTGACTGCGATCAGATCTGGGCAGAGGCCATTGGTTCGGCTCACGATCCGCTCCACGCGCGAGACAGGCAGAAGGGGCCCGAGATGGAGATCGGAGATCTGGACGATCCGAAAACCATCAAGCCCTTCGGGCAATCCATCGAGGGGCACTTCGATCGGTTGCGTCCGGATCGGCAGATAGCACTGGACGAGGCCGAGACTCGTCGAAATGACCGTCAGGCTTGCGGCCGCGAGTAGGGCCCATGGTTCGATCGCGGCCCCGATGAACCTTCGCGACAGCATCTGGATGAAATCCGCGGCCGCTAAATACAGGAAGAAGGTGGAGACCAGGCTGAGGGATAGGTAGGAGAGCCAGTAGAGTGCGTTGATCCGAAGGCCGAGCAGCCGATTGGCGAGCGGCGCACCGAACTGAAGCAGCAGGAATGCGATCACGCAGCCCCACACAAGCCCCTGCTGTCGCTGCAGGGCCGGACAAAAGGCCATGGAGCGGCGGGCCATGTAGAAACAGGCTGACCCTAGGCCAAGGAGGAGGATCCCCAGAAACAGGAACATGCGGTATTTCATGAGCAGGTAGCGCTTTCCGGACAGCGACCGTCCTGTTTCGATCTTGGCACAGAGCGACGCTCGAAGCAGGGCCTTGCTGCCCCATCAGACTTAGCTGAAAAGCCCCGATGGACGGCGGTGAGCAGGGGTTTGCCTGCAAACAGAGCCGCAGGTCAGGGGCGATCAGGTTGCCCTTTGGCAAGTTCATTCCAGATCAGGGCACTGGCCCCCAGGATGGCGGCCTTGCCTTCGGCAACTCCAGATGGAAGCAGTTTCACGGTGCCACGATAGATGTTGAGCAGGTTCTCTTCCAAGGCGCGTCGCACCGGTTTGAACAGCAGCTCCCCAGCTGCGGCCAGGCCGCCGAACAGGAAGATGGCTTCAGGACTTGTGAAGGCCACGGCATCCGCCAGCTTCCGGCCAAGCAGATCGCCGGTGAACTCGAAACCCTCCAGAGCGACGGGGTCCCCGTCCTGCGCCGCTTCGAAGATCAGCTTCGAGGTGAGTTCCTCAAAAGCAAGATCGCGCAGAGGGCTGGGGGCATCGCTGCGAGCTAGCAGTTCAAGCACCGTGAGCCTGAGGCCCGTGGCGGAGACATAGACTTCCAGACACCCACGGCGACCGCACCCGCAGGCGCGACCCGCAGGATCCACGATGGTATGTCCGATCTCGCCGGCAAATCCCGTGGACCCGTAGACCATCTCGCCGTTCACGACGATCCCGCTGCCGAGGCCGGTACCCAATGTGATGACGATGAAATCCCGCATCCCTTGGGCGGCGCCAAAGAGCATTTCTCCCAGCGCCGTGGCATTGGCGTCGTTGGTCGCAGCGATGGGCACCTGATAGTACGGCGATAGCTCCGCGCGGATATCGACCCATACCCAGCTCAGATTGGGCGGATGCTCGATGGTCCCCTTGTAATAGTTGGCATTGGGGGCTCCGATACCGATGCCCAGAAGGCGGTGCGAGGGAACCAGGGTGGTTCGGAGTCGCTCAGCCTGCTCGTGCAAACGTCTGAAGAACACTGCGGGTGGTTCATCGGAGCGGGTGGCCATGACCTCGTCCGCGAGGCACCGGCCCTGGCGATCCACGTACCCCAGCTTGGTGTTGGTGCCACCGATGTCGACCCCGAGCACGATATCCGTGTAGATCATGGAGGATTGCCTTTTGAAACGGAGGGGACTGTCAGGCGCGGATTTGCGCTGTAAGTATGTTCGGCACCGACAGCGCAGAACGCAAGCCCCTGGACCAGGGCAGGCCAGGCTCCGGTCCCGAGTCGCACGCTCTTGGCGATCAATCCTTCTGGCGCGTTTCCTGGCCCTGGTAGATCATGACGGCGCCAAGGATCAATACGGCGCGGGCGACATACTGCCAGTACTCGTCGATGTTCAGGAGGGTCATGCCGTTCAGGATGATTTCCAGGAACATGACGCCGACAAAGGTGCCCCAGATCCGTCCCTTGCCCCCCATCAGGCTGACGCCGCCGATGACGCAGGCGGAAATGACCGTGAATTCCCAGCTGGTTCCGACCGTGGGATTGCCTGCCTGGATCTGGGAGGCGACGACGATGGCACTGATGACGGAGAAGGCGGAGGTTAATGCCATGATGATCATGCGCTTTTGCAGGACATTGATGCCGCTGAGGCGGGCGGACTCAGCGTTGCCACCGATGGCATACACGGCGCGGCCAAAGGTTGTAAAGCGCGAGATGAACCAGGTGATGCCGAACAGGAGCAGGAAGATGATCGCCTGGAAGGGGATGCCGAAGACGTAGCCGCTGCCGAAGAAATTGAACCATTCTGGGAACGGGGTGGTCGGGAAGCTGTTCGTGAGGAGATAGCCTCCGCCGCGGAGGGCGGCCATCCAGGCCAGGGTGGTGATGAAGGTGGGCACGCTGAAACGGTGGCGGACCCAGCCTGTGAACATGCCGGTCAGGATCGCGATGGTGAAGCAGACCGCGATGGCCAGAAGGATGACCGGGAGCATCGGATAGCCCCTGCCGATCAGTTTCTCGGTCACCACGGCCAACAGGCAGCCATGGAACGCGATGGCTGATCCAACGCTCAGATCGATCTCACCCGCGATGATGACGAAGGTCATTCCGAAGGCGATGATGCCCGTGGTGGACGCGTTGCGAAGGATGTTCAGGAAGTTGTCCCAGGTCGCGAAACCCCGGGCGAAAAAGGAGAGGAACCCGATGATGATTAGGAGGATGATCTCGAGCGCGAAAACGCTGAGGTTCATCCCAGTCTTCTGATGGTTGCTGCTCATCGCGGCGGACATCGGATCAGGCCTCCATGCACAGGGCGTATAATTCGTCGAGGGACGTGTTCTCAGGGATGGTTTCCCGCAGGATCCGGCCGTTCTCCATGATCAGGATGCGGTGGCAGACCTCCAGGAGTTCTTCCAGTTCCGTCGAAACGAAGATTACGCTCAGGCCCTTGCGACTCAGCTCCCACATGATCTGGAAGATCTGCTGCTTGGCTTGCACATCGATGCCCCGGCTCGGTTCGTCGAAGAAGATGATGGAAGGTTCGGTGTTGAGCCAGTTGCCCACGACGATCTTCTGTTGATTCCCGCCGCTCAGGGAGGACACGGGATGGTTGGGGCTGGCGATCTTGATATGCAGTTCCTTGATCCATCGGCGCACCACCGGTTCCTGGGCCTTGTGGGTGAGCACGCCCCAGGACGCGAGGCGGTCCAGGCTGGCGTAGCAAAGGTTATCCTTGATGCTCAGCATCTGGATCAGGCCCTCCTCCTTGCGGTTCTCGGGGGTCATGGCCATGCCTAACTTCTTCATGAAGGGGATGTGCGGATGCCTGATCGATACACCCTTTAGTTTGATCTCCCCTGAATCCACGGGATCCGCGCCGAAGATCGAGCGCAGCAGTTCGGAGCGACCGGACCCCAACATCCCGGCAATGCCCAGGATTTCGCCCTTGCGCAGGGAGAAAGAGACCTCCCGGAACCTGGGTTCCCGGGTCAGTCCCTGCACCTCGAGCACGACTTCATCCGCTACCGGGAGATTGTCGGGGCGGGTCAGGATCTGGGTATCGCCGAACATCATCTCGACGAGAGTCTTGGGAATGGCTTCCGCGATGGGGATGGTGCCCACGAAGCGACCGTCCCGGATGACCGTGACGTAGTCCGCCACACCTCGTATCTCGTTGAGCTTGTGGGTGATGAAGATGACGATGATGCCCTGTTCCCGGGAGCGGTGGATGACCCGGAAGAGGCTTTCCACCTCGTGCTGGGCCAGGGCAGAGGTGGGCTCATCCAGAATGAGCACGGCGGGATTGTACGACATCGCCTTGGCGATCTCGATCATCTGGCGCTGCCCCACGCTGAGCTTCGCCACCTTCTCTGTGACCGGAATATCGATGCGCAGGGTCGCCAGGATTTCCGCAGCCTTCTCGTTGGTGCCCTTCCAGTCGATGATCGACATGCCGGGGCCCTTCTTCAGATAGCGTCCGATCAGGATGTTCTCAGCCACCGTAAAATCCAGGACCAGACTGAGTTCCTGATAAACGATGGCGATGCCCGCAGCGAAAGCGTCCATCGGCGATCTGAATTGCACCTTGCGATCGTTCAGGAGGATCTCTCCGCTGGTGGGGAGGACTGCCCCGGAGATGCATTTCACTAGGGTGCTCTTCCCGGATCCGTTCTTCCCCAGCAGGGCATAGACCTTGCCTCCCTGCAGCACCGCGGAGAAGTCGCTGAGCGCCACCGTGCCCGGATACGCTTTGGTGAGGTTCCGGACTTCCAGCTTCACACTATCCATGGGATGAATGTTCTCCAGTGAACATGGCTGATTCGCAAAACAGCATTTGAAACCGCGAATGACGCGAATCGTTGCTATGCGCTTGCGCGAATGGAACAACTCCTGCTTGTTCTCTTCCATTCGCGTTCATTCGCGAAATTCGCGGTTCCTGTTTTTACTTGGCGGTCTTGGCGAATTCTGCGATGGCCTTGGGATTGGTGCGGCTCAGGGTCAGGCCGGGCACGATGACCATCTTCTCCACAGGCTGGCCCTTCAGGGTATTGATGGCGAACTGGACGCTCATGGCGCCGATCTTGAAGGGATCCTGGGCGGTGGAAGCTTGCAG
>JANYIU010000080.1 GCA_025361955.1 Holophagaceae bacterium
GCTGTTGTTGTTGCGCCGGCCGCCGCCTCCCCAGAAGGTGTAGCGGAGGAAGAAGTCCGACATCAAGACGACGAATCCGACCAGCACCACGATGATGCTCGAGAGGCGGATGTCGTAGTTGCCGACGTGCGAGAACTCGTGCGCGATCACGCCCTCGAGCTCCGGTTTGTCGAGCTTGGCGAGCAGCCCGCTCGTGACCGCGACGGCGGCGTGCTGCGGATCTCGCCCGGTCGCGAAGGCGTTGGGCGAGGGGTCGTCGATGACGTACACGCGCGGCATCGGCAGTCCCGCGGTGATCGACAGGTTCTCGACGACGCGGTAGAGCTCGGGCGCCTGCTGCTTGTCGACCTCGTGCGCTCCGGAAACGGCCAGCGCGACCTTGTCGCTGTACCAGTAGGCGGAGAACGTCTGGACGACCGCGACCACGATCGCCACCGGCAGGAGCCACCAGAGGTGGAGCACCTGGCCGAACGCGTAGCCGAGCGCGATCACGAGCGCGACGAAGACCGTCATCGTGACGACGGAGCGCCACTTGTTGGCGGATATGTTGGTATAGATGGTGCCGGCCATATCAGAACTTGACCTCGACGTTGGCGGTCTCGGTCGCAGTGGCCTCGATGAACTCGAACTCCTTGAAGCCGAGCATGGTGGCGAACAGGTTGGTGGGGAAGACCTGGATCGCCGTGTTGAAGTCGCGCACGTTCGAGTTGTAGAAGCGCTGCGACGCCATGATCTTGTCCTGCGTGTCGGTCAGCTCGGCCTGAAGGGAGAGGAAGTTCTGGTTCGCCTTGAGGTCCGGGTAGGCCTCGGCGACCGCGAAGATCGACTTCAGCGTCTCGGTCAACTCGTTGCTGGCCTTGATGCGGTCGCCGGTGGAGCCCGTCATCATGCCGGCGCGCGCTTCCGTGACCTTCTCGAACAGCTCCTTCTCGTGCGATGCATAGCCCTTGACCGTGTTGACCAGGTTCGGGATCAGGTCGTAGCGACGCTTGAGCTGCACGTCGATGTCGCTGGACGCCTCTTGGACGCGGTTGCGCTTCGTGATCAGGCCGTTGTAGATCGCGATGATGGCTCCGACCAGCACCACGATGATGATGAGTACGATCAACAGTCCCATGTCCTGACTCCTTCTTCCGCTTGTCTGCGTGCGGCTCCCCGTGCGAGCCATCCGGCTCGATGCCCTCGGTTCCTACTTACCCTCGCCGGGGCAGGGCCCCGTCTGCTTCCAACTAGTGTATGCGCTCGCGGCCCGCCGCACCGTGGAGATGGGGTGCGCGTTGCCGCCCTCCGCGACGGTCGGTATACTCGCCTTCGCGCCCGCAAGGGTCGCCACCGCGGAGAGGTGGCAGAGTGGTTGAATGCGGCAGTCTCGAAAACTGTTTAGGAGGTATCCCCTCCTACGAGGGTTCGAATCCCTCCCTCTCCGCCAGATCGCATCCCGAACGCAGCCCCGGTCACCCGATGAGGGAGGCCGGGGCTGCGCGCGTGCGTCGTGCTGCCCACAGCGGCGGATGTGGCACGCCGCGGGGGTTATGGGTAGGAACAGTGCGACGGCGGCGAGCGTGCCGCCGTGCCGCCTGTAGAGGAACTCGGTTGCGCAAGGGGGTGAGCGGTTTGGCCGTCCCCACGTCCGCCGGCGGGGCCTCCCTGCTGACTCCGCCCGAGTTCCGAGACGAGAGGCTCAGCGACATCGCGCGGATCGTCTATCTGGTCTCCGCGGTCCTGGTCGTCGTCACCACGCTTGCCGTCCTGTTCCTCATCGCGTTCATCCGGAGCAGCGCCGGACCCCTGATCGCCGGCATGGCCTGTGTCTGGGTGTCCTCGCTCGTCTCCGTGGCAGTCGTCCGCTCCGGCCACGTGATCGCCGGCGCGCGCGCCATGGCCGGTGGCATCTGGGTCGCCGGCACCGTGCTCGTGCTCACGTCGGGCGGAGTGACCACCTCGGCGGTCACGGTCCTTCTCGTACCGATCGTCACCGCCGGCGTCCTGCTCGGATGGCGCGAGACGGTCGTCGCCACCGTCGCCGGGGCCGTGACCGCCTTCGGGGCGGCGTGGGCCGAATCCTCGGGATTGCTCGTGGCGGGGCCGCAAGATTCGTCACTCTGGTATCGGGCGGGGATGCTCGTGGCGTTCGGATCCGCGGCCTGCGGCCTCTTGATCTGGTCGTCCCGGAGTCTGCGCGCTGCGGTGAGCACCGCGCGCGCCGCCGCCGAGAGCCTCTCCATGGCGGGCAAGGTCTACGACACCACCAGCGAGGGCATCGTCGTGACCACGCCCGACGGGACGATCATCGACGTGAACGAGGCGTACCTGGCGATCCACCGATACACGAGGGCAGACGTCATCGGTAAGAACCCACGGATCCTGAAGTCGGAAAGGCACGGTCCGGACTTCTACCGGGAGATGTGGGGCACCCTGCTCGGAACCGGACGCTGGCAGGGCGAGATCTGGGACCGGCGATCGGACGGCTCGCTCGTCGCGAAGTGGCTCTCCATCTCCACGGTCAAGGATGAGGGAGGGAACACGACACACTATGTCGGGGTCTTCTCGGACATCACCGCCGTGAAGCAGGGCGAAGAGGCCTTGGAGTGGCTCGCGACCCACGATCCCCTCACCAGACTGCCGAACCGGGCGTTGCTCGACGACCGGTTGGCCACGGCCCTGGCGCGCAGCAGGCGTCACAAGAGCGCCGTGGCGGTCTTTTACTTCGATCTCGACCACTTCAAGGACGTGAACGACACGCTCGGGCATCCGGCGGGCGACCGCTTGCTGGTCGAGGTGGCGGAGCGGTGCCTCTCGGTCGTGCGCGAGACCGACACGGTCGGGCGCACGGGTGGTGACGAGTTCACCGTCATCACGACGGACTACGCCGGGGTCGAGGACCTGAGCGCCCTCGCGCAGCGCCTGCTGTCCGTCATCGCGGAGCCCGTCGCACTCGGCGGCCGCGAGGTGTACGTCACTGCGAGCGTCGGCGTCGCGGTGTATCCCCAGGACGGAGCCGATGGGGAGGAACTCGTCGCGCACGCCGACGTCGCCATGTACCGGGCGAAGGCCCTCGGCAAGAACAGGTTCGAGTTCTACAGCGCCG
>JANYIU010000164.1 GCA_025361955.1 Holophagaceae bacterium
GGCTTCTTCGTCGAAGCGGGCCCGGAGTTCCACGATGGCGGCCACCTGCTTGCCGAGCTCTGCCGCCCTTTCCAGAGCCGCTGCGATGGGGCTGGTGCGGCTCATGCGATAGAGGGTCATCTTGATGGCCAGAACCTTGGGATCCTCGGCAGCCTCGCGCACGAACCTCACCACGCTGTCGTCGAAGCTTTGGAACGGGTGATGCAGCAGGATGTCGTTCTTGGCGATGGCATCGAAGACCGTAGCCGCTGCCTCGATCTGAGCCACCGGCACCGGGAGCATGGCTTGGTCTTTGAGATGTGGCAAGTCCAGTTGGCCGTAAAGCTGCATCAGGTCTGAGAACGCGGTGAAGCCATCGGTGGGGTAGAGATCCTCCGGGGCCAGTTCCAGCTCCTCAATGAGTGTGTCCAAGAGCGTCTGGCTGAGCCCATTCTCGTACTGGAGACGGACGGCGGCTCCCCGCCGCCGGGAGCGGAGATGCTCTTCCACGGTCTTCATCAGATCCTCGAAAGGATCCTCATCCATGGGGACGTCCGAATCCCTCGTCACCCTGAGGGCTTGGCAATTCTTGATGGCGTAGCCGTGGAAGATGCGCGGCAGGTGCATGCGCACCACGTCCTCGAGAATCATGAAGGAGTGCTGCCCGTGGCTGGATGGCACCCGGAGGAAGCGCGTCGCCACGCCGGTGGGGACATGGATGATGGAGAGCTGAGAGACCGGCAGGCCCTCCTCTTCGAGGTAGTCCTCCGCCTCGAGTTCGGCCATGAGCACCATGGCCCTGTTCCCGAGCCTTGGGAAGGGATGGCCCGTGTCGACGGCCAAGGGAGTGATGAGGGGCATCAGATTGCGGTCGAAGTAGTCGCGAATGAAGTCCCGCTGGGGTTCGTCCAGGTTTTCGGGCTTGAGGAGATAGATCCCCTGGGCATTGAGCAGGGGTTCCAGCACCTCATGGAAGAGGCTGTGCTGCCGGGTCGCCAGCGCATGGATTCGCAGAGAGACTCGCTCCAGGAGCTGGCGCGGGGTATGACCATCGGACCCTGGCTGGGTGATTCCGGCGTCGATCTGGCGCCAGATTCCGGCCACTCGAACCATGAAAAATTCGTCCCAGTTGCTGGAGACAATGGCCAGGAACTTGACCCGCTCCAGGAGGGGAACCGATGGGTCCTCCGCTTCCTCTAGGACTCGTTCGTTGAACGCCAGCCAGCTTAAGTCGCGGTTTAGGATCTCCTCAGACTTGGGGTAATGTCGGCTCATGGAATCATTATCGGCCAACCTTGATGAAGCCGTGTGAACTGTGAAGATCCGGCTGGTCTTCCGGGATCTCTCGCGATAATCTGAACCTTCGCCCGATTTCCGGGCACGGGCCGCCAAGCCCTGAACCCAACGAGAGGGCTGCGGGGAAGCAGCCTGGTAGGAGGAACCATGAACACACCCGTCATCGATACCATCGTCGTTGCCAAGCGCGAGAGGGTTGGCAAGTCTTCGAGCCGCGAGCTTCGCAAGAATGGACTCATCCCGGCCACCATCTACGGCCTTAATGAAGCCGCCGTCTCCATCGCCATCAGTCCCAAGGTCGTAGCCCGGATCCTGGCTGGCGATACGGGCATGAACTCCATGCTGCACCTCCAGCGCGAAGGCACGGAGATCAAGCGCCACGTCATCATCAAGGACGTGCAGCGCGATCCCGTCACCGGCCGTCTGGCCCATCTGGACTTCATGCGCGTGGACCCCACCCACAAGGTCCGCGTCCACGTACCCATCGTGCTCACGGGCACGCCTGCCGGCGTCAAGGAAGGCGGCCTCCTGGACTTCGTCCATCGGACCATCGAAGTGGAATGTCTGCCTGGATTCATTCCCGCCCACATCGATGTGAACGTTGAGCATCTCCATGTGGGTGACACCATCCGTATCGATCAAGTCCCGCTCGATGCCCATCTCACTCTCCTGGGCGATGCCCACAACGTGGTCTGCTCTGTCCATGGCTTGGCTGCCGAAGAAGAGCCCGTCGTCGCGCCGGTCGCCGAGGTTGTCATTGCCGAACCCGTTGTTGTGGGTGCGAAGGGCAAGAAGGAAGAGAAGAAGTAGTTACAAGATCCCGACTGCTGAATGCGCGGCCTTCTGGCCGCGCACCTTTTTTAACTGACCCCAGCGCACCGATCACTGCAAACTTTCCCCATGTGGACCCAGCTACGGAATCTGCTCTCAGGGCGCACCCCTTCCCCTCCAGGAGACTTGCCACCGCCGGGAACCCAGTGGATCCTGGTGCCTTTGGGCAATCCCGGTGACGCCTACGTGGCCACCCGCCACAACCTCGGACGGCTGGTGCTCCAGCGCTGGATGGATCCCCACTGCCGCAAGCCAAAACGCGTTCATGCCTTCAAGACGGGAAATCTCTACGACCTGGGTGAACCCTTGCTCGCCCTGGTGCCTTCCACTTACATGAACGTGTCAGGGCAAACCTGTGCCGAAGCCGTCGCGGCGGGTTTTGACCCTAAACACATGATCCTGCTCCATGACGATAAGGACCTTCCGCTGGGAATGGGGCGCTTCAGGCTCACGGGAGGGGCCGCCGGACACAATGGCCTGACTTCTGTATTC
>JANYIU010000218.1 GCA_025361955.1 Holophagaceae bacterium
AACCCGGATGCCCGGAAGTAGAAGGGTTCAAAAAGGCGAGTCAGATCCACATCTTGGAGCTTCAAACCTGCCCCATCCAGATGGCCGTAGATCACCGTCCGATCGCCTTGAATGCGGGTCGCGACCTGGAGCGTCACGCGACCCCCCGCCTCTTCCTGTTGGAGCGCCAGATCAATCAGAAGTATGAAGGCCTTGCAGAGGCTTTGTTTGTCTGTATTGAGAGGCGGTATGGAGCCCGTGATTTGAAGCTGGAGATCGACATTGTTTCGGGTTGCCAGGGAGCGATGGTACTCGACGGCCTCCCGCAGTAAGGGTTTCAGATCGCCCACAGACCAGGAGAGTAGCTGGGGTTTTCCGTATTCCAGCAACTCTTCGATGAACGCGTTCAGCCGGTCCAGACTTCTTCGAATAACGGTTCCGTATTTGCTGACCTCATCGTGGTCGGCGAAGTGCGCCTGGAACGTATCCAGAGTTGCTGAGATCCCAAAGATGAAATTGCGCAACTCATGCGCGAGGCCCGGCACAAAAGAGGTTGCAGCGGGACTGCGAGGGATGGCCCGACTCTCATGCCCTTGCTGCTGCAACGCCAGGAAAGCCTCCATCTGGCAAATCAATTGTCGCAGGCCCTCACGTTGAATTGCTGAAAGGTCAAAACGGTTCGGGGATACCAGGTAAAGTGTCCCGATGACCAAGTGTTTAGAATCCGTCAGGGGCAGGGATGCGATGATGCAAAGCCCTTGGATTTTGAGCTGGATGCTACTCATTTGAAGAGAAGAGCTTTGCGCCAAAGCTGCTTCGAGGGATAGCATTTGCCCTGCTGATAGCCCCCAGCTATCTTGGTACCAAATACCTGTTTCGTCCCGCAGCACTAAGACTGCCGACGCACCGCAAAAAGCTGCGGAGAGGAGGGTCAAATCGCGTAACCCATTCTTCGGCCCGGACTCAAGCAACCCATGTCGAAGCATGGCGTCGATCTGGCTTTGGGTCGCTAATGGGTCGCTTGAGTCCACAACGGCTCCCTCAAGACAGTGGGTCGCAGAGGGCATTCAAAAGATAGGAATGTAAGATGGGAAATACCTATTCCGGAACAACAGCCGACAAAGTCTTCGGCGGTTCCAAAAATGTAGCACTTCCCAATCAAGTCCGCGTGACATTTGCTGTGAATTTTTAACGCTACCATGAGGCTGATTCGATACTCCGAGTCGACCTACATGCCCATTCCAATATCACCGGAGACTGTTTTCTGGCATCTTCAGTGGGAACAGCTGCCAGGGATGACCAGGACTATGATCGAACCACACAAAAATATCTTTCTTACCCTCGCTGCATTCTATGGAGTGGTTCTCACCGCGATAACCGGCATGAATCTGCTCGGCGCGGACCGATGGTGGCCCGGGGCTTTTAATCTGTATCTACCCCAAGCGCTGTGGGCTGCTCCAGCGGTTCTTCTACTGTTCATTTCGCTAAGGGTTGCCTGGTATTGGACTTGGCTGCCAGGTTTGTATCTGGTTTGGGTGCTCGGTCCGGTCATGGGCTTCAGCTGGTCCCTGCAAACCCCTCCTGGACCCACGGGAAACCCATCGATCCGGATCATGACATGCAATGCCAAGTACGGTAGTCGCGCTATTTCAGAGCTTATCGACGACATTGCTCGGTACAAGCCTGATGTAGTTCTGCTCCAGGATGCTATGAATTCGCTATCGGGTCCCCTTGGGAAATACTTCAAGGAATGGAATGTTCGATCTTTCGAGCAGTACGTGATCGCGAGTAGGTTTCCGCTCTCTGAGGCGGAGATTCGCTGGATGTCATCGTCCGGCGAGAAACAGGCCTGCTTGCGCTCGCGGGTACTGGTCGGTGATACGTCAATCGTATTTTACAATGTTCATTTTCAATCGCCCAGGGACGGATTAAACGAATTCAGGTTGGCCAGGAAGGGTCGATGGTATTTGCTGGAAGCTATTCAAGACCTGGAGAACAACGCTGCGGTTCGACTCAACCAGGCGAGCTCGATACAAGCATTCGTGCGGTCGGAACAAGGTCCGGTTATCGTCGCTGGCGATTTGAACTCGCCCGAACCATCTCAAGTTTGCGCCACGCTTCGGGACGCGGGCCTTCATGACGCCTTCGCCGAAGGAGGAAGGGGCTATGGCTACACATACGGCCACTTCCTGTTGGAACACAGGATTCCCTGGCTACACCTCTCGTGGATGCGGATTGATCACATCATGATGAACTCACAGGTGCAATCCTGGCGTTGCTGGATTGGCACCAAAAAGGCTTCTGACCATCGCCCAGTGATCGCCGACCTGTATTTAAATAATTTATAATATCTGGTTGAACCAACAAGTATTCGAAATGGTTGAATGGATTGAGTTCAGTGATTGAACCTTGAAATGTGATTTTATTATATTTTTATTCTCTATCATTAACAATAGTAGGAAGAGTCCCTATGTTAGCGGCGCCGGACAGTTGTTTGGGAGAATTGCCCAAAGTGCCTTGAAACTTGTTAACCTGATCTACACCAGAAATATGGACGCTGCGCGAAAAGAGAACATATTTAATCGTGCGGGCGAGGATGACTAGGTCGAACCATAAAGAAACCTTATCTACATAATCCACATCGAGTCGTAACCGATCTTCCCACGGTATATTGTTGCGTCCGCTGACCTGGGCCAAGCCTGTAATACCCGGTTTCACGTCAAGCCGACGACGCTGCTCGGGGGAATAAAGGGTTACATACTCCATAAGCAAGGGGCGTGGACCCACGAAGCTCATCTCTCCTGTCAGTACATTCCACAACTGTGGTAGCTCATCCAGGCTGGCGCGACGAAGGATTCTACCCAATGGAGTGACGCGCTGAATATCGGGAAGGGGATTCCCATCGGGATCATACGCATCGATCATGGTCCGGTACTTCACCACCGTGAAAGGGTGAGCATCAAGGCCCGGGCGCACCTGTCGGAATAGAACCGGTGAACCCATTCGCATGTATATGAGGCCCCAGATAATTAACATCACTGGGGCCAGGAGAACCAGCAATACTAAAGCCCCCAAAACATCTAAGCCGCGCTTGCTGACGCGATAGAAGGATCGGGGGAAGTTGGGAATGGCGTTCATCGTGCCGCGCGCCCAAGGACTTCGTTGATCGTGGCGAGGGTCGCGTCGATATTTTGCTCGGAGAGGGTGGGGTGAATTTGGAACATTAAACTAGTCTCACCCAACTCGCGTGCCACAGGTAAACGACTGGGTGGCTCACAGCCGCTGATAGTGAAGGCTTTCTCAAGGTAGATCTCGCTGCAACTCCCGCTGAAACAGGGGATACCCTTTTCGTTGATCTCGGCCATGATCCGATCCCTATCCCACCCCTCCTTTAGTAGTTCTGGGCGTACAAATGCGTATGCCTTGTAAGCCGCGTGACCAATCTCGGGAGGTGCGGGTGTAGTGCGAATGCAATCAAATCGCCTCAGCGCCTCGTTCAGTCGGCGGAGGTTGCGCTGACGAATTCGCTTCCACTCCGGTAACTTTTGTAACTGGATGCGGCCAATGGCAGCTTGAATCTCGGTCATGCGCCAATTGGTTCCAAATGATTCATGAAGCCAGCGGAAACCAGCGCCAAACTCGCGGTCGTAAACCGCTGCCCAACTTTTACCATGATCCTTGAAACTCCAGGCCCGGCTCCATAGGTGTTCATCATTGGTAGTGAGCATCCCGCCTTCGCCGCCAGTGGTTATGATTTTATCCTGACAAAAGGAAAAGGCTGCGATATGGCCTAGGCCGCCCACCGGCCGATCTTTGTAAGTGGCGCCATTAGCTTGAGCGCAATCCTCAATGACCTTGATATCGCGGTGGCCAGCCAGTTCCATGATGGGGTCCATGTCACAGGCCCAACCCGCCAAGTGAACCGCGATGATAGCCTTTGTTTTCGGGGTGATGACCTTTTCAATGGATTCGGCGGTGATGTTTTGGCTTACCCGATCCACATCTGCGAAAACAGGGACGCAACCGCGCATGATGGCGCAGCTTGCACTGGCGATGAAGGTTCTCGGAGTGGTGATGATCTCCGACCCAGGCGGTATATCCAGAGCGTAGATGGCCAGTTCGAGTGCGGAGGTGCCGTTACAGAGAGCAATCGCATGATTACAACCGGCGGCTATCGCGTATTCCTTCTCAAATTCTCGAGACTCTTGACCGGTCCAGTAGTTCACTTTGCCGCTCTCCATTACCCTGATGACGGCAGCCACTTCGTCAGGTGCATAGTAAGGCCAAGGCGCATAAGCGCAGGCGATATTGGGGACATCACTTCGGCTCAGGGACATAACAAGTCCTAACACGGGGTTTATTGATGGTCAGACTGCTGAAGGCAGACGAGGCAGTTTGCTACTGTTCGCGTCGATAGTAACTCAAAGGAAAATGTGAAAGTGCTCATATCAAATATTTCCCCGGGATTCGCTCTGTATCTGCCAGCACGAGTTTGATGCCGTCCATCCACGTTCGGTTATTTTCGCAGGGAACCACGGGTTTCATCGACACCGGGGCGCTTTGCGTTGCCCTTCGCAGGAGCACATGCGATGTTTGGTTTCAGGATGTCTGGTCATAGCAAAAGAGAACGGCTTCAGGGTGGAATTTATTCTAAAACAAGCCATATTCTCAATACACAGCTGCCTGGAAATGAACTTGCGGCATCAAAATATTGCTGTATCGTACGGCACCTCTTCAGCCAAGTGGAGAGTAACGCATGTTTTCATTCGGAGGTTTCCATGCCCCAATCCAACAGCGGTGAGTTGCTTCCCTCGATTCGCTGCGCTTCCAATCCCCCCAATCGCGATGGCGCTGCGCGAAGCAGTGCGCCTTTGTGGACTGCGCTCGGCGCCACACTGTTGCTAAGCGCCTGCACTGCCCCAGGGATGAAAATGGATATGAAGGCTAGCTCGCACCCGACGACTACCAAGGTTGATGGTCTCAATGTCAACCTGCTTCCGCTCAACACGGAGGTGCTGAATGCACAGGCTCCCCGCAGCCTCGAAGCCGCAAGTTTTAGTGAACTTCTCGCGGACAAGTTTCAGCCTTACCGGGTTGGCCCCCAGGATGTCCTTTTGGTCACGGTTTGGGATCATCCCGAAATCACCCTTCCTTTGGGCCAGTTCCGCTCAGATGCCGCCACGGGAATGGTAGTGGATGAGGACGGCTCCCTCTATTTCCCCTATGTTGGCAAGATCGCAGTGACGGGGCTGACCATCTCGCAGGTGCGCGATGCACTTACTTCGAGCCTGGCGAAGGTGCTTCAGAAACCCCAGGTCGACGTGAAGATGCTCTCCTTCCGATCGCAAAAAGTGTACGTAGGGGGTGAGGTTAAGAGTCCAGCGGTCTACAATGTTACCGACGTTCCTTTTACTTTGACTGAAGCAGTGAATCGCGCAGGGGGCTTCCTGCCGACGGCGAATGACAGTCAGATGCTTTTGACCAGAGGTACTCAGTCTTGGAAACTGGATTTTCGGACTCTCATGGCCTCGGGCAATCGCATTGGGCAGATCATTCTGAAGGATGGCGACTCCCTTTATGTGCCTAATAGCCAGGAAGAGCCCGTCTATTTGATGGGTGAACTTGCCAGACCGGGCACCCTCCCTCTATCTCACGGCAATCTGTCTTTGGCTCAAGCCATTTCTGACGTAGGCGGCGTACTGGCGACAAGTGCTGATGCGAGTTCAATCTATGTCATTCGTCAGGCCAGTGCCGCGAACTCGGTCGATGTCTATCACTTGGACGCCCGCAACCCAACGGCCATGGTGTTGGCAGATCGCTTCCGCCTCAACCCCCGCGATATTGTCTATGTTGACGCGGGTAGTCTGGTGCGCTTCAGCCGGGTCATGAGTCTGGTTCTCCCAACCTTCTCAGCGATCACTACTACTGCGATAACGGCAGCGGAAATTCGGTATTTGCGAAGGCCCTAGCCAACTGCCAACAAGCACAACTCCGTCTCCCGGGTACTCCCGTGTTTGGGTCAAATCGCTTCTCTTGGAGGCTCTCGCTTGAGGACACTGCGGAATATTGAATCCATTTTGGTTCTCTGTGAGGGGAACCACTGCCGCAGCCCCATCGCCGAGGGATTGCTGAGGGCGACCTTAGGGCCCGAGATCAGGGTTGAATCCGCAGGCCTAAAAGCTCTTGAGGGTCATCCGGCCCATCCTGAGGTTCTTCGCCTAATGGCTGAACGGGGAATCGATCTTTCTGCCCATCGCAGTCGGCAGTTGACACCCAGCATGGCCCTTTCGGCCAACTTGATTCTGGTCATGGACCAGCAGCAGAAGGATTGGTGTAACCAGATCGCTCCAAGTACGCGCGGTCGTGTCTTTCTCTTGGGGCAATGGCTGCCCTCTCCACCGCGCGAAATCGCCGATCCGTTGTTTCAAAATCCTGAGGCCTTTCGTCTGGCCCTTGACATCATCCAGCGCTCTGTAGAGGGTTGGCTGCCCCGAATAGCTCGAAACCAGAAAAGGTCAGCATGAAAATTTCCTCTCGCCCTAATTCGCAGTTCACCCGCTCTGATGCCGCTGGCTCCTATGCCAGACAATCCAGAGGCCCTGACGAATCCGAACGCATCGACCTCGGGGAATGGCTGGCCAACCTCTGGGAGGACCGCTACCTGATTCTTGGGTCAATGATTCTTTTGTTGGCCTTAGGGTGGTTCTATGTCTGGAGGTCCACCCCGACCTACCTGGCCGAAGCTATGTTGCAAATCCAGCCCAAGAAGGTTGGGGCCTCGGATGCGGCGTTTGTCAAAATGGAAAATCTCTTCTCTGAGCCAACTGAGGCTCAGGCCGAGATCGAGATGTTGAAGAGCAATCAGGTGTTGGGCCGCACGGTGCAAGTCTTGGGGCTCGATCTTGTGGCTCAGCCCAGACTGACTCCGGTGGTTGGCGCGGCTCTGGTGCGCGGAAAGCCTGATGCGCCTCGGATTGAAATTGGATCGTTTGAACTCCCTGATCAGTTTCGGGGTCAGAAGTTTCTACTGACCTATTTGGGGAAAGGGAACTTTCGCTGGAACGCTCCAGACGGCAGTGCGCTCGCCCAAGGCAAACCCGGTGAAGTGGTGCGCGCTACCTATGATGGTGCACCTTTGAAACTGCACGTTCGCATGATTGTCGCCAAGCCAGGTCAAGTATTCCTCCTTATGCTTAAGCCGATGCAAACCGCTATAGCTGATTTGCGTTTAGTCTTTGATGCGTATGAAAAAGGCAAACTGACCAATGTTCTTGGTTTGACACTCAAGGACTCAAGCCCTTTCAAGGCTGCTGATGTTCTGAATGAAATTGTGAATCAGTACATAAAGCAAAAAATAGAGATGAAAGCCGGAGAAGCCTCTAAGACTTTGACCATCCTGCAAGCAAAGATGCCTGTGCTTAAGACTCAATTGGACGCCGCCGAAAACCGCCTCAATCAGTTCCGGGCCCGTTCCGGATCTGTGGATCTTACCCGTGAAGCAGATCTCGTACTTTTGCAGAATTCAAGTCTCAATGCCCAAATTTCCTCTCTAAAGCAGAAAAGGGAAGAATTGCTTCGGACTTACAGGGACAATTCAGATGTTGTAACCACTCTTAACCAGCAGATAGCCAAACTCCAGTCAGAGTCAAGTCAAGCTGAAACGAGTATACGATCTCTGCCAGCCAAGCAGCAGGAGGTAGTGCGCCTATCTCGTGAGGTGCAGGTCAACACCGACTTGTATACGGCTCTGCTTAATAATATTCAACAGTTGCAAATCACCAGTGCTGGCGAAATTGGCAATGTTGCCGTGGTAGATCCAGCGCGACCCAATCTTGAGCCCATTGGGGCCAAGCCCTTGATACAGATGGCATTATTTGGATTTCTGGGGCTCTTTGTGAGTGGCGGTTTGATGATGGTTCGGCGCGGCTTGCGTCGCGGAGTCAAGGACCATCGTCTCATCGAATCAAAACTGGGCTTACCGGTCATGGTGACCATTCCCCATAGTAAAGTGCAGGAAAAGCATTCTCATGCCATAGGCAAGCGATCGGAGGGTCTTCATCTGCTGGCGGAAGCCACCTCTGATGATCTTGCAACGGAAAGTCTGCGCAGTCTGCGCACCATGCTGCACTTTTCCATGAAAGATGCCCGCAACAGCATAATCATGGTTACTGGGCCTTCACCATCTATCGGCAAATCGTTTGTAAGCAGTAACTTAGCCACAGTATTAGCGCAAGCTGGGGCGAGCGTGCTCCTGGTAGATGGTGATCTTCGAAAGGGAAATCTTCATAGTTACTTTGGCCTAAAGAACCGAATGGGAGGATTATCTGAAGTGCTTTCAGGGCGTGCGAATTGGAAGACGAACGTTCACAAGACGGAAGTAGTGGGACTAGAGGTAATGAGCACGGGTGTTATCCCATCCGATCCCTCAGAATTATTGATGACAACCCGTTTTTCGGAGTTTGTTGCCGAGATTTCTGGGGCTTACGACTTTGTCATCATTGATGTTCCGCCCCTGTTGGCCGTTACTGATGCCACCATCATTGGGGCCCTGGCCGGCACTGTTTTGCTCGTCGCTAAATACGGCCAGCACTCGTTGGATGAACTTCGGACGTGTCAGAGGCGCCTCGAAAGCAATGGTATACACCTTAATGGTTGTATCTTTAACGATGTCGAACAAATCGGACTGGGTTACGGCTACTCCAATTACCGATATGCATACCACTATAAGTACAAATAATAAAACAGTATATCAACGAGTGGCAGTTCCCATTGAATGGAATGTTCTTTCGGGGTAACCATTGCCTTGATCTGCTGTGGAATTTACTCAGAATAAAATGTTTTAATTATTCATCCATACTAACATTCGTGCACCCTTATAGGCATGTATTTTACTATGGGCAATCCTATGACTGGTAGCGACTTGGAAGCTATTTTATGAACACATTGACCAACATTTTGGCGCGATTGAAGCGGTCCATTGCTGGGACGTCCTTTGCCAAGCATGTAATGGTCGTGAGTGGCAGTGTGATTATTGGTCAGATCATCAGTGTCCTTGTGGGTCCTATCAATTCTCGATTGTACAAGCCGAGCGATTACGGGACCTTGTCCGTTTTTGGGGCGATGTTCAGCGTGCTTGGGGTAGTGGGGACCCTGCAATACGAAATGGCGCTTGGCACGGTCGAAGACGATGACGAGGCCGCGCATCTATTAGTATTGTGTCTCCTCATCACAGCGATCTGGACTGGACTCATTGTTGGGGTAACTTTTACCGCCGGCAATTTAGTGACGCACTGGCTCTCAAAGGACGACAAACAGTTGCTCCGGTATCTTTGGTTCCTCCCCATAGGAGTATGTTTTTATTCTCTTTCCCAGACTTTCTCAAGATGGGCTATGCGGAAGCATGCATTCCCTCAATTATCCCTTGTCCAGATCATGAACAATGTCATCGGATCTGCTTGCACAGTGACGCTCGGATTTTTCAGCGTAGGTCTCCCTGGACTAATCACAGGGTCAATCATGGCCAGCGTTTATTCACTCTGGAAACTTACTCGTTTAACCCTCCCAGATTTTACCGCTAAGGTACAGCATATATCTTTCCCTAAGCTCATAAAAGTGGCTAAAAGTCAATATCGATATCCTTTATACACTACTTGGTCGGTATTGCTGAATAGCCTTAGTGTATACATACCTATTTTCCTTCTGACCAAGGGCTTTGGGAGTTCATACACTGGGTATTTTTCACTCTGTCAGCGCATTCTCTACTTGCCAACCCTTCTTATTAGCGGCGCGATCACCCCAGTTTTCTATTCACGGGCCAAGCAGGCGCAGAAAGACGGGACACTTGCCGCCCTCACGACGAAGCTCATCAATAGTATCAGCGGGATCAATGTTTTTTTCCCGGTATTCATCGGGCTATTCGGTGAGTGGCTCTTCGTCCTGGTCTTTGGCGGCCAGTGGCGTCGTGCCGGACAATATGCGGCGACTCAGGCTCCGTGGATGTTTTTCAGTTTTTTGGTTTACCCGCTCGAGGCTCTGCCACTGATCTACAATAAACAGCGCATTGCTTTTCTGTTCCAAATCGTTCAATTCATATTGCGCATGGGCTCTCTCATGATCGGAATTTCCTTTCACAATGACATGCTTGCGATGTGGTTGTTTGGGAGCACCAGTGCTCTTTACATGCTGATCTATTTTATTTGGCTATTTAGGCTTGTAAATGGACCCGTTGCAGAGATACTCAGGAAACTAGGGAAGGATTTAGTATTTGCCGTGATTGTTTTCGGCGCTTGCCGAGGGGTGATGTGGTGGTCCAGCAACAATCCATATGTAATGATTCCGTTACTCGTCCCAGTGCTTGGCTATTTCAGCTTCCGGGGAATTCGCCAGATGATGCTCGGTCGTAGCCAAAGTCTAGATAAACGTATTTGAACCGGATAGGGGAAAAAATCCATGCTTGGTCTTTGGTCAGCACCCACGAGTGCAGCTGGGGAGAGATTGACGCCTTCCTATCTTGTTCTCGTTACTATCCTTTCGATTATGCTAGGTGGGGTCTTTCCTGCGATCTATATCCTTTTTTCACAGACCGCTGTTTGGCTCGTCTGGCTTCTGCTTTGGATTGTGATGATGTTACTTTGGCAACAGGTGCCTATCCACCGATTGCTCCTGCCCATGGTCCCCATGCTTTTCTGGGTAATGGGCTACATTTGTTGGGGAATTTTGGCAGCATCCTATCCAATTTTTGAGTCAGGCTACCGCCTCGCGTTCCGATTCGTTTCCATTGCCGTCGCAATAGCGATCATCACCAGCCATCAACGGAAGCTGACCTTATTTGCCAATGCCACCCAATGGGTGCTTGTATTTAATTTATTAGTTACCTTCATTCTGATGCAGTACCCCCAGTATCAAAATATGCTTGTCTTTAATCGATTGAATGTCAGTGCTTATTCGGATCGATTTGCGGGCTTGTGGGGGGATGCCAATGAGGCGGGATTGGTGTCACTATTAATCTTGGTTTTGTCATATTGGGCCAAGCGATGGGTGGCCTGGATCGGGCGAATCAGTGGTTTTCTCATCATCTATTTGACTGCCAGTCGAACGGCTATTTGGATCTTGGTGGGGCTCATCGTTCTCTATTTCGTCATTGGCGCAGGCCGTAGGACTCAGGTGAAACTTGCGGCAATATTCGGGGTGTTAATTATCACTGTATATTTTTATGTAAATATGACAAGAGCGAATCTTTTGACCATCGCACAAAACAATCAAACCATTTCAAGAGTACTTGATATAACAGAATCCAAGACGCGTGGAGAAGGCAATGATTCTCGAATTGATTTAATGAAAAAATGGATGTTCCTTGCCTCTATCGAACCTTGGTATGGATATGGCCTGTATAGCCTGGAAGGGGACGAATCACGTGAGACGGGGATCCACAGGGGTTTCCCGGGGCAAGGCACCCACAACCTCTATCTTGGCCTCTTTATTGATGTGGGATTCGCTGGTTTGTTCACATTCTTAACGCTGATCGGGTATCAATTGATCAAAATTTATCGCACTCCGTTGCTTCCTGCCGTGCATCGGACACTATTCGCACTATGCTTTATAACACTAATATTTTCGAACGCTAACCATCAAATGCTCTTGGCATACCCTGGTTGGATTGCCTTTTCTTTAATATTCATTCTTCCCACAAGTCCAGCCTTACGTCAGGGAAAAATTTGAAAGCCAAGAGTCCATGGATCTAGAACTTGGCCGCCAGTGACGTTGCAAGGAATTAGCGTCTCATCCTGAGCAGATCTAGGCAGATCTTTGCCTCAATAGTATGTCGTCCATCTGGCTACCTGTGCCTGAGACCCAGAGTGTCCTGAACCCCGTCTGCGTGCGTTCGTAGACAGCCCCATCCACAGGGGAGCCAGCATCCTCGTTCGAGCCTGTGACGAAAAGCCCGCCGGGAAGCAGGCTCTCATGGACATTTTTCGCTGCCAGATGGAGATCAGCCTCGGAGAAATAGCTCCGATTCAGGACATTCATAGCACGCACTAAATTGAAACGCTCTGCTGCGGGCTCAAGAATACTGTAGCGTTCGAAGTGGAAACGCGAATCAGCCTTGAGGAGTTGCAGGCATTCGGGTGAGAGCAGGCGAACGTGCGCAGTCTTTAGCTCGGGATCCCGGACTGCGAAACGTTTCAACAGCACGCGGACACTTGTCCGGAGAATAGTGTCGAGGACCAAGCGGTTCACGGGGTAGAGGAGGATGCTCTCATGTCTTTCAACATTGAAGACAAAAGGGGGGCGGATGATCTGGACTGGTGCCCCTGATTCTGGGTCGATGACGACGGCAAGAGCCTTTGGTGGGCTGGAGACAACCATCAGATCCGCGAAGGCATCTGTCGCCAAGAAGGCAAGTTCTACACAGTCGATGCTGGCAAGACCCTGAAAGAATTCAACTGCCGTTCGGCCGTCGGAGACCGCCATATCGTGGATCGCGCACCTGCTTCCCGGGTCGAGTCGACCGCGCAATATTTGGATGACCTGCGCGTCGAATTCGTCGAAGCGGTGGCTCTGGGTGCGCTTGTAAGTACCATTCGCCGTTGCAAATCGGCAAAGTATGTGTTCCAGCAGTCGGTCACGGTCAGGGTCATTGCCCGAAGCGATCTCTGGATAGAGCGTGACCGCAACAAACTTTCGTCGTCCGAAAAACCCTCGCAACGCCGTCATGGTTAAGCAATCACGCTGGTAGATACCCGTCTTGTACATGGCGTCATAGCCCCCGAAGGCTTGGGTTCCCGCAGTGAATGTGGCTCTTTAAACTGATCCTGATATGCTTGGCATGCATCATGCGGAAGTCGACATTGGTAATCACAGTCATAGGATGCCCCTGAGGAAGCCGTGTCATCGTCCATAAAAATACTGCCCTCAGCGCCACGTTTTCTGCCGGATACGAATTCTTTCCACCCTTCAGAAGATCAATGATGCCAGGCCACTCAGGCAAGGATTTAGGGTCTTCCGTCTGGCTTTTCATATCCCCCAGGATTATCCTGGCACCATCTCCAAGCGTCCTGACACATGGCCTCCAGTCCAAGCTTGGCTTTCCAGCCCAAGCGTTTCTCCGCTTGGCTCGGGTCAGCGTAACAACACGCGATATCACCGGAGCGACGGGAGGTGATGCGGTAGGGGATGTCTTGCCCGGCAACGCGCTCCATGGCGTGGAGAAGGTCGAGGACCGAATAGCCATGGCCGGTACCCAGGTTGATAGCTTCGGCGCCCTTGATGCTTGACAGAAAAGCTAAGGCTGCGAGGTGGCCCTGGGCGAGGTCCACAACATGGATGTAGTCTCGGATACCCGTGCCATCAAGGGTAGGGTAGTCATTGCCATAGACTTGGAGTTCTGGCAAGCGACCGATGGCGACTTGGAGTAGATAGGGCATCAGATTATTGGGAATGCCCTGGGGGTCTTCGCCTATCTTGCCGGAAGGATGGGCCCCAACGGGGTTAAAGTAGCGAAGCAGTGCGATGTGCCAGCCAGACTCAGCCTTGGCCAAATCGCGACACATATCTTCTATGATCAGCTTGGAGCGACCATAGGCGTTGGTGGCCGAGAGAGGCATGTCTTCAGTGATCGGCAATGAGGCCGGGTTGCCGTAAACAGTGGCCGAACTGGAGAAAATCAGGTTCTTGCAGCCGACCGCCTGCATCGCTTCAAGTAAGTGGATCGTGCCGACAAGGTTGTTGTTGTAATAGGCGAGGGGAATTTTTATGGATTCACCCACGGCCTTGAGACCCGCAAAATGAATGACTGTAGCAATGGGATATTCGGAGAAGATGGCGTCGAGTGCCGCACGGTCTCGGAGGTCGGCCTGAATGAAGGGGACGGTTTTACCGGTAATCTCTCGGACGCGCTCCAAAGCGATAGGGCTGGCGTTACAAAGATTGTCTATTACGACGGGTCGATAACCCGCCTCCAAAAGTTCGACCACAGTGTGGCTACCAATAAATCCAGAA
>JANYIU010000225.1 GCA_025361955.1 Holophagaceae bacterium
CCATCGCTGAAAGAATCAGGAGTGATATTGAGGATTCCCAGAAAGAGGGGTTGTTCGAGCTCCAGTGTTCCGGAGGTGATCCGCCAATGCATCCGTTCAAGCCAGATTGAGAGCGGGATTCAGGCTTGTGCCTTTCCCTGACTCCGGCACTGAGACCGGTTCGGAGGGATCCGCTGGGGGAGACTTGGGCGGCAGAGTCTCGCCATCCATGAGTTGGGTGACTTCCTTGCCATCCAGGGTTTCGCGCACCAGCAGAGACTCTGCGATGGCGATGAGCTTATCCCGTTTTTCTTCGATGATGGACTTCGCCCTCTGATAGTTCCGCATGACGATGGTATGCACCTCGGCATCGATGACGCGTGCGGTGTCCTCGGAGAAGTCTCGGCGCTGGCTGATATCGCGCCCCAGGAAGATTTCGTGATCCCCCTGGCCGTAGCTGAGGGGGCCTAGTTTGTCGCTCATGCCGTAATCGCAAACCATGTGCCGGGCCGTGGAGGTAGCCCGCTCAATGTCATTGCTCGCGCCGGTGGACAGGCGGTTGAAGAAGATCTCTTCGGCGATGCGCCCACCCATCATGATGGCGATCTGGCCTTCCATGAATTCGCGGGTGGAGCTGTACTTGTCTCGCTCCGGCAGTTGCCAAGTGACACCCAAGGCCCGGCCACGAGGGATGATCGTGACCTTGTGCACGGGATCCGCGCCAGGGGTGCAAGCCGCCACGACCGCATGACCTGCCTCATGATAGGCGGTGTCTCGCTTGTCCTCGTCGGACATCACCATGGAACGGCGCTCACCACCCATGTAGACCTTGTCCTTGGCGTTCTCGAAGTCGACCATCTCCACCCACTTCTTGTTAGTGCGGGCGGCAAGAAGAGCGGCTTCGTTGCAGAGATTGGCCAAGTCGGCACCGGCGAAGCCAGGGGTTCCTCGCGCAATCACTTCCAGTTCCACGTCGGGTGCGAGGGGGATCTTCTCACGGGTGTGAACCTGCAGGATTTCGAATCTTCCCTTCACATCGGGGCGATCCACCACCACACGGCGGTCAAAGCGACCGGGACGCAACAGGGCGGGGTCCAATACATCCGGGCGATTGGTGGCGGCGATGAGGATGACGCCTTCGTTGCCTTCGAAGCCATCCATCTCCACGAGGAGTTGGTTGAGGGTCTGTTCGCGCTCATCGTGCCCACCGCCCAGGCCCGCACCGCGATGACGGCCCACGGCGTCGATCTCATCTATGAAGATGATGCAAGGGGCGTTCTTCTTGCCCTGTTCGAACAGGTCACGGACCCGGCTGGCGCCTACGCCCACGAACATCTCGACGAAGTCAGAACCCGAGATGGAGAAGAACTGCACCTTCGCTTCGCCCGCAATGGCACGGGCCAGGAGGGTTTTGCCGGTGCCTGGAGGTCCCATGAGCAGCAAGCCCTTGGGGATCTTGCCGCCGAGTTTCACGAATCTCGCGGGATCCTTCAGGAAGTCCACGACTTCGGAGAGTTCTCCCTTGGCCTCATCACAACCCGCCACATCGGCGAAGGTGACTTTCTTGGCATTGGCGGAAAGCCCGCGGGCGCGGGCCTTGCCGAAGGAGAGGGCCTTGTTGCCGCCCATTTGGGCCTGACGCATGAATACGAACCAGAGCACCACGAAGACCATCAAGGGTCCCCAGAAGATCAGGATGGTGAGGAAATTGTTCTCGCTGGGCTTGGCAGCCTTGAATTCCTCCAGTTGGCCTTCGATCTTCCAATTGACGATCCGGGTGCCCAGATCCTGCATGGGAGGGGCGATGGTCTTGAATTTATCGAAAGATTCCCCCTTGGAATTCTTCTGAGGCGATTTGTAGGTGCCCTCGATGTCCACTCCGGTGAGGGTCACGCTCTTGTACTTGCCGTCGACACCTTCCGTGTAGAACTGGGAAAAGGGAATATCCAAGGTCCGATTGTTTTGGGGCAACCAGTTAAGCGCGATCAGCACCAGGGCGATGATCCCGACCCAAACCAGTGCGCTCTTCATCATTGAGTTCAAGGTACCTCCCGAGGGGTCTCCCCCTCTTCCAGTCTAACCTGACTGAGGGGGGTCTCCTGCCACATTGGATGCAGCACCCAGCCAGAAGGTTCGTTATCGAGCCGCCATCCCCCCCAAGTCTTGGATTTCCTGGACCTGCCTGCCAGAAAAGGCAGAGCCCAGGCAGCGATGCCGTGCAGTTGCTCCGCTTCCCTGGGCCACCCCAGTTCCCGAAAGGCCGCCTCCAGGGTCCAGCGCAATTCAGGACTGGTCCAGGGACCCTTCAGGAGCACCCGCGCAGGGTCCGTTTCCCATCTGGAACCCCGCCAGGAAAGGACCAGAGCGTCCCGGAAGGCACGCAATTCCTCTACCTGGGTGTGCGTTTCCCAGAGATGGGCATCCAGAG
>JANYIU010000228.1 GCA_025361955.1 Holophagaceae bacterium
CACGCTGGTGGCAGGTTGGCCCGCCGTGGTGAAGGGCGAACTGACCAACCAGCAGCAGGAGAATTTCGGCGGGATCTGGCGGCGCTACGTGCGTTACAAGGAAGCCTATTTCACCGATGGGTGGCCTATGGCTATCGCTCCCCTTGCCGACCATCCCCAGCCTGGATTCGCACAAGGGCATGAATGGCCCTGATTCTCCTCGGAGCAGGGGCTGCGATTGTATGGAAATTTCGAGGCCTTCGTAGCGTTGTGCCTTGATTCCAGCCCGCCTTTTCTGGGTGCGTTCATATCTGGTGAATCCATCGATCTTTGCCAGAGAACACATCCAGGCCTTCCCATCCTTCGACAGGCCCTCTAGACTCGTTTCAGCCGATACCCCATACCCATGCATCCACACCTCATCCTCCGTGTTCACACCGATCTCCGATTGGGACTGGGGCATGTGGCCCGGGCTCAGATCATCCATAAGCAGTGGCAAGCCATGGGCGGGGCTTGTACCCTCGCGGTTTCCGGCGATGAGCGCGCCAGGCGGATCGGCGCTGGCCGTCATCCCTTCCTGGACGAGGCGCTGCCGTTCGACGTCGTGGATTTGGGAGAGGATCTCCACGCGCCTTTGCCCGAGGAGCTGAAGGCCAAGGCCACGGCTGTCCTGGTGGATCAGTGGGATACTACGCCCGAACAGATCCATGACCTGAGGCCCTTGAAGGTGGCCGTCATGGAGGATGACGGAGACGCCCACGAACAGGCCGATCTGCTGTTCCAGCCTTATCTCGAAGGTATCAACTGGCCCAACAAGCCCGTGAAGAACCTCAACGGCCGGAAGGTCAGGCCGTACGAAACGGTTCATGGTGGCTGCAAGGTTCTGCGTGGATCCGCGTTCATCGTGGTCGGTCCGGCGGCGGTCCAGCAACGCCCCAAGCGGGAGCCTTTGCAGCCCCTGGCGGTGCATAAGCTCCTGGTGAGTTTCGGCGGGACCGATGGTCCGGATCTGGCTTGCCGGGCCCATCAGGTCCTGGCGAACATGGTGCGGGCGAAGCGCTGGTCTGGTTCCTGCACGCTGCTGGCGCCCAACGGTCTGGATGCCACACCGTTTCCCGGCTGCCGGGTGTTCGAAAACATCCCCAACCTATCGCAGCGGTTGCAGGATTTTGACGCCATCTGGTGTGCGGGCGGCGTGACCCTGGCCGAGGCTTTGTGTCTTGGCGTGCCGGTCGCCGTGTGGGCGCAGAACGAGCGCCAGCATCGCATGATCGGGGACATCGCTCTGGCCAACGGCTGCTATAACCTGGGCGTCGGGCCCGAAGCGGATATGGGCGCCACCGAGGATTCACTGGAGCAGTGGTTGGGGCCTGAAGGACAAGAGACGCGCCAGGAGCAAACGCGCGACGGCATGCTGCTGGTGGATGGCATGGGCGCGGCTCGCGTGGCGCAGGAATTGTGGGCCCTGGCGCAATAGGGCTGTTGGCTGTCAGCCAAAATCAGCGCTTGACCCCTCAGCGTGCCGGGGATAAGGTAATCCTTCTGCGTTTCCATCGACTGGATGGGTTGCAGCAATGACTTTCGTATGGTTTCGGAGTTCGGCCATGAGCACTTATTTCCCCAAGGGCCTAAACAAGATCGAGCGTAAGTGGTTCGTCGTAGACGCCACTGGCCTCCCTGTCGGTCGCCTCAGCACGGTGGTGGCCGATGTTCTGTCGGGCAAGAACAAGCCCACCTGGACACCCTTCCTTGACACCGGTGACCATGTCGTGGTGGTCAATGCTTCCAAGGCTGTATTCACGGGCCGGAAAGCGACCCAGAAGTACTATCGCCGGACGACCACCCAGCCGGGCTCCATGAAGGAAGTCCGTGCCGACGTGATGAAAATCACCTTCCCTGGCCGCATCATCGAAAGCGCCGTCAAGGGTATGCTGCCTAAGGGCCCCCTGGGCCGGGCGATGTATCGCAAACTCAAGGTCTACGACGGCCCCGAGCACCAGCAGGCCGCTCAGCAGCCCCAATCCATGACCATCAAGCTGTAATCATCCGAGGCAACCATGGCGATTTCTCAGAACTACGGAACCGGGCGGCGGAAGACGTCCACGGCACGCGTTTTCTTGCGTCCCGGCACTGGCAAGGTCACCGTGAATGGCCGCGTCATTGAGGACTACTTCCCCAACGCCGTGCTCCGCATGGTGGTCAAGCAGCCCTTCGTGCTCAGCGACCTGACTGACAAGTTCGATCTGGTAGTCACCGTCGCCGGAGGTGGTCCTGCCGGTCAGGCGTCTGCCATCCGCCTGGGCCTCTCGCGCGCCCTGCTTCGCTACAACGATCAGCTCAAAGGCCTGCTGCGGCAGGCTGGCCTGCTCACCCGCGACCCTCGCATGAAGGAACGCAAGAAGCCAGGGCAGAAAGCGGCCCGCCGACGCTTCCAGCTCTCAAAGCGCTAATCCAGGCTTGTTCGATTCATCGGGGAGACAGTGTCTCCCCGATTGTTTGTCACGGGCTCCAGGTTATTTCCTGGAGCCGATTCGGGTGGGGAATCCCACCTTCCATCCCAACCGCGGCGGATGCCGCTTTTCGTTGTGGAGGCCGCCATGGCTGCCATTCAAATGAAGGAACTGCTCGAAGCCGGTGTGCATTTCGGCCACCAGACAAAGCGCTGGAATCCGAAGATGAAGGATTACATCTTCGGGGCGCGCAACAGCATCTATATCATCGACCTTCAGAAGACCTTGCGGCTCTGGAATCAGGCCACCAATTTCCTGACCAAGGCTGCTTCCGAAGGCAAGAACTTCCTCTTCGTGGCCACCAAACCCCAGGCCCAGGAACTCATCGCCGAGCAGGCCCAGCGCTGCGGCGCTTTCTACGTGAACAACCGCTGGCTGGGTGGGATGCTCACCAACTTCTCCACCATCAAGAAATCCCTGGATAAGTTGAAGGAGATCGAGGCCACCCTGAACGATCCGGCCCGCACCGCCCAGATGTCCAAGAAGGAAATTCTCACGGTGACGCGCGCCAAGGAGAAGCTGGAAGCCTCCTTCGCCGGCATCCGCGATATGCGTTCCGTTCCCGACATCATCTTCGTCATCGATCCGCACCGCGAGGACATCGCCGTCACTGAAGCCACCAAGCTTGGCCTTAAGATTGTCGCCATCGTCGACACCAACTGCGACCCTGACAGGATCGACTACGTAATCCCCGGCAACGACGACGCCATCCGTTCCATCCTGCTCTTCTCCGAGCGTGTGGCCGATTCCATCCTCGAAGGCCGCCAGTCCTTCCGCGACAAGGGCGATACCGACGACATGAAATCCATGATGGCCGAAAAGATGAACGAAGGTGCCCAGGCATAATAAAACAGTTGGCAGTGGCGAGGGGCTAGTGGTCCGTTTCTAGCCACCAACCACTGGCCACTGATCATTGCTTTTGGAGAATCATATGGCTTATACCGCTCTGGATGTGAAAGCCCTCCGTGATCGCACGGGACTCGGGATGATGGATTGCAAGAAGGCTCTGGAAGAGAACTCCGGCGACATGGAGAAGGCCATCGACTGGCTCCGCAAGAAGGGCCTTGCCGCTGCGGCCAAGAGGGCTGACCGCATCGCCGCCGAAGGAATCGTGGAATCCTACATCCATCCCGGTGGCCGTGTGGGCGTGATCATTGAAGTAAACTGCGAAACCGATTTCGTCGCCAAGACCGAGAACTTCCAGCGTCTGGTGAAGGAGTTGGCGATGCACGTGGCGGCTCATGATCCTGCGCCTCAGTTCGTGCGCAAGGAAGATGTCACCCCGACTTTCCTTGACAAGGAGAGGGAGATCGCTCGCGCCCAGGCCGAAGCCACCGGTAAGCCTGCCAATGTCGTGGAGAAGATCGTCGAAGGCAAGATGAACAAGATCTTTGAGGAAGTCTGCCTCATGGAACAGGCGTTCATCATGAATGGCGATGTGACCGTGGCTGAGCACCTCTCGCAGAAGACTGCCGAGATTGGGGAGAAGCTCAGTCTCCGCCGTTTCGTGAAATACGTGATGGGTGAAGGCCTTGAGAAGCGCAAGGACGATCTCGCCGCCGAAGTGGCTGCCCAGATGGGCGAAGCCAAATAGGTCAAGACCCTTGTTGTGCAGCCATCATCGAGAGGCGGCCCTGGAGCCGCCTCTCTTCATGCAGAGGGATACATGAGCAAAGTTGCATGGTTGTTCCCTGGACAAGGTTCCCAGGCCGTGGGTATGGGCATGGCCTTGGCACAGGCGGAGCCTGCCGCCAAGGCGGTTCTCCAGGATGCCGATGCAGCGCTCGGATTCGAACTCTCCAAGCTGATGGCCGAAGGGCCAGCGGAAATGCTTAAGCTGACCGAACACACCCAGCCCGCCATTCTCACCCATTCCACCATGGCGGTGCGTGCCTTCGGTGACAAGCTGCCCAAGCCTGACTTCGTGGCGGGCCACAGCCTGGGGGAATACTCAGCTCTGGTGGCTGCGGGAGCCCTTTCTTTCGCCGACGCGGTCCGTACCGTGCGGGAACGCGGCCGCGCCATGCAAGTGGCTGTGCCCGTCGGCGTGGGCGCCATGGCCGCCATCATCGGCATGTCCCAGACGGAGGTAGAGGCTGGTTGCCAGGAGGCCCAGGCGAAGACGGGGAAGATCGTGGTGCCCGCCAATTTCAACGGCGCGGGCCAGATCGTCATCGCAGGTCATGCAGAAGCCGTGGAATCGGCCATGGAGATCCTGAAGGCCAAGGGCGGTCGCAAGATGATCAAGCTCCCCGTAAGCGCCCCTTTCCACAGTCCTCTCATGGAACCCGCGAAGACCCACATGGAGCCTGTCTTGAAGGCCCTGACCTTCAAGCCGCCGCGTTGCCCCTTGGTCAACAACGTGGATGCCAAAGTGGTCACGGAGACCGAGGCCCTGCGGGAAGGCCTCATCCGGCAGATCGCGGGCGCCGTCCGTTGGGAAGCCATCATGAGCCTGTTACTGAAGGAGGGCGTGACCACCTTTATTGAGTTGGGCCCCGGCAAGGTGCTGAGCGGCATCGCAGGCCGGCTGGCCAAGGAAGCGGGCATCGAAGTGCAAGCGATGTCGATAGGCGCACCTGAGGACATGGCTGGCTGAGGACAGGGCCATTCCCCAAGGATGGGAGAGAGTGCGGGCCGCCGGTGGATGATCCACGGCGAGCCACAGTGTTTCCTCTAGGGGCCTTGACGGAATAATCATGCACATTCTTGGCGTTCCATTACCGTCCGTTATGCCATCCCTGCCAAGTGGACGAAATGCTTACTTTGCATCGATGGCCTACTTCCAGGGGATGACGAACGCCATCACGGCCACGACGTGACAACTGCTGCCGGCAATGACGAACAGGTGCCAGACGGCGTGGTTGAAAGGCAGACTCTCCCAGGCGTAGAAGAGCGTACCCAGGCTGTAGAAGACCCCACCGCCAAAAAGCCAAGCCACTCCCCAAGGCGGCAGCGCCCGCCAGAGGGGAAGAATGGCGACGAGCAGAAGCCATCCCATGGTCAGATAGACGATCACCGAGAGTATCTCGTAGCGGGTACCGAACACGGATTTAAAGACGATGCCGAGCGCGGCCAGCCCCCAGACGATGCCAAAAAGGCTCCAACCCCAGGCACCACGGAGGACAGTCAGACAGAATGGGGTGTAGGTACCGGCGATGAGCAGATAGATGGCCGCATGATCCAGGATCCGGAAGACCTTCTTCACCCGGGGGCTGCGGAAGGCGTGGTAGAGGGTCGACATGGCATAGAGCAACACCATTGTGGCGCCAAAAATGGCAGTGCCCACGACATGCCGGGCGGTTCCGTGAATGGCCGCAAAGACCACCATGACCACCAGGACAACGAGGGAAAGTGCCCACCCAAAACCATGGGTGATGCTATTGAGCCATTCTGTCCGAGGATGTTCGAAGAGCAAGTCCCGTTTGTCGTTCATCGCCATTCCGCCAGATCCCATCATCCCATAGTCAATGGTCGCGGCAGCTCATGAATGCTAGACTCAAGGCTTCCCAGCAGAAGCCGCGCCCGCGGAAGCTCAACTCAGCACCTATTGCCTTATCCCCAGCCCAGGACTTCTTCATGTGCTTTCCAGCAGCGGTTCACCCTGCATCTGATTCGACCGACCGCAGCCATGAAAGCATTCCGTCATGAGCGCCAAAGTTGCCAAAAGGCAACGGATGGCAGCCCCTCCCAGCGGTCCGGTTGCCATCAAGGTGTTCTCCTCGGACCGCATCCAGGAGATCCACAAGGCACTAGTAACCTTTTTCTCCACGACCGCAGAGCCCATCAGGGATCTCGGCTTGCGCGCTGCCGCCCTGCTGGAACAGGCCGTCTCCCACCAGTTCTCAGGGGCTGAGGATGGTTCGGATCCCCTGGAAAAGCCGGCCGCCCTGTTACAGGGGTTGTTCGATGAACTTCCCTTTCATGATGGCAATGCTCAGACAGCCTTCATCGCGCTCTTGATGCTCCTGGACGAGAATGGGTACGTCCCCAACCGGGTCTCTTTTGAGGCGTTTTTCGATTTCTGCGCTGCCCTCAGTGAACACCGATTGGAACCACCGATGGCCGCCGGGAAACTGGCTCGGAATCAAGGCAAGGCCAATCACGAATCGGAGCTTGGCTTGATCCTCCGCTGGCTGGCAAGCCACACCAAGCAGGAACCAGACCGGGACTATCCCCTCGTGCTTGCGGAATTGCAGCGCTTGCTCGCAAGTCACGCTTTGGAGGTAGTCGAAGGGCAGGTCGGTAGCGAGCGATCCCTGGAGATCATTCGCGTGGAAGCGGATCCGAAGAAACGTCTCTTCGGATTCGGGGGCGGCCGAAAATCAGCCAGATCCGCATCTCTGTTCAGGCTCCAGCTCCCTGCCACGGCGGTCATGGTCTCCTTGAGCGCGATGCGGGATATCCGCAAGGCTTGCGGACTCGAGACCAGCCCTTTCTACGATTGGCGAGCCAGGGTCGACTCCTGCATCCGCCAGTACCAGACCCTGCTAATGAGGCTGGGGCAGCTCTAGGTCATCGTTCGATGCGAGTTGACAGTACGATGGCAGAGGTGGTCCGCTCCACTCCGTCCAGCAGGCCGATGCGATCGATCACTGCATCCAGCTCGCCGATGGACTCGGCGGTCACGATGGCCATGAGATCGAAGGGGCCACTCACCGAGTGCAGCGTCCTGACCTCGGGGATTCTTCTAAGCGCTGATTCGATGGTGCCGCTCCGTTTCGGGGCCAGGGTAATGAGCACGAAGGTGCGCACCAGTGAGGCTTCCACCTCATCGGGCACCTTGATGGTGTAGCCAGCCACCACGTGATTGCGCTCCAGGCGCTCGATGCGGCTCTGCACAGTGGTGCGGGAGAGATGGAGCTTGCGCGCCAATTCCGCCGTGGAGGTGCGGGCATTCTCGCGGAGCAGATTGAGGAGCATGCGATCGATGGGATCAAAGGTCATTTTCGTCATTATGCCATATCTTCCTATAAAGATGCCGAAACATATCCTACATTTCGTGATTCATCCAGCATGAATTTGCACACAAGGTGCCGAAACTTTACTTGAGACCTTCTGTCTTTCCACAACCTCATCAGGAGCCCCGTCATGACCCCGACTCAGCTCAAGTCCGAACACGGAATCCAGGTGCAGCCCGCCGATGTCTTCGATGTGCTCAAGCGGCATATGTTGGTGGACGGGTTCCACTTGGTGATGGACCTGGAAAAATCCCAGGGCTCCTGGATCGTCGATGCCAGGGATGGCAGGAAGTACCTGGACTTCTACACCTTCTTCGCAACAGCGCCCCTGGGACACAACCACCCAAGTCTGCGGGAGCCTGATTTCCTGAAGAAGCTTGGCTCCATCGCGGTGAACAAGCCCGCCAACAGTGATATCTATACGACAGCCTTCGCGGAATGGGTGGAGACTTTCGCGACCCACGCTGCTCCGGAGTATCTGCCCCATCTCTTCTGGGTCGATGGCGGGGCCCTGGCCGTGGAGAACGCCCTGAAAGCCGCCTTCGACTGGAAGGTCCGCAAGAACCTGGAGAAGGGCAACGGAGAAAAAGGTTCCAAGGTGATCCACTTCCGGGAAGCCTTCCATGGCCGGAGTGGCTATACCTTGAGCCTGACCAATACGGCCGATCCGAAGAAGGTCATGTATTTCCCGAAGTTCGACTGGCCTCGGATCATCAATCCCAAGGTGACGTTCCCTGTGGAGGGGGAGAACCTGGCGAGGGTGCTGGAAACGGAACAGGAGGCCGTGGAACAGATCCTGGCGGCCGTCCAGCAGGATCCAGACGATATCGCCTGCCTCATCGTGGAACCGATCCAGGGAGAGGGTGGCGATAACCATTTCCGGCCAGAATTCCTCCGTAAGCTTAGGGAGCTGGCGGATGAGCATGATTTCCTGCTCATCTTCGATGAAGTCCAGACGGGTTTCGGTGCCACAGGCAAGTGGTGGGCGCACCAGCACTTCGATATCAGGCCCGATATCCTCGTTTTCGGGAAGAAGAGTCAGGCTTGTGGCATTGCCGCCAGTGCGCGTCTCGATGAGGTCGATAACGTGTTCAAGGTACCCAGCCGCATCAACAGCACCTGGGGTGCCAACCTGGTGGACATGGTGCGCGGCACTCGAATCATCGAGGTGATCCTGGAGGAGGGACTGATGGATCACTGCCTCAAGCAGGGGAAGCGCCTGTTGAAGGGCCTCCAGGAAATCCACCGGGACTTTCCGGAAAGCACGTCTAACCCCAGAGGGAAGGGCCTCTTCTGCGCCTTGGATTTATACTCGCCGGAGCTGCGCGCCGAGACCATCGC
>JANYIU010000260.1 GCA_025361955.1 Holophagaceae bacterium
GCTTATGCAGCTTCCAAAGGTGGGCCAGGCAAAGTGCCAGGACCGCTAAGGCCTTCAACGTGATTTTCTCCTTTTGGATAAGCTGTAGTGAATCAAGCCAGAATGGTACCAATCGCTAACTGTCGCTATTTGGATAAATAAATATTTATTTCAAAATAAACGTGTATTAAAAATATAACATATATTTATAAAAATTGTTTAATTGAAGTAATAATGTGAATTAAATTGTGTAATATTCAATCATTTTTTGACATTAAAATTACAGATATAATTTTTTGCATTTTCCCCGCAGGGGTGACTTTGAATGAAGGTCCTTGCCCTCCTGGGCATCCCAGATCAAGACGAGCGGCTTTCCGGCCGATAGATGGCTGCAAGCGGTCGATCTGCGCATGCGGGGTGGCATGATCAAGTTGGTTAAAAAAGAGGATTTGCAGGTGGGGATGTTCATCCACGACCTTAACTGCGGGTGGATGGATCACTCTTTCTTCAGGCGGCGGTTTCCGCTCAAGAAGGCGGAAGAACTCAAGAAGATCCACGAAAGCGGCATCGGAGACGTCTATATCGACACGGAGAAGGGGTTGGACGCAAAGGGCCCGACCCAAGAAGCTGTGCGCGAGGAGAGCAGGGAGCGGATTGAGGATTCCATCGTCCAGGCTCATGGGGAGATCCCCCAGTCCTCCCACGAGCAAGAGCTTGAGGTTGCGAAGAAGATCCAGAGTGAGGCGACTCAGGTCATCTCCAGTGTCCTAAATGATGTCCGGCTCGGCAAGCAGATCGAGGTCGAGCGCCTCTCGCCGGTGGTGGCGCAGATCACCGAATCGATTCTCCGCAACCAGGGAACTCTCGTAAGTCTCTGCCGAATCAAGGAGCGGGACACCTACACATTCCAGCATTCGGTGAGCGTCTGCACTCTCCTGGTGACCTTCTGCCGTTATCTGGGCATGAGCCGGGAAGTCATTCAGGAAGCTGGCGTAGGGGGCATGCTCCACGACATCGGGAAGATGCGGGTCCCGGACCACATTCTCAACAAGCCAGGGAAGTTGACCGAACCTGAGTTCGACATCATGAAGAGCCACGTAACCCTTGGGCTTGAAATATTGCAACAGACCCCTGGGATTTCCACCACGGTCCTTCAAATCAGCAGCGATCACCATGAGCGGTTCGAAGGCTCGGGCTATCCCAGCAAGAAGAAGGCCCAGGGGATCTCCCAGCTCGGCCGCATGGCCGCCATCGTGGACGTGTACGACGCGATCACTTCCAACCGTGTCTATCACAAAGGCATGGAACCCTCGATCGCTGTCCAGAAACTCTTCGAATGGAGCAATCAGCATCTGGACGAAGAGTTGGTTCAGCATTTCATCCAGGCCATCGGCATCTACCCAGTGGGCTCCCTGGTCCGTCTGGAAAGCAACCGTCTGGCCGTGGTCATCGAGCAGGGCACCTCAGGGCTGCTCTATCCCGTCGTGCGGCTAGTCTATGATATCAAGCAGAACTGCAGTCTGAAGCCTGTGGACGAGGATCTGTCCAAGGCTGAGAGCGGGGGAGACCACATCCTGAGCGCCGAGTCTCCGGAAACCTGGCAGGTGAATCCCTTCGATTACCTGACCCTGGCTCTCCAGAAGTAGGCCAAGACGCGGAAAACCCGGTAAGCTAGGTCTTCTTCTTACAGGGGGTTTCCATGCATTTCATGGATGTTTACGAAGCGCAGTACCGGGGATGCACTTGGCTGGATTTCACGCTGCTGCAGACCTTCATGACCGACGCCCTGAGCGCCGCGGGGCTTCCCAAGGACGATGCGAAGAGTGTGAGTGAGGTGCTGATTGAATCCGACAAACGGGGCATCGATTCCCACGGGATCGGCCGCCTGAAGCCCATCTATATCGATCGCATCCGCGATGGGATCCTGAATCCGGTCACCACCATCGATATTGTGCGGGAGCGCAAGACCACCGCGGTCCTTGATGGCAACAACGGCATGGGACACGTGGTCTCCAGGAAGGCCATGGCGATGGCTATTCAGAAGGCGAAGACCCATGGCATGGGCATGACCGCCGTGCGCAATTCCACCCACTATGGAATCGCGGGCTACTACGCGCTCATGGCGATCAAGGAAGGCATGCTCGGTATCACCGGCACCAATGCCCGGCCCTCCATCGCGCCGACCTTCGGCGTCGAGAACATGCTGGGTACCAACCCACTGACCATCGGTTTCCCCACCGATGAACCCTTTCCCTTCGTGCTGGATTGCGCGACCTCCACAACCCAGCGAGGCAAGATCGAACACTACGAGCGCATGGGGAAACAACTCCCGCCGGGCTGGGTCATCGACGCGAACGGCGATTCCTCTTGCGACACCGTGGAGGTACTGAAGGCCCTCACGGAGGGACGCGCGGCCCTCACGCCTCTCGGGGGCATCGGCGAGGATGGCGCTGGTTACAAAGGCTACGGCTATGCTGCGGTGGTGGAGGTTCTTTGCGCCGCGCTCCAGGACGGGGCCTACCTGAAGATGCTCAATGGCTACGATCAGGAGGGGAAGAAGATTCCCTATCCCCTCGGGCACTTTTTCATCGCCATCGATCTGGAGGAGTTCATGGGCCTGGAGTCGTTCAAACGGACAGCGGGCTGCATCATGCGCGAGCTTCGGGCCAGCCGGAAGGCTCCTGGATGCGATTACATCTTCACACCGGGAGAGAAGGAACACCTGATCTGGGCGTTCAGGAAACAGAAGGGATGCCCGGTACCGCCTGCCCTACAGAGAGACATGACGACCCTCCGCGGCTGGTATGACCTCGACTATCGATTCGACTGGGATGTGAAAGGGTGATCTTCCCTCATGTTCTGGCTGGGAAGCAAGAGACTGCTAGCCTATGGCCGATCCGCGACCTTCCGCATGGAAGCCGTCTGGGACATCTGCACGGACGGTTTCGCCAACTACTTCAGAAACGGAGCTCTCAATCAGGCCGCAGCCATCGCCCTGTATGCCCTTTTGTCCATCATCCCCTTGTTCGTGTTATCCGTACTGGCGGCAAGCCGGATCCTGGGCGCCCATCGGGATATCCAGAACCAGATCATCGGGATCATCAAGAGCTTTCATCCCTATTTCAACGGGGATCTGATCGCACAGCTGGGACAGGTTGAGGGCAAGAGCCGAGTCCTTGGGTGGATTGGCGTCGTCTCCCTCATCTGGTTTTCTTCCATGATTTTTGGAGCCATGGAGACGGCCCTGAACATGACCTTCCGGTCCGAGGGGCACAGAAACTTCCTGCTGTCGAAGCTCTTGGCGTTCGCAATGATTCCCCTGGGCTGGGTGACGGGTCTCACCAGCGTCCTGCTGACTTACGTGGCAACCCTACTCTCCAGTCAGGTCTCTTTCACGGAAGGGCACTTCCTGAACATCCACCTGCTGACTCGGTTCGTTCTGCAGTATGTCGTGCCCTTCCTGGTCTCGGTCCTGTTCGTCACCATCGTGTTCGTGGTGATCCCCTCGAAGCGCATCAGGCTGCGCACCGCCATCGCCGGCAGCTGCCTGTTCGCGATCCTGATAGAGCTGGTGAAGCATGTCTTCACGTGGTACGTGGCCAATCACACCCGCTACAGCGCGATCTTCGGATCCCTGGAAACGGTGGTGATCCTGGTGATCTGGGTGTACTACATGGCCCTGATCTTCCTGTTCTGCGCGGAACTCATGAGCTCGTACGAGCGCAGGGACATGCTGCTCATCGAGCATGTGCTGATGGATCGGAAATCCAGAACAGGGCTCCAGCGGCTGTTTCAGAAATTCGGCCGCGTGTTCCCCGAAGGCGCCGTCATCTGTCGCGAGGGCGATCTGAGCCAGGAGATGTTCTTCGTCCTCTCCGGAAAGGTACGGCTGGAGAAGAGAACGGGGATCACTGGCAAAATTCTGGCGGAACTGGGGTCCGGCGACTACTTCGGGGAGATGGCCGCGCTCACCAATATGCCCCGCACTGCAACCGCCATTGCCACGACGGACTGCGACCTGGCCGTCATCGATGGCCAGATCTTCCATCGACTGCTCAGGGAGAGCGACGATCTCTCCATCCATCTTCTGAAAGAATTCTCCGAGCGGATCCGTCGTACCAATACATCCCTGGATGAACTTTCGCAGTCCTGGATCCGACTGGTCTCACTGCTGCGGCTGATCGAGGCATGGCCTTGGGGACCGGACCGGGACATGACCCAAGAGATCGCGGAAACCACGGGTAAGGAACCGGGCGAAATTCAGGAAGTGCTGGCAACGTTCATCCAGGAAGGGGTCCTGGCATTCGCGGAAGGACGCATCCTGACCTTCGACAAAGACCGGGCCTGGAAATGCATCCGTGATCTCGTTGACACTTCCAGTTCACCTCCGCCAGCAGACGAACTCGCGGAGGCCCGGTAGCCTCCAACTTGGTGTCTGCATGCGCAGCAGTCAGGGTCCGTTGCGAAATCCTGGGCAGTTCTGGCTCGAGTGGTTTCAGTGGCAAGGCCATGACCCTTGCGGGCTAAGGGAGTTCATCGGGGGCGAAGGTGTCGGGATGGGAGAAGAAGGTTTTCCGGAAGGGCTCGTAGCCATTGAGGAACAGAGCTACCAGGGCTGGGTCGAAATGTTTTCCGCTCTGTTCCCTGATGTAGCCCAGCACGTCCGCTTCGGCCCAAGGCCGCTTATAGACTCGGCGGCTGCTGAGGGCATCGTAGACATCCACCAGACCGATGACCCGGGCTTCAAGGGGAATCTGTTCCCCGGCGGTGCCAAAGGGATAGCCGCTCCCGTCCCAGCGCTCATGATGGGAAGCGGCTACCCGCGCTCCCATCTGGATGAAGGGCACGGTGGAACCCTTCAAAATGTTGGCACCCATGACCGGGTGGGTCTTCATGATGATCCACTCTTCGTCCGTGAGAGGACCGTTCTTCTGGAGGATCCGATCCGGAACACCGATCTTGCCGATATCGTGCATGGGCCCAGCGGCCTGGAGGCACTCCGTCTGCTCCAGATCCCAGTCCAGCAGACGTGCCATCTGGGCGGCATAGAGTCCGATCCGCCGCACGTGTGCGCCGGTCTCGTTGTCGCGGTGCTCTGAGGCCGAGATCAGTCGGAATGAGATCTCCTCTCGGGAGGCGCGAATCTCCACGGTTTGCTCTCGGACCCGCTGGGCCAGCACGGCTTCCCGGTCCCGGTAGTCGAGTTCCAACATCCGTCGGCGCAAGCCATTGGCCACGGCAATGAGAATATCCGTGGTCTTGAATGGCTTGAGCACATAGCCATAAGCCCCATGCCGCAAGCACTCCATGGCCATCTCAGCGTTGTCCATGGAACTGACCATGACTACGGAAGTATCCGGGATGCGATGGCCCATGGCCTTGATCAGGGCCAGACCGTTCATGCCCGGCATCTTGATATCGCTCAAAACCAGATTGATGGGCTCCTTGTCCAACAACTCCATGCACTGAAAGGCATCGGCGGCTTCCAGGCAGGTGAAGCCGTGCTTGCGGAGGATTCTCAGCAGACCAAGCCGTACGATCTCCTGATCGTCCACCACCAGGATGCGGATGTCCTCTGGACGCTGGCCCGGGAGTGGCCAGTCGATGGGCAGCGCCCGTGGGGAAGTCGAGATGGGCATGACAGACATTGTATCGTTCGATTGCCTGTTTCCATGAGTTCTGAAGACCCCTTCGTTTGCATCAAATTTCCTGAGCGATTTGAACTCCCAGCTTTCTACCGGCACATGCCTGGCATTGGGGCCAACTTGAAGTCGCCGTGAACCACCCGGAGCTCGCTTGCTCACCCCGCCGGTTCTTTTCCTGCTCCTGATGCCCGCGACCCAGGAGATGTCCGCCCGACTCAAGGCGGATGCTCAGGATTCCCGCCAGCGGTTTGCTAGGCAGGAGAGGCGCATGCGCGCTGGGTATCGACGCGAGTAATCTGTTGGGTGGAGAAGCCAAGGTGTTGAGCCACGTTCCACTTGCCGAACGCATGTCCTGCCTCTGCAAGCCGAAGGCGAGCAGGAAAGACGCGAAAGCGGCTTGATAGGCAGGAGAGGCGCATGCGCGCTGGGTATCGACGCGAGTAATCTGTTGAGGGGAGAACCCTAGGTGTTAAACCCTGTTCCACTTGCCGAACGCATGCGCCCCCAGTCCATCGGCGACGTGGTGGGGCAGCCGCACCTGCTGGGGCCTCGAGGCTCACTCAAACGACTCACGGCGGGAGGACGGCTACCTTCATTGGTGATGTGGGGGCCTCCGGGCACGGGCAAGACCACCATCGCACGCCTGCTGGCAGCGGAGACGGGGCACGGGTTCATCGAGTTCTCCGGCGCCACCGGCTCGGCCGCCGAGCTGAAGAAGTTCCTGCTGGAGCACCGCGAGCAGCCCCTCTTCCGGACCATGCCCCCGGTCGTGTTCCTGGATGAGATCCACCGCTTCAACAAGAGCCAGCAGGATATCCTGCTGCCCTTTTTGGAGCGGGGGGAAGCCATTCTCATCGGTGCCACCACGGAGAATCCAGCCTTCTACCTGAATCCTGCGCTGCGCAGCCGCTGCCAGATCATCGCCCTGAAGCCCCTCGCGCCCGAGGCCATCCGGATTGTGCTCAGCAAGGCCTGGGCCCAGGAGATACCGGGGCAGCCGGAGCTGGAGGAGCTGACGGACTGGCTCTCCCACTGGGCGGGCGGGGATCTGCGCGCCGCGCTGACCGGGCTGGAAACCTGGCTGCACATGGAAGCACCCCAACGCGATCTGGGCGGCCTGAAAGAGGCACTGGGGGGTCGCATCGCTTACGACCGGGCCGACGGCCACTACGACCTGGCCAGCGCCTTCCAGAAGAGCCTGCGTGGTTCCGATGCTGACGCCGCGCTCTACTACCTTTCCCGCATGATTCGCGGCGGCGAGGACCCGCGCTTCATCGCCCGGCGGCTCATGGTCTGCGCGGCTGAGGATGTCGGCAACGCCGATCCCCAGGCCTTCCTGCTCGCCGAAGCCGCCAGTCGCGCCGCAGAGCAAATTGGCTGGCCCGAGGCGAGAATTCCCCTCGCCCAGGCGGTCATCTATGTGGCCAACGCCCCCAAAAGCAATGCCACCATCTGCGCCATCGACGCCGCCCTGGACGCCCCTGATCATCCTCCCCCCGAGAGCCTCCAGGACGCCCATACCAGCACCAGCCGGGCCGCTGGCAAGGGCGAAGGCTACTTCTACTCTCACCAGGACTACGACCGGCCGCAGGCCTTCCTGCCCGCAGCTCTCTGTGGGCAGTCCTTCCATGAACCCAAGCGGCCCCAGGAACGAAGCTGGAGGGATCGCGCGGAACCGGAGCTGGTGAAGCTCTCTGCGCTCTGGGACGCGTGGGTGCTCGAACGGCCCGAGGGTGGCGAGATCCCCATGGACGCCTGGTCCACGGACCTAGGCTGCAGCCGAGAGGCGTTGGCCCGGGCCGTCTCGAAGCTGGCCCTGGGGAGGTTCAGCCTCGAGCGGAAGCTGTTCGCATGGCCCTCGGCTGGAGCTATTTAGCACCGCTGTCAGGAGCCCGTCAGGAGGATCGTTCCCTCAGCATCCAGCCGTCATGCTAGCTCGAAGACCAGCACCTCGGCCTCCTCGCTGGCCTGAATACGCAGGTCGGATTCATCGTTGATCGCGGCGCCATCCCCTTGCTTGAGTTGCACTCCATTGACGGTCAGGACTCCTCGCGCCGCCTGGACCCAGGCGTGGCGGCCCTGCGCCAGGGGCATTTCCAGCTCCGAGCCAGGGTCCAGATTCCCCACAAACAGCGAGACATCCTGATGCCAGACCACGGAACCCTCGCGGCCGTTGGCGCTGGCGATGAGTCGCAGGCGGTTCCTGCGCTCCGGGAGGGGAAAGGTCTTCTGCTCGTAGCTGGGGGGAAGATTGGGTGCCTTGGGCAACAACCAGATCGGGAGAAAGTGAACCGACTCTTGGTCCGAGGCGTTGAACTCGCTAGGCCGGATGCCAGAACCAGCGGTCATGAGCTGAGCCTCCCCCGGCCGGATGACCCCACCGTGGCCAAGGCTATAAATCGAAATGACCCCGCGCCTCCGAGGGTCGATGGGTGATCATGGCTCCCTCCCTATGGAGTGAGATGCTGCCCATTCGATGCTGCAACACCCTGTGCGCCGGCAAAACTGACGAAACCCGCTCTTGAGGTTTCTGGTGTTCGGGGTGAGATAGCGTATGTTGATAACAGCTCTTTTCACGCAGGACATCCAGGAATGGGATCTCCGCCGTTTCTGGTGGAATAAGGAGGTGCAACCATGATCAACCGTGTTCTCGTCGGCATCGATTTCTCAGAAGCCTCCAAGCTGGCCCTGGAGCGGGCCATCGGCTGGGCTCAGAAGCTCGGCGTACCCCTCACCGCCATGCATGTCCTGCAGCCGCCCGCGCCCATGCTGCCTGAGGCTCAGATCGCCCTACCAGATCCTGTCTGGCTGCGGACCATGGAAGTCCATGCCAAGGAACAGCTCGACAAGTCCATCGAGGGAATCCCCGGCGCCACCTCCATCGTGAAGTGGGGCAGCCCTGCCGAGGAACTGGTGAGCGAGGCTACACCCGAATGTTTGCTGGTGGTCGCCCAGGTGGGCCACTCCGGCATCGAGCGGCTGCTGTTCGGTTCCACCGCCGCACGGGTGGTGAAACATGCGCCCTGCGACGTGTTGGTCGTCCGCGGTGAGCGGAAGAAGAAGCACTAGTGTAGTGAGCTGCAACCAAGCTCGCCATTGGGCTCCGCTCTGCTTGCTCACGCGAGCTTGGGGTTGATAGCGCCGCCTGGCTATCAATCCAAGGTCGGATAGTCCGTGTAGCCCTTGGCTCCAGGCACATAGAAGGTCGCGCCGTCCGGTTCGTTGAGTGGAGCCCTCGCCTGAAGCCGCCTGGGCAAGTCTGGATTGGCCAGGAAAGGGCGACCGAAGGCCACCAGATCGCCCCGGTCTGCCGCCAGATCCGATTCGGCCCTGTCCCTGTCGTAGCCGCCGCTCAGGATGAGGGTGCCAGGGAAGGCTCGTCGCAGGGCATCCTTGATGGCCTGAGGTACGGGAGGCGCGCCCATGGCGCCGTGGTCCACCAGATGCAGGTAGACGAGGCCCAACCTGCCCAGCTCCTTGGCCAGGGCCACGTACGCCTCGTCGATGCCCTCGAAGGGCCCCAGATCGTTGAAGACGCCGTAGGGAGAGAGCCGGATGCCCACCCGGTCCGCGCCGATGGCTTCCGAGACAGCCCTGGCCACTGCCAGCACGAAGCGGCTTCGCTTCTCGCTGTCACCACCCCAGTCGTCATTCCGCTGGTTGGATCGAGGATTCAGGAATTGGTCCAGGAGATAGCCGTTGGCGCTGTGGAGTTCCACACCGTCGAAGCCCGCGCCCCGCGCGTTCCTGGCGCCTTGGGCGAAGCCCTGGATGGCCACGGTGATATCGGCTTCCTCCATCCTTCGGGGAACCGGGTGGGGCCTGGGTCCTGAGGCCGTGACCATGTCTCCGGCGGCGGCCACTGCCGAGGGGCCTAGCACTTCCGCGCCCGGAGGCAGGTTGGCGGCATGGCCGATGCGTCCCGTGTGCATGAGTTGGAGGAAGATCTTGCCGCCCTTGCGATGGATGGATTCCGTGACATTGCGCCAGCCGGAGACCTGGGCCTCTGTGAAAATACCCGGAATGTTCAGGTATCCGAGTCCGTTGGGGGAAGGCGCTGTCCCCTCCGTGATGATCAAGCCGGCTGTGGCCCGCTGCTCGTAATAGGTGGCCATGAGGGCGTTCGGGACATTATCCAGGGTCCGAGCGCGCGTCATTGGGGCCATGACCAGGTGATTGCGAAGTTTTAGATTGCCCAAGAGGGCAGGAGAGAAAAGATCCACGAACATGACGACCCCAAAGACGGTGAGTTGAACTCAGCCTACCGAACTTGTGATGCCGCCACATTCAGGCTGGTTCCGCCTTTTGCAAGGGAGGCTGAGGCATTGGTCGGATCCAAGGGGATTCCGGTGTGAGAGGATCGAACCAGGGTTCGGATCCGTATGGGCAGACGCAGCGTTCGACATTCAGCCATCACTTTCGTGATCTTTGACATGGATGGGGTTCTGGCCCATCTGGACAGGGACAAGCGGCTCGAATGGCTTTCCAGGACCACGGGGAAAATCCCGGAGCATTTCAATGCGACGGTATGGCACTCGGATTTCGAGAGGAGCGCCGAGGCGGGGGAGTACCAACCGCTTCGGCGCATCTGGCTGAATTCAATCGCAGGGCTGGCTGTGCCTTGAGCCGGGAACAATGGATCAAGGCGCGCAGACAGGCACTGACCCTTATCCCTGGGACCCTGGAGGTGGCGCGGAAGTTGTCCCAAGTGGCTGGCATCGCCATGCTCACCAATAACGGGTCACTGCTCAAGGAGAGCCTGCCCGAGCTGATGCCGGAGCTCTGCGGCCTCTTCAGCAAAGCGCTGCATGCCTCCTGTGAATTCAACGCCCGGAAGCCTGACAAGCTGGAGGGCGATTCTCTGGGTACTGACGTCGAAGCAGTGGGCCGCTTCAGCGCAAGGCCATGAGCACCGGGGAAACCCCAGTCACGGCGGCAAGGGTGAGGATCCAACCCATGCGCTGCAGCCGCCGTGGGGAGGGTGGGGCCATGAGCATCCAGGTCGCGACCCCCGTGTTTGGCACCATGGCCAGGGCGATGACCCAAGAGAAAGGCAGCCTGGAGGCGAGGACAAGGCCCATGATGGCCAATCCCAGCAGCAGGGGAATGGTCCGGGGCAAGGGGCGATTCTGCCGCTTCAGGGACTCCAGGAAGGCCCGGACGGTGACCGTTCCTATGGACTGGATACCAGCCAGGGCGAGGGCCAGCAGGCCCGCTTCGCGCACACCGGCACCGCCCAGGATGGCCACGGGATAGGTCGCGGAAGCAAGCGCCCAGGCTGCGACCACTTCGCCCAGGGTGGAGTGCTCCCGTTTCCCCAGGGCCAGCCCCATTAGCACTGAAGCCAGCAGGGCGGGAATGAGCAGGGACTGCCAAGCTTCCCAAGTGGCGGGCCACCAGACGAATGCAGCGGACCACAGGGAGAGAGCGCCCAGCAGTGTCAGCAACCTCTTCGCCTGCCTCTTCACAGCGGGTGTAGCCTTGGCTCCGCGTTGCCCGAGCAGGATCAACAGTGGTTCGCTGGCCAGGAAGAGCAAGGCCGTGAGCAGCGCCTGACCCCATGCACGGGGGTTGCTACCGTGCCCCAAGACCAGGCCGGAGGCCAGGGCGAGACTGAGTTGGATATAAGCACCATGCTCCTTGGGGAGCAGAGAAATTTGGGGCGAAGGTCCGGCGGAAGTGGGGGGCATGGCTCCAAGGTACGCGGTCGGCGCAGGGGCAACCTTGACGAGAATCAAGACAGAACTTCATCCGAGATCCACATCCGCGCGCACGCGGCATGCTCGGCCCAAAATGGGCCGGGCTTGCCACGGCACTCGGGGGAACGACTTAGGGCTGCTTCTTCCGATCTGACCCGGTTCATCGCACCCCGATGCATGGGGCCCGGCTTGACTCCAGAGTATCCTGGGAGCGCGCTCCTGGCCAGGAATGCGGGGCAAATCCTTGCACCTCACGCCTATTGGCTGATCTCGAGAAAAAAGGTCGCCCTCGCCCCTTGACACCACAAGATCTTGGGGTGATTCTTTCCTTCCGACACAACCCCTAGAGGTTCGACGGAATTGCCCCGAACCCTGGGGCCTGAATCCGTTGCACAGATGAATAGAACGTTTTTCGGGCGCACTCGCGCCAGCCTTGCTTTTGTCCGAGGACCCTTCATGAAGATCACCCGCTACTTCACCAAAGCTGGACACGAGCCCCTGGAAGGCATTCCCTTTGTTCCGCGCACCAGCCGGATCACCAAGCTGGATGGCTCCGTGGTCTTCGAGGCCCAGGATGTGCTGGTGCCGGAGGGCTGGTCCCAGGTGGCCGTGGATATCCTGGCCCAGAAGTACTTCCGCCGGAAAGGCATCGACGCGAGCAATAGCGGAGAGAAGGACGCGCGTCAGGTCTTCCATCGTCTAGCGGGCTGCTGGCGCTACTGGGGCGAGCAGCACGGCTACTTCGATGCGCCCGAGGACGGCCAAGCCTTTTATGACGAGCTTGTCTACATGCTGGCCAACCAGATGTGCGCACCCAACAGCCCGCAGTGGTTCAACACGGGCCTTCACTTCGCGTACGGTATCAGTGGGCCAGCGCAGGGCCACAGCTACGTGGATCCGAAGACCGGCCAGATGATGACTTCCACCAGCGCCTACGAGCGTCCGCAACCCCACGCTTGCTTCATCCAGAGCGTGAACGACGATCTCGTGAATCCTGGCGGCATCATGGATCTCTGGACTCGCGAGGCTCGGATCTTCAAGTACGGCAGCGGCACCGGCAGCAATTTCTCCAAGGTGCGCGGTTCCGAAGAACCCCTCTCCGGCGGTGGGCGGAGCTCTGGCCTCATGAGCTTCCTGTCCGTGGGCGACCGCGCCGCGGGCGCCATCAAGAGCGGCGGCACTACGCGCCGGGCCGCCAAGATGGTCTGCCTGGACCTGGACCACCCCGACATCGAGACCTTCGTGGAATGGAAGGTGAACGAGGAGCGGAAGGTGGCCATGCTGGCTGCAGGTTCCATCCTGCTGAACAAGCACTGGAACGCCATCTGTGAGGCTGTGGAAGGCAGCACTACCCGCGAGGTGGAGCCCAAGAACAACGAGCAGCTCCGCAAGGCCATGGCTCACGCCAAGAAGGAGGGCGTGCCCCCAGCGTTCCTGGCCCAGTGCCTGGGCCGCCTCGCCACGGGTGACTTTGAGCGCGACCTCAAGCAGTACGACACCACCTGGGATGGTGAGGGCTACCACACCGTGAGCGGCATGAATTCCAACAACTCCGTGCGCGTGCCGGATGCGTTCATGCAGGCCCTGGAGAAAGACGGCCACTGGAACCTCAAGCGCCGCACTGACGGCAAGGTGGCCAAGACCCTAAAGGCTCGGGAACTTTGGAAGAAGATCAGCTACGCCGCCTGGGCCTGCGCCGACCCCGGCATCCAGTTCAACACCACCATCAACGAGTGGCACACCTGCCCCGCGGACGGCCCCATCAATGCCAGTAATCCGTGCAGCGAATATATGTTCCTGGACGACACCGCCTGCAACCTGGCGTCCCTGAACCTGTGCAGTTTCCTCACCCCCGACGGCGGCTTCGACCTTGAAGGCTACCGCCACGGCATCCGGCTCTGGACCGTCGTGCTGGAACTCTCGGTGCTCATGGCCCAATTCCCCAGCGAGACCATCGCCCAGCTCTCGCATGATTTCCGCACCCTGGGCCTGGGCTACGCGAACCTGGGCGCCATGCTGATGCGCATGAGCATCCCCTACGACAGCGAGGAAAGCACCCAATGGTGCGCCGCCCTGACGGCCATCCTCACCGGCGACGCCTACGCTGCCAGCGCTGAAATGGCAGCCGAACTGGGCACCTTCGCGGGCTTTGAACGCAACAAGGCTTCCATGCTGCGGGTGATCCGCAACCACCGCCGCGCCGCCTACAACGCCCCTGCCTCCGAGTACGAGAATCTTTACATCATGCCCCAGGGCCTCCATGGCAAGGGCGTCCCCAAGCGCATTGTCGAGGCCGCCCGGGAGAGCTGGGACCGCGCCCTGGAGTTGGGCGAGAAGCATGGCTACCGCAACGCCCAGGTGACGGTACTGGCCCCCACGGGCACCATCGGCCTCCTCATGGATTGCGACACCACGGGCGTTGAGCCGGACTTCTCCCTGGTGAAGTTCAAGAAGCTGGCAGGTGGCGGCTACTTCAAGCTGGTAAACCGCGCCATTCCCGAAGCTATGGCGCGGCTGGGCTACAATCCCGATCAAATCCGCGACATGGAGCGCTACGTCGTGGGCTGGCTGGAGATCACCGAGAACACTCCGGGCATCACGCGCACCCAGTTCCTGGCCAAGGGTTGGACTGAGGAGGAGCTGAAGGCCATCGAGGAGAAACTCCCCACCGCCTTCGATCCCTCCTTCGTGCTGAACCAGGAACGGCTCCGGAAGGACTTCGGCGACGAGGTCACGGACACCTTCATGGAGGCCCTCACCGGTGCCATGACCGTGGAAGGGGCGCCGCACCTGAAGGCCGAGCATCTGCCCATCTTCGACTGCGCCAACAAATGCGGCCGCAAGGGCAAGCGCTACATCGCGCCCGAAGGCCATCTGAAGATGATGGGGGCCGCCCAGCCCTTCCTCAGCGGCGCCATCAGCAAGACCATCAACCTCCCCTCGGAATACACCGTGGAGCAGGTAGGCGCTGTCTACGAGGCCTCCTGGAAGCTGATGCTCAAGGCCGTGGCCATCTACCGCGATGGCAGCAAACTGAGCCAAGCCCTGGCCACGAACCTGGACCAGCTGGAAGGCTTGGACACCTTGGCGGACGAAGAGGCCTCCAGGGCCGAGAAGGCCCAGGCCATCGCTCAGAGCATGGCCCAGCAGATGGTGCGCACCTACCGCAAGAAGCTCCCCAACCGCCGCGGTGGCTACACTCAGGCGGCCAACATTGGCGGCACCAAGCTCTACCTCCGCACCGGCGAGCATGAGGACGGAACTCTGGGCGAGATCTTCCTGGACATTCACAAGGAGGGCGCAGGCTTCCGCGCCGTGCTCAACTGCTTCGCCATCGCCGTGTCCATGGGCCTCCAGTACGGCGTGCCCCTCGAGGAATTTTGCGACGCCTTCATCTTCACGCGCTTTGAACCCAACGGCATGGTGCTGGGCAGCGATACCGTGAAGTTCAGCACGAGCCTCATCGACTTCGTGTTCCGGGAACTGGCCATCAGCTACCTGGGTCGCTACGAGCTGGCTCAGGTGGAGCCCGAGCAGCTCATGCAGATGACCGCCAACCGCAAGCCCGAGAGCGTGGGCGCCACTTACTCCAACGGTGGCAGCGGCGGCATGACCCCGCTGTTCCCCGAGACTCAGGTCCCCTCCGCGCAGACGCCTGAACTTCTCCCCATTCATGCTCATGCCGCCGCAGGCCAAGCCAAGTCCCCTGTCTCCGCTTACAAGGTGGCGCGGGAAAAAGGTTATACCGGCGATCCCTGCCCGGAATGCGGCCACCTGACCATGGTGAGAAACGGCGCCTGCCTCAAGTGCCAGACCTGCGGCGCCACTACGGGGTGCAGCTAGGCCTTGAGCCCCATTGCTATTGGAGCCTCCCATTTCGGGGGAGAAGGCTTATGCTTCAAACGTGCGCACCGTGACCACTCTTGCGAATGCGACTCCTTAGTCAAGGTTGTCACCGGTCTTCTGGTGTAGCACGGGAGGAGGGATGGGTTGAATCTCCGCGACGGCATTTGTTTCAGTGCCTTGGCGCAAAGCAACTCCATCCCTCCGTTTGCTCGCAAAGTTACCCCCCGTAAAGTTGGGTGCTTCAGGGGGAACTTGGAACAGGGGAAACATACAAGGCACGGAGGCGGCGGAGGGTCCCAGAGGAAGATTTTTTTCTCCGGGATCCTCACTCTTTTCTCCGTACCTCCGCGTTGAGCTTTTCCCTTCCACAATCAAACAACCTGCCCTTGAGTTTCTGTCACAGGCAATGAACGCAATTTGCGTCTACTACTACTCTTCAACTTTGTTTTTTCCTGCGCAAAAGTTACGCTGAAATCCTTCCTATCTGCTGAAGTGTCAGGCGTTTGGTCTTGAGGGAAAAAGCTCGACGCGGAGGCGCGGAGGGCGGCGGAGGGTCCCAGAGGAAGATTTTTTTCTCCGGGATCCTCGCTCTTTTCTCCATGCCTCCACGTTGAGCTTTTCCCTTCCGCAATCAAACCACCTGCCCTTGAGTTTCTGTCACAGGCAATGAACGCAATTTGCGCCTACTACTCATCTTCAACTTTGTCTTTTCCTGCGCAAAAGTTACGCTGAAATCCTGCCTATCTGCTCAAGCGTTGGGCGTTTGGTCTTGAGGGAAAAAGCTCAACGCGGAGGCGCGGAGGGCGGCGGAGGATCCCGGAGGAAGAAGGGCATGGTGGGCTTTGCGCTTCCGCATCGTTGTGCTCAGATGACCGTGCGGATGGTCCAGAAATCATCGGCCAGATCGCCATCCAGGAGGTAGTCGAAGGGCATCGTGAAATAGCCTTTCAGCCCCCATTCGGAACCATAGGAATTGCGGATCAGGAACCGCTTGGTCTTCTGGTTGTAACCCACGGCCAGGACCGCGTGGCCGCCCAGCACC
>JANYIU010000276.1 GCA_025361955.1 Holophagaceae bacterium
GCGTGGCCCTCCTCGCCCGGGAACGCTCCTGCGAGGAGAACGTCCTTGAAACCCTCTCCCAAGCGGCGCGACAGGAACTGCCAAGGTTCCTCGAGTACCTGGAGAGCGTGAAGGCGTTCGATCTCGCCCTAGCCCGGGCCCGGTTGGCCAGGGAGTATGGACTCACGCGGCCGCGCCTGACGGAGGGCTGCATCCGCATCCAGGAGGGGCGTTTCCTGCCCTGCGAGGAGGCCTGCCGAGCCATGGGCACGCCGTACACGCCCTTGGATATGCTCCTCGATAGCAGCGTCACAGTGGTCTTCGGTTCCAACATGGGCGGGAAGACCGTGGTGCTCAAATCCTTCGCCTTCCTCCAGCTCTGCGCGCAAACGGGCCTGTTCGTGCCCGCCGCCCATTTCGAAACTCGCCTCTTTCGTCATTTCCACTACCTCGGGGAAGGATGCACCAGGGATGCCACCCAGGGGCTTTCAGGGTTCGGGTTCGAGATCCGCCAGCTCACCCAAGCTTGGCAATCGTTCCAGGAACCGACCCTGGCCCTGTTCGACGAATTCGCCCGCACCACGAATTCCCACGAGGCCGAGGCCCTTATTTCTGCCGTGATCGAGGCTATGGCCGACCATCCTGCCATCGTCGCCCTCTTTTCCACCCATTTTCGAGGAGTCCGGAGACTGCCTGCCACCCGGTATTTGCGGATGCAGGGTCTGGATCGCGCGAGTCTGGATTTCCACGAGGCCGAGGGGGTGTCCCTCGATGAGCGCATCCGACTCATCAACCGGCACATGGGCCACCGCCTCGTGACCGACGAGGGCACCCAGGCCGTTTCCGATGCCATCGCCGTGGCCACATTGCTGGGCATGGATCCAGTCGTCTCAAAGCGAGCCGAGTACTACTTCCAGGAAAGAAACTGAGCACAGGAGTGACCATGGAAAGCAAGCTGGCTCTGTCCGAAAAGCGGATTGAACGGGCGAGAGAACTCGCCAAGCGCATCGTCAGCCCGGTGCAGGACTTCATCGCCGAGCACACCACGGTCACCGTGGAACGCGCCACGCTGCGCCTCGCTGGGGCCGATGGCGCCGACGTGGATGGGGTGCCTGTGCCCAATCTGATCGTGGACCAACTCAAAAGCAAGCTGGAGAATGGCGCTGTCACCTATTACGTGAATGCTCTCCTGAAGACCGGCGAGTCTGTGGATGGATTGAACCGGAAGATTGCAGAGGGAATGAAAATCGCGGATCTTCCCTTAGGTGACAAAATGGCCATCGACCGGAAGGCCCAGGAATTGGTCCGGAGCTTTTCTGTTCGCGTGAAGCGCAATCGCGCCCACCGGGAGGCCAAGCTGAAGCAGTTCGAGGGACGTAACACCTCTCCCTTGCTCTACGTCATCGTTGCCACCGGGAACATCCATGAGGATGTCAAGCAGGCTCAAGCCGCTGCGGGCCAAGGCGCTGACGTCATCGCCGTCATCCGGACCACAGCCCAGAGTCTCCTGGACTACGTTCCCTACGGCGCCACCATCGAGGGTTTCGGTGGCACCTATGCCACCCAGGAGAACTTCCGGATCATGCGTGCGGCCCTGGACGAGGTGGTGGAGCGAGAGCAGCGCTACATCTACCTGACCAACTACGCCTCTGGACTCTGCATGCCTGAAATCGCCGCAATGGGGGCCCTGGAGCGTCTGGATATGATGCTCAACGATTCGATGTACGGCATCCTCTTCCGCGACATCAATATGTACCGCACCTTCGTGGACCAGAAGTTCAGCCGCATGATCAACGCCTTCGCGGGGGTCATCATCAACACCGGCGAAGACAACTACCTCACCACCAGCGATGCCGTGGAGAAGGCCTACACGGTGCTGGCCAGCCAGTTTCTCAACGAGCGTTTCGCCTTCGAGGCGGGTCTGCCGGCGAAACTGATGGGGCTGGGTCATGCCTTCGAGATGAATCCCACCCTCAAGAACGGCTTCCTGTTCGAGCTCGCCCAGGCCCAGATGGCCAGGGAGATCTTCCCCGAGGCGCCCCTGAAATACATGCCCCCCACGAAATTCATGACCGGCGACATCTTCAAAGGCCAAGTGCAGGATGCACTCTTCAATTTCGTCTCCAAGGTCACGAACCAGGGCATCCACCTCCTGGGCATGCTGACCGAGGCCATCCACACGCCCTTCATGATGGATCGCTCCATCGCCCTGGAGAATGCGAAGTACGTCTTCAACAACATCGAGGATCTCGCCGGCGAGATCGAATTCAAGAAGGATGGCCTCATCGTTCGGCGGGCCCAGCAGGTGCTGGAGGAGACGGTAGCGTTCATGGAGACCGTCGATAAGGTCGGCCTGATGCCGGCTATCGAGCAAGGCCAGTTTGCGGATATCAAGCGTCCCCGCGATATGGGCAAGGGTCTCGATGGACTGGTCAAGAAGGGCCCCGAGTACTACAACCCCTTCGAGAGTTATCTCAAGAACGAACTCGGACTGGAAGGCTAGGAGAATGAGAACCCCTAAGACGCCAAGCCACCAGGGAAAGACAAAGCAAAAAAGTTATTGGCCTCTTAGTGGTGAAATTTTTTAGTATCAGGAGACGAAATGATCATCAGACCCTATGGCGATACCCTGGATGATGGAGCTGTTCAACTCTCCTTCACACTCCCTGTGCCGGATGGACCCAAGGGCCGAGAGGCGGCCCGACTCTTCGTGGAGAAGCTGGGCTTCAAACACACCGAGATCACACACTCACACGCGCTCGCGGAAGGGTTCTCCTTTTACGTGGCCTACGGCAAGACCGAGACCAGCATCGACTTCGATACCGTCCGCATCAAGGAGGCCACCGGCGACAAGGTTTATTCCATGGACGAGGCCTGCGAGGTCATCAAGGAGAAGATCGGGCGCAAAGTGGTCGTAGTGGGAGCCTGCACGGGCTTCGATGCCCACACGGTCGGCATCGACGCCATCATGAACATGAAGGGTTACAACCACCACTACGGACTGGAACGCTACAGCGAGATTGAGGCCTACAACCTGGGCGCCCAAGTGCCTAACGAGAAGTTGATCGACTACGCGGTCAAGGTGAAGGCCGATGCGATCCTGATCTCCCAGATCGTCACCCAGAAAGATGTGCACATCCAGAACCTGGTGGAGTTCATCGAGTTGCTCCAAGCCAAGGGTTTGCGCGAAAAGTTCATCGTCTGCGTGGGTGGCTCACGCATCGGCAACCAGCTTGCGGTGGAACTCGGCTACGACGGGGGCTTCGGCAAAGGCACCTATGCCGACCATGTCGCCACCTTCATCGTCGACCGGGTCATTGAGCAGAAGGTCGCTCGATGACCCATTCCAGAATGCATCGTCAGCACAGGAGGACCCGGTGATCGAAAAACCCATCATCTCCGCGGCAGACGCCGCCAGCAGGATCAGGGAGGGAGACTCCCTCATGGTGGGCGGATTCATGGCCTGCGGGTCGCCGCACACCATCATCCAGGCCCTGAAGGCGAAGGGCACCAAAAACCTGACATTGATCTGCAATGACACCGCGGTCCACGATCTCAAGACCGGCAAAATCACCGGTGTGGGTCATCTGATCCAGACCAGGCAGTTCAAGAAGATCATCGCAAGCCACATCGGATTGAATCAGGAGACGCAGCGACAAATGAATGCGGGCGAGACGGAAGTCGAGCTGATTCCCCAAGGCACGCTGGCTGAACAGGTGCGGGCGGCGGGCGCGGGTCTGGGCGGTTTCCTAACGGCCACAGGG
>JANYIU010000289.1 GCA_025361955.1 Holophagaceae bacterium
CTCGGAATAGTACTCGCAGCGGTCCACGAGATCCCCCAGCACGGCCGCCAGCGCGCTGAACCCTGGCGGGAGCAGCCAGGGGAGAACGAACCCAAACAGCACCCGGACGCTGCTGAGGAAAGGCTTTGGGGTCTGGACACCGCGCCATTTCCGGTGCAGGTAGAGCAGCAGCTTGAGGGTCCCGACCAGGACGATAAGCGGCCAGAGGGACGCCAACCACCCGAGTAGGTAAAGCCCATTCAGGAAGACGTGGGCACTGTGGAGGTTCCAGGGGCCCATCCTGAGGGCCACCCGGTAGATGCGATCCACGGCGAACAGGGCCGCGAATCCGGTACTTGCCGCAATCAGGCCCAGGGCGCGGGTATCCGCAAACCAGAGCGCCTGCAGCCCCACGATCCCCAGGAAGGCCGAAAACAGCAAGATCTCCCTGCTGAGCCAGGAGGTGCCGACGTTCAGCAGCGCCCGCCAGGCCCGCTCGGGGTGACCCAGATGCCAGGCGCTAAGGGCCAGGGTACTGGCCCCCAGGAGCAGGAAGAGCCAAGGGCGAAGCGTTGGTCCGTGCAGGAGCGAAGCGGCTTGCCAGGCCACCAGGATGGCAAGGAACGTCGTGAAGAGGACCAGGGACCACTCACCCCGCAGGGTGATCTTGGGCGGGGGCAGCGCGATCAGGTGCTCTATGAAGCCTTGCATGCGGTTAGGCGGGGCGGTGACTTCGGGAGGCAACTCGCGGCGCAAGGGTATGAAACGGATTCCGGGTTTGAGCTCGGCCAAGGGGAACCCCGGAACACGCACTGCGCCCTCCTGGCTGCGCTCAGGATCCAGCCCCAAGGCTCCCACCGGACAGCGCGCCACACAGGCTGGTTCCAGGCCTTCGGCCAGCCGCTCCGCGCAGAAGGTGCATTTCTCGACGATGCCGGTCGAAACGCTGAACTTGGGGGCATCGTACGGACACGCCCAGGTGCAGTAGCGGCACCCTAAACAGCGCTCTGGGTGGAGGAGCACCGCACCGGTCTTGGCATCCTGCGTGTAGGCCTTGGCGGGGCACTGCGCCAGACAGGCGGGGTGCGCGCAGTGGTGGCAGGCTAGGGTGAGCTGGAAACAGGGTTGTTCGGGGTGGTGAAAGCTGTTGAAGGTGTGGACCTGGCGCCAGTTCTGCGTTTGCCGCTGGCGGTTCTCCATCCAGCAGGCCAGCACGCAGGCCTGGCAACCGGTGCAGCGATTGAGATCGAAAACAAAACCCAAGGTCATGTTTCACCACAAAGTCGCAAAGACACGAACACCCAAAGAAAGCATTCCGGCAGTTCCCTCTTTTCTTCGTGCCTTCATGGCTTGGTGGCTCATTTTTTTCTTGCCTTTTCCACTTCCACCACGTTGTCGTGGAAGGCCGCGCCGTGGCCCATGTCCGTCTCCCGGCCTACCGAAAGCAGGTTCACGGTACCGCCGCTCTGAAGATCCCAACCATTGAATGCGACTACCACACCGCTGCGGAGGCCGAAATCAATGTTCAGGGGCAGGCTCAGTTCCCCGCGATCGTTGTGGATGCGCACCTGATCCCCGTGCCGCAGCCCCCGGGCTTCGGCGTCCTCCGGCCCCATGTAGAGCACCGGCCCCGGTTCAAACTGGCGGATGACCTCCAGGTTGAGGAACTGGCTGTGGATGCCATTCTTGGTGTTTGGCGTAAGGAGCTGCAGGGGATAGCGCCCTTGCCCGCTTGCGTTGGATTCCTGGGGTTCATGGTAGGTAGGCAGGGGCTCGACCTGCCAGCGGCGCTCGGCCTCCTGACTGAATAGCTCGATGCGTTTGGAAGGCGTGGTGTAGCGACCATCCGCGAAGGCCACTTCCTCCGAGCCGGGCGCGAGCACGGGTCCTGCCCGCAACTGGTCCAGGGTAATCGCGAAGGGGTCCAGCCGGGCCTGCAGCCAAGCCTCCACAGCGGCGTCCCCGGCCCGGGGCAGGATGGCATCCAGCGACTCTGTACTCATGCCAAGGCGAGCTCCCAGCTCGCGGTAGATTTCGGTTTCCGGTTTCACCTCGCCCGGGGGCTCGATCACCTTCTGTCGCAGCTGCAAGTAGCCGTGCCAGTAAGCACCGATCACATCCGACTGTTCGAAAAGGCTCTTGCTGGGCAGCACCAGATCAGCCTCCCGGGCCGTATCCGTAAGTTGTTCATCGACCACGACCCGGAAATCGAGCTGCCGGAAGGCCTCCCGCAGCGTGCTGGTATCGGGGTTCTGGCTCATGGGATTGCCTCGCTCCACCCAGGCGAAGCCAAGGGCCGGATCGTGCTGGGCGAGCATATCCTTCCCTAGGCGAGCGGTGCTGAGGGAGACCCGGACGATGCCGCCCTGCTCTTCGGGGGGATAGCAGTCCAGGGGATCCTTCAACGGGCCAAAGATTTGGGTCGCAAGGTTGGCGTAGAGCCACCCAGAGCCTGGCTTACCGAAGTTTCCGGTGATGGCCAGGAGGGCGATGATCGCCCGCAGGGTCTGGCCGGAGTTGGTGTAGCGCTGCATGCCGAAACCGGCGCAGATGGTGGCGGGTTTCACCCGGCCAAGATCCTGGGCGAGCCGCCGGAGGTGGATTTCCGGGACGCCGGTGACCGCCGCAGTGCGGGCGGGTGTCCAGGCCTGCACGGATTCGGCGAAGGCCTCGTAGCCGAGCACATGTGCTTCGATGAAGTCGCGATCCACGAGGTCTGCTTCGATGATCAGGTGGGCCAGCCCCAAGGCCAGCGCCCCATCCGTGCCGGGTTTGGGCTGGAGGAGGAGATGGGCCCGTTCCGAGGTCTGGGTGCGCCGCGGATCGACCACCACGAAGGTCGCGCCTTTCTCCAGCGCCTGTTCCACGAAACGCATCTGATGGAGATTGGTCTCGGCAGCATTCTTCCCCCACATCACGATCAGCCTGGCATGAGCGATATCCCAAGGCGCGCTGTTCCGGTTGTCACCCAGGGTCAAGCGCGTCGCCTCCAGCCCCGCTGGCCAGCAGAGATCGCCATAAGTTGTCGTGCAGCCTCCGAACAGGCGCCAGAAAGCCATGCCGCAGCCGTTCAGAAGCCCCTTGGTGCCGCTGGCGGAGTAATAGAGGACACTCCTGGGACCGGCCTTGGCCTTGGCTGAGCGCAAGCGCTCCGCGATGAGATCAAGGGCGTCCTCCCAGAGGATCCGTTCAAAGTCACCCGTTCGCGTTTTTCGCAAAGGATGGAGGATCCGCTGGGGCGAATAGATGCGCTCCAGGTAGCTGAGACCTTTCAGGCAAGGTCCATCAGGCGTGGCCCGATTCCCTGGATGGGGATCGATGGCCACCAACCTTCCCGCTTCCACCCGTACCCTCATGGTGCAGGTACTGGTGCAGTTACGGGGACACGCCGTGGTGAATTCAGTCACGCTCCCAGGATAGGTGGAACCCGGCGTGCTTGTCGCCGATGTTTTACAGGGTGTCTTATTGGTCAACGTTCCCCTTAGTCACGCTAAACTGTGGGCATGACGAAGAGCTATTACGCAGGAATGGATGTGGATGCCCCTTGTGGGCGCTGCAAGGGCGAAACGCGGCATCGGATTCTCTCCATCACCGACGGGATCCCGGAAAAGCTGATCTGCGCGAACTGCAATTCTGTGCACAAATTCCGCTCGGAAAAGCCGGTGAGTGCGGTTTCGGCCGCCAGATCGCCACGCATGGCCACGGGGGCGGCGCCCAGGCCAACCACCAGCCCCTCCCGGTTCCAGGAGCTGATGATCCAGGATCAGGCCGGTGCCAAGGCCCGCCCTTACAACATCGCGGAAAAGTGGGAAGAAGGCGCCTGGATGGATCACCCCTCCTTCGGCCTGGGCAAGGTTCAGCGCCGCACTGGGCGCAAAGCCGAGGTCCTGTTCCGGGAAGGTTTGAAGACCTTGATCAGCGGGTAAAAGATGGCCCATGCTGCTGCCACCGGCTGAGGCACCCCCCCTGCGCGATCTGTCCTTCGCCGTCCTGGACCTGGAGACCACGGGCGGGATGCCCAAGGGCAGCTGGAATCGCCATGATCGCTACCTCCCGGCCGCCGAGATCA
>JANYIU010000307.1 GCA_025361955.1 Holophagaceae bacterium
GCCATGAGAGGCGTTTAGCACGCGGGCCACGGTCCAGCCAGGGTGGGGGCGCTGCACCAGCAGCAGGAACTGTCCAGCCTGCACCTCGCCCTCCCGCAGCACGCGGCAGTACCAGCCGCCTCGTGCCGTCTTCCACACTGCGCTGATCAGTTCGGGGCAGGCCCAACGCCTGGCCAGGGTATGGCAGGGTTGTCGGGGCTGGGACACCTGCAGGACCGCCTGGCCGATTTCGAAAGTGTCCCCGATGCAGACCTCGTCCTCAGTGAACCCTCTCAGGGCCAGATTCTCCCCGAATCCCCCTGGGCCTGCGTCCAGTCCCAGTTCCGCTTTCCAGAGCGCGTAGTGTTCCGCAGGGTAGGCCAGTACCGCCTGGTGCAGGCCCCCGTGGCGCTTCGGATCTCCCACCTGATCTCCAGCCAGCCCCAGCGTCCCTAGGAAAACAGGAACCAGCAAGGATTCCTTGGCGATGGCCGAGCGCCAGGGCTTCCCTTGCACCTCGGTGTACTCGCGGATGCGGCCCGCGTGAATGGAAACCACCTTGGCTCGGTCGTTCATGGCGCCCTCGTTACGAACTCTGTTGCCGTTTTCTGGGGTGTTCCGCCCACCAGGCCTGCCCCAGGAGCACGTCCTCCGCGATCTGGGCCCGGAGTGCGTCGATGCTGTCGAACCGGCGTTCTGCTCGAAGCCTGTGCAGAAAGCCCAGTTCCAGGTGCGCCCCATACAAGTCGGCCTCGAAGTCCGGGATGAAGGTCTCCACCGTCAGCTTAGACCCTTCGAAGGTGGGCTTTTCGCCGACGTTCGTGACGCCCAACCTCACCCCTTGGATGTGACCGCCCCAGACCTCGGTGACGTAGACCCCATTGGCGGGGAGCTGTTCCTGGTCCCAGGCCAGATTCGCCGTAGGGAAGCCCAGATGACGGCCCCGGCGGTCCCCTTCCACCACAATGCCTGAAACCATGTACGGATGGCCGAGGAGGGCCTCGACCTCTTCAGCAGCGCCTCGATCCAGCGCCTGACGAACGCGGGTGGACGAAAGCGAGCCGCCATCCGTGGCCTTCAAGGCATGGCCGTGGATCTCGCAACCCACGCGGGAACCCCAGGCCTTCAGCACCTCCAGATCCCCCTTCCGCTCGTGCCCGAAATGGAAGGCCTTGCCCACGTGCAGTTCCACGGGGGCCAAGGCGCGCTGCAGTCCCGCGAGGAACTCCGCGGGCGACAGTTCGGAAAGGGCGCGGCTGAAGGGAATGACCCAGGCTAGGTCCATGCCCGTTTTTTCGAAGGCGGCCAAACGCTGGGGCAGGGTCATCAAGAGCTTGGGTTTGTGTTGCGGAGCCAACACCACCGAGGGATGGGGATCGAAGGTGACCACTGCGGCCGGGATGCCTCGGGCCTTGGCGCTGCAGCCCGCCTCCTCGAGAATGGCCCGGTGACCCGCATGGACGCCATCGAAGATGCCCAGGGTGACGACGGTGGCGCCAAAGACCGGAGCCGCTTCCAGGGGGTGGTGCCAGACCTGCATCACTTGTCCTCCCGTTGATCCGAAGCCAAACTGGACCCATGAGCTTGCCACGTTTCTTCGTCCCGGGCATCGGAGAACTCCAGGAAGGCACCTTGGTGTCCCTGGATCGGACCCAGGCACAGCATTTGCACGTGCTTCGTCTGCAACCGGGGGACCCGCTGGAAGTGGTCCTGCCTTCCGGGGGATGGCGCGCGGATTTGGTGGAGGCGAGCAGGGAGCTCGCTGTGGCTAGGCTTGTGGCGCCCCTGGAGGAGGCCCGCGAGGCGCCGATTCCCATCCAAGCCTGGCTTCCCGTCACCGCTCAATTGAGCCTGGTGGACGAGATGCTCCCGCCCCTGGTGGAGCTGGGGGCTGCCAGCCTCCAGCCGGTGATCTATGCGCGTAGCGAGTACGATGCCCACAAGACCCTGGCCAGGATTGACCGCTGGCGGCGCATCGTCCTCACCGCCTGCGAGCAGAGTCATCGGACCTGCATCCCGGAACTGGGCCAGCCCCTGCCCTTCGAGGCCCTGCTGGCCGTGGATCTCCCCCAGAAATGGGTGGCCTACGAACGGCCAACGGACGCGCGCAATCCAACGCTGGAACGCCAGGCGATCGCCTGCACCAGCGGTCCCGAGGGAGGCATCACGGATCTTGAATTCGCTGCCCTCCAGAAAACCGGCTGGGTAGCCGTGAGCCTCGGCTTGGGCATCCTGCGGGCCGTGACCGCTCCAGTCGCATTGCTGGGGGCTATCCAGCAGCAACTCGGCCGGTGATTCGCGCTTCACCATCGCTTGCATGATGATGAAGGCTGGCCACGCGAAGAAGACGGTCCAGACCGCTCCACGCCATGGCGGCAAGCCGAGTCTAGTCGCCGAGTTCGCCGAGAAATGCGGTCGTAAAGGGCGTAAAGAGTAAGGCCTTGTCATTGATTTGCTGTGCTCTCGAGTGTACGTGATTCCCGCCACGGGTTCTTTTCCTGCACACTAGAGGAATGTCGCCGGACCGTTTCGACCTGCCCATCACCTTTGTCGATACCCCCGAGAAACTCGGGGAAGCAATGATCCATTGGTTCCAAGCCCATATTCTGGCGGTGGATATCGAGTGCAGCCTCACCGGTATGCACCATTGCGTAATGGCCCTGCTGCAGATCGCCACCCACGACCGTGCCTGGCTCGTGGACCCCATCGCCCTCGACAGTCTGATGAAACCTACCCTGAAGGCCATGGCGGAGGTGCCCTGGATCATCCATGACGTTTCCGGTGACGGGGTTGTATTCAAGCGCCTTTATGATGTGGTGCCCTGCTCGGTGATGGACACCATGCTGCTGGCCCGGGCCCTGGGTTACCCGCAACCTGGACTCAAGACCATGGCCCGCATCAAGCTGGGCCTCAATATCCCCAAGGAGGAGCAGGACTCCAATTGGATGCTGCGCCCGCTCCGGGAAAGTCAGATCAGCTACGCAGCCCGGGACGCCACCCTCCTCTTGCCGCTGCTGCGGGCCCTGGCTGAGGAAGCTGAGGCCAAATACCATGATCCCGTGGTGGGTCCCAGGCTGGCTAGCCTGCCCTCAGAGCTGCGCCATCTGATGCACCGCATTCGACACTATCGGATACCGGAACGCCATCCCATCGTGGAAAAGGTGAGGGCCATGGGCTTGGGCTCGCGAGCAGAAGAAAAGGCTCGGCAATTGTCGGAACTCCGCCTGCGATGGGGCAATGAAGGGGATGTCGCGGCGGTCATGGAACTGGGAAACCGCTGGATCCTGGCCCGCGTTGAGCACCCCCCGCGTTCCAAGGAGGCCTTGGAACGTTGCATCCCCAACCCGCGCTTCCGCAGGAAACGCCTGGACACCCTCTGGGAGATCCTGGCAGACGGGGCTGCAGAGCCGGAGCCGATGTTAGTCCATGAAAACTAAC